>MEXZ01000026.1:1945-10415 GCA_001773855.1 Candidatus Aminicenantes bacterium RBG_13_64_14
CATGCGGGTCCTCGACCAGGTCGAGGCGGGACTCCTCCAGGACATCGACATGCTGGAGTGCACGGTTTGCCCGGACGGATGCGTGGGCGGACCGCTCGAGGTGGAGAACCGTTTCCTGGCCAAGAGCCGGATCCTGCAGCTCGTCGCCGCCGCCGGGGAGCGCGCGGTCGTCGATCCCAAGGACGTCAGCCGGCTTTATCACAAGAATTTCCTGTCCTTCGACCACCCCGTGTCGCCCAACAACTCCCGACCCCTCGACCGCGACCCGGCCAAGGCCATCCGCAAGGCCAAGCGCCGGGAGAAGATCTTCGCCGACCTGCCGCGCAAGGACTGCGGGGTCTGCGGGGCGCCGGACTGCCGGACGCTGGCCGACGACGTCGTCCGCGGGCTGGCTCATGTCGACGACTGCCCGTTCGTCAAGAAGGAGAAGCTATGACACTGTCCGACCTGGCGGCACGCCTCGAACTCAAGGTCTACACGGCGGGTACCACGCTCGAACGGCCCGTCCTCGGCGGGTACGCGAGCGACCTCCTGAGCGACGTCATCGGCCACGGCCGCAAGGACGACCTCTGGGTCACCATGCAGATCCACCCGAACATCGTCGCCGTGGCCGTCCTCAAGGAACTGGCCGGGATCGTCCTCGTCAACGGCCGGGAGCCGGCCCCCGAAACCCTCCAACAGGCGGAAAGGGAGGGCGTGCCCGTTCTCGGCACCCGGCTCAGCGCGTTCGAGCTCGCGGGCAGGCTCTACGGGCTGGGGGTCAAGGGGAGTTGATGGAGTTCCGGCGTATCCGGGCCGACCTCCACATCCACACCTGCCTCTCGCCGTGCGGGGAGCTGGCCATGTCTCCGCGCGCGGTCGTCGACCGGGCCCGGGCGGCCGGGCTGGACCTCATCGCCGTCACCGACCACAACACGACGGAGAACGCCGCCGCCGTCATCGAGGCCGCCCGGGGCACGGAGCTGGCCGTCCTGCCCGGGATCGAGTTGACGACCGCCGAGGAAGTCCACATCCTCGGGCTCTTCGACCCCGCGACCGATCTCGGCCCCTTCCAGGCGGCCGTCTACCGGAATCTCCCGGACGTCCCGTCGAAGAAAAAGTTCGTCAAGGACCAGGTCCTCGTCGACGCCGAGGATTACGTCATTGGGTTCAGCCCGCGGTGTCTCTTCGGGGCGACGCTTTTTTCCGTCCACGACGCCGTCGGTCTCATCCACGGTCACGGCGGCCTGGCCATCGCCTGCCACGTCGACCGGGAGTCGTTCAGCATCGTCTCCCAGCTCGGCTTCATCCCGCCCGGCCTCGCTCTCGAGGCCGTCGAGGTCTCGCCCCGGCTGACCGTCGCCGAGGCCCGGGAGGCGCTCGGTCCCTTCGACCCCTTTCCCATGGTCCGTTTCTCGGACGCCCATCAGCCGGAGGAGATCGGCCGCGCCGTGACCGATTTTCTCGTCGCCTCGCCGAACCTCGATGAGATCCGCAAGGCCCTGGCCGGGGAGGACGGCAGGAGGATCATCCCGTCATGATGGAGGACCTCTCTCTCCACATCCTCGACATTGTCGAAAACGCGGTCGCGGCCGGCGCGACGCGGGTCCTTATCGCCGTCAACGAGAACGAGAAGCGCGACATCCTGGCGTTCCGGGTGACGGACAACGGCCGGGGCATGTCGCGGGAGGAGAGGGAGCGGGCCCTCGACCCGTTCTTCACCACCAAGAGGAAAAGGACGGGCCTCGGCCTGCCTCTCCTCGCCCAGGCGGCCGAGGTCTGCGGCGGCCGCGTCATCATCGAATCCGTCCCGCGGAAAGGGACACGGGTCACGGCGCGCTTCCGCTTCGGCCACATCGACAGGCCGCCGCTGACGAAAATGGCCGAGACGATGATGACGCTCTTCTTCGGCCACCCCGAGGTCGAATTCCGCTACCGGCAGACCCATAACGGATTGCGTTTCAGCTATTTCCGCAGCGCCATTGCCGGCCGGGCGGCCGCGTCCGCCGAGATCGCCGCGCTCCGGGATTCGCTCAGGACCGGCTTGAAAAAGATCGGCGTCAGCTGATCTCGCCGGTGAGGTAGGCCCGGGTCCGCGGGTCTTTGGGATTGGCGAAGACCTCGGCCGCCGGCCCGTGCTCGACGAGTTCCCCCAGATAAAGAAAGGCCAGATAATCGGCCACGCGCCGGGCCTGGCGCAGGATGTGGGTGACGACGACTACCGTGTATTCCTGCTTGAGCTCTATCAGCCGCCGCTCGACGTTCTGGCTCGACTGGGGGTCGAGGGCCGAGGTCGGCTCGTCGCCGAGGATGATCTCCGGCTCGACCGCGAGGCCTCGGGCCAGGCAAAGGCGCTGTTGTTGTCCGACCGAAAGGCTGGAAGCGGGTTCACGGAGTCTGTCCTTCACTTCGTCCCAGAGACCGGCGACCTTGAGGTAGTGTTCGACCCTCCGGGCGAGGTCCTTCTTCGACTTGAGGCCGTGGATCTTCGGTCCGTAGGCGACGTTCTCGTAGATCGACATGGGCAGGACCTGGGGCTTCTGGGAGAGCAGGCCCATCTTTTTCCGGATCCGGGTGACCTCGGTCCGGGGGTCGTAGATATTTTCACCGTCGAGAACGACCTCGCCCTGGACGCGCACGCTCTCCGCCGTGTCCAGGAGCCGGTTGAGCGATTTGAGGAGCGTCGTCTTGCCGCAGCCCGACGGCCCGATGATGACCGTGATCCTCTTCGCCGGGATGTCCAGGTTGATGTTCTTGAGAACCTGGAGGTCGCCGTAGAAGACGCTCAGGTCCCGGATGCTGATGGGCGCCGGCCCGTTCATGGGCGTGTCCGTCCGCTATCTGACGACATGTCGGGTGACCTTTCGACTCATCGCCCGGCCGGCCAAGCTGATGAGGAGGATGATCAGGGTCAGGACCGCGGCCGAAGCGTAGGCCCTCTGCTGGACCTCGGGGAAGGGAGTGCCCAGCTGGAAGAATATGGCCAACGGCAGGGTCGCCGCAGGATCCGCCAGGGAGGACGGGATGCGGTCGGTGAACCCGGCCGTGAACAGGACCGAGGCGGCGTCTCCGATGCCCCGTCCAAAAGCGAGGAGCACCCCGGTCAGGATGCCCGGGGCGCATTGACGGACCATGACCTTGAGAGCCGTCTCGAAGCGGGTGGCCCCGAGCGAATCGGAGGCCTCCTTGAGCTCGAGGGGGACGAGGCGCATGACCTCGTCGATGGCCCGGCACATGATCGGGAACTCGAGGAGGGCGACGGTCAGCATCCCGGCCAGAAGAGAGGCCCGAAGTCCCAGGGCCAGCATGACGACGAACCCGAAGACCCCGTAGACGATGGACGGCACCCCCCAGAGGACGTCTAGGAAAAACCTCGTCCAGACGGCCGTTTTCGAGGCCCGGCCCTTGTAGAGATTGAGGTAGAGGGCGAGGGGAAGGCTCAAGAGGAAAGCCAGGACGGTGGCCCCGACGGCGAGGTACAGGGAGCCCAGGATGGCGTTCAGGATGCCGCCCTCCTTGCCCAGGTAGAAGCCGCCCTTCGGCGTGTGCGTCAGCATGGACAGGCTCAAGGCGGGGACGGACTTCCACAGGATCGTCCCGAGGATGAGGAGGAGGGAGAGGAGGACGACGGCGGCGGCGGCGGTGGCCAGGACACGGAAAAAGACGTCGGCCCGCTTGCGCTTCCCGAGGTGGCCGTTCGCGACCCCGTTCACCGAATCCTCTTTTCTACACGGACCAGGATGCGCCGGGCGAGGACGTTGAAAAAGAGGACGATGAGCATGAGCACGAGGGCGGCCGTCATCAGGGCCGCGTCGTAACGGGGGATGGACATCATCTCGCCGTAGTTGTTGGCGATGAGCGCCGGCAGCGGGTAGCCGGCGTCGAAGAGCGACCGGGGGACGGCCGGCACATTGCCGACCACCATGAGGACGGCCATGGTCTCCCCGAAGGCCCGGGAGAACCCGAGGACCGACGCCGCCAAGATTCCCTGCGCGCCCTTCCTCAGGACGACGTGCCGGGTCGTCTCCCACTTCGTCGCCCCGAGGGACAGGGACGCGTCGCGGAGCGACCGGGGGACGGAGGCGAAGACCTCGAGCGTCACGTGGATGATCGTCGGGAAGGTCATGATGGCCAGGACGATGCCGCCGGCGAGGATGCTGTAGCCCGAGGAATAGACGCCGGCGAGAGGGGCGAGGACGCCGCCGACAAAGGGAACGACCAGGATGACGCCCCAGACGCCGTAGACGACGGAGGGAAGGCCGGCCAGGAGGTCGACGACGGGCTTGGCGCTCTCGCGGACCCAGCGCGGGGCGTACTCCGAGAGGTAGATGGCCGCGAGGATCGAGACCGGCACGGCTAGGACGAGCGCGGTCACGGTCACCCAGACCGTCCCGGTGATGAACGCCAGGAGCCCGAATTGCCCCTTGAGCGGATGCCACGCGGAGGAGAAGAGGAGCCGCGACAGGGGCTCGACCCCGAGGATGGCTTTCGACTTGAGGAAAAGCCCGATGACGATGAGGAGCACCAGGATCCCCGGCAAGGCGGCGACAAAGCTCATCGCCCGCCGGGCCAGGGCGTCCTTGAGAAGCCTCATTTTTTCTCCGCTGCGCCGCGGACGACGGCCATGCCGGAAGCGATCCGGTCCGGCGCGAGGCCGATGTAGCCCATCTCGGCGACGAATTTCTGGCCGTCGGTGAGGACCCATTCGAGGAATTCCGCTAGGAGGGGACGGCCCGGCTTCCCCTTGATGACGAAATAGAGCTGCCTCGCCGGGGGCGAGGGATAGACGTTCGCGGCGATGGCCCGGGTCAGGTCGTCGCGGGTCCCGTAGATCTTCTCGGCCGGGTCGATCTCGCCGTTACCGTCGAGGTCGATGGGGCAGATCTCGATTCCGGTAATGGGCTTCAGGGTCTTGGCGTCATAGGCGAAATTCACGTTGTTGAAACCGATCCCCAGGGGATCGCGCCGGACGGCTTCGGTCAGCCCCGGGTCGCCGTAGACGCCGATTCCGGCCAGGTCCTCCTGGTGTCCACCCAGATAAGCGGCCCAGGTTTCCGCGGCGCCGCAGGCGTCCGAACGGGTGAAGAGGTGGACGGGGGTCCGGCCGCTCTTGCCGAGGGCGCCCTCCCATGTCCCGATAGATTTCTTGATCCACAGCCCGAGGAATTCTTCCCTCCGCAGCCCTCGTCGCAGGATATCGGCGAGGAACGGATTCTTCCGGTTGACGGTGACCACGACGGCGTCCTTGGCCACGGCCAGGGCCACGGCCCCCTTTTCGACCTCGGTCGGTTGTATCTCCCGCGAGACCATGCCGATGTCCACGACCCCGGCCAGGACGTCGACGATCCCCTTGCCCGCCCCGCCGGCCTGGACGTCGATGTTCACTCCGGGACGGGATTTCTGGAATTCCTCCTGCCAGCGTACGGCCAGGGGATAGAGAGCCCAGGCCCCGGAGAGGGAAAGGCTCTCCCGGGCGGCGGCCGGCCGGGGGTAAATCGGCCCGGGACCGAACGCGCCCCAGAGCAATGCCGGGAGACAAAGGAGGAGCGCTTTTTTCATCTCCCGCCTTCCCGGGCCGGACCGCCATAAGCCGACGCGTCCGTCACCCCGTCGTCTCCCGCATGTTTTTCGCCTTCCCACTTTTCTCGACGAGGTCGGCGAAGGTCGTCCGTTCCAGGATCCCGGCAACCGAATCCCGGACTTCTTTCCACAGCCAGCGCAGGCCGCAGGTTTTTTCCATGGGGCAGGGCTCGTGAGCCATGACGCTGACGCAGTCGATGGGGGCGAGCGGGCCGTCCATGACCCGGATGACCTCGGCCACGTTGATGGCCCCGGGCGGCTTGGCCAGAACGTAGCCGCCTTTCCGGCCCTTGCGGCTCTTGAGATACCCGGCCCGTTTCAGGAGAAGGAGGATCTGTTCGAGGAACTTCGGAGGGATCTCCTGGGCCTTGGAGATCTCCCGGCTGTGGATGGGGCCGTCCGCGTATCGGAGGGAAAGCTCGAGCATGGCCCGGCTGGCATATTCGCCCTTGGTCGATAGCCTCATCACATCTCCTGCTTAATTGACTATATCAATAGACTAAGTCTATTAACATGAGCGGGAAAGCCTTGTCAAGGGGAATTTTGTGCCGGTCAACGCACGAAGGCTTTGCGCCCGGCGTAGACGGCGTTGGAGCCCAGCTCCTCTTCGATCCGCATGAGCTGGTTGTACTTCTCGACCCTTTCGCCGCGGCAGGGCGCCCCGGTCTTGAGGTGGCCCGTGCCCATGGCCACGGTCAGGTCGGCGATGAAACTGTCGACCGTCTCGCCGCTACGGTGGGAGACCATGGCCCCCCAGCCGGCCTTCCTGGCCATCTCGATGGCCGCCACGGTCTCGGTCAGCGTCCCGATCTGGTTCAGCTTGATCAAGACGGCGTTCGCGGCGTTTTCCTCGATGCCCCGGGTGATACGCTTGACGTTCGTGACGAAGAGGTCGTCGCCAACGAGCTCGATTTTATCGCCGAGCGTCTTGTTCAGGAGCTTCCAGCCGTCCCAATCGTCCTCGGCCAGCCCGTCTTCGAGAACGAGGAGCGGATACTTGCGGACCCAGTCCTCGTACATCCTGATCATCTCGTCCGCCTTCACTTTCTTGTTCTCGGTCCTGAGGTGGTAGACCCCGTCCTCGTAGATGCTGCTCGTCGCTCCATCAACGGCCAGGACGATATGTTCGCCGGGTTTATAGCCGGCCTTCTCGATGGCTTTCAGGATCGTTTCCACGGCGTCCGAGTTCTTCTTGAAGGCCGGCGCAAAACCGCCTTCGTCCCCGACGCCCGTCGTGAAGCCGCCGCTCTTCAGGACGCTCCTCAGGGCGTGATAGGTCTCCGCCCCCCAGCGCAGGGCCTCGCGGAAGTTCGGGGCGCCGACCGGGGCAATCATGAATTCCTGGAGGTCCGTGCTCTGCCAGTTGGCGTGGACGCCGCCGTTGAGGATGTTGAACATGGGCACGGGGAGAAGATTGGCCGAGGCGCCGCCGAGATAGCGGTAGAGCGGCAATCCGACCGACGAGGCCGCGGCCCGGGCTACGGCCATGCTCACGCCGAGGATGGCGTTGGCGCCGAGCTTGCCCTTGTTCTCCGTGCCGTCGAGGGTCAACATGGCCCGGTCGACGGCGGTCTGGTCGAGGGCGTCGAGGTCCAGGACAACCTCGGGGATGTCGATGTTGACGTGTTCGACCGCCTTGAGGACGCCCTTGCCCTGGTAGCGGCCCGTCTCGCCGTCACGGAGCTCGAGGGCCTCATAAATACCCGTCGAAGCGCCGGACGGGACGGCCGCGCGGCCCCAGGAGCCGTCCTCGAGCGTGACTTCGACCTCGACGGTGGGGTTACCGCGGGAATCGAGGATCTCCCGGGCGTGGATTTTTTTGATGAGAACGGGCATGTCGTTTCTCCTGATTTTTGGGTCATTCTACCAGATTCGCGCCGCGATTGACAACCTCACACGCCGATGTTAAAAGGGGGTGGGAGATTCCATGGAAACGATCGAAGTCATCCTGAAGCTCGTCCTGGCCATAGCTCTCGGAGGATTGATCGGACTCGAACGGGAGGCCAGCCAGAAGCCGGCCGGCTTCCGGACGAACATCCTGGTCTGCGTGGCCTCGGCCATGATGATGACCATGGCCACGCTCCTCGTCCAGGCCAAGGGCGGCACGTCCGACACGCTCGTCCGCATGGCCGCCGGGGTCATCACAGGCGTCGGTTTCCTCGGCGCCGGGACCATCTTCCAAGCCCGGGGGACGATCGCCGGCCTGACGACGGCCTCGACGCTCTGGCTCGTCGCCGGCCTGGGCCTGGTCATCGGCGCCGGCTTTTACCTGCCGGCGCTCATCTTCACCGCCCTGACGATCACGACCCTGCTTCTCTTCCGCAAGATCGAGGACTCCTACCTCCGCAAGTCCCAGTTCCACTATCACATGAAGGCCAAGGCCCGCCCCTACATCCTCTCCAGTCTCCGCAAGCTCGCCCTCCATCACGGCGTCCGGCTCGAGCGGCTGACCATGAAACAGGAGGGACAGTCTTATCTCCTGGCGTTCTCGTTCTCGTCCTCGGAGGAGAAGGAACAGGAGTTCAACCAGGGGCTCCTCGAGCTGGCCGACATCGAAGAGCTGAAGATTGACTGAACGCCGCCTCCTCCTGGCGACCCGGAACCCCGGCAAGGTCCGGGAGATCCGCCGCGCCCTGAGAGGCGTTCCCCTGAAGATCTTCGGGCTGGAAGACGTCCTTCCCGACCTTTCCCACAGGGAACGAGGGAAGACCTTTTCCGAGAACGCTCGGGCCAAGGGCCTGTATTACAGCCGGAAATGGGACGGCCTGATCCTGGCCGAGGACTCCGGCCTCGAGATCGAAGCCCTGGACGGTGCGCCGGGGGTCCGCTCGGCGCGCTTCTCGGGCGCAAAACCGTCTGACGAAAAGAACAATCGGAAAGTCCTCTGTCTCCTCCGGGAAGTCCCGGCGGC
>MEXZ01000027.1 GCA_001773855.1 Candidatus Aminicenantes bacterium RBG_13_64_14
CCAGGCGGAGGTTGTCCACAAGGGCCCGGGCGACGATCTGCTCGAAGCTGGCCAGGAAATCGGGCAGCCGCGGATCGTCCTTACCGACTCCTCGCTCCCGAATGTGCTTCAGGGCCGCGGTCTTGAGCCCGCTGAAGCTAAAATCGAGGCTCCGGTCCTTCGTCCGCGGCACGGCGAAAGGGAACGCCTTGGGGTCGCCGCCGCGGCCGAGCTTCTCGATGACCGGCCCGCCCGGATAGCCTAGGCCGAGAAACTTGGCGATCTTGTCCAAGGCCTCCCCCGCCGCGTCGTCGCGCGTCTTGCCGAGGAGCTTGTAAGAGAGCGGCTCCTCCATCAGGTAAAGCGCCGTGTGCCCGCCGGAGACGAGGAGCCCCAGGACGGGATACTCGATGCCGGGGTTTTCGAGAAAACACGCTTCGAGATGAGCTTCCAGGTGGTCGACGCCGATAAGCGGTTTCTTGTGATAGTAGGCCAGGCCCTTGGCGAAGGACAGGCCCACAAGAAGAGAGCCAATGAGGCCCGGCCCCTGGGTCACTGCGTAGAGGTCGACCGCTTCGAGCGCCACGCCGGCGCGAGACAGCGCTTCGCCGACGATGGCCGTGATCGTTTTGATATGCTGGCGTGAGGCCAGCTCCGGCACGACCCCGCCGTACGGCGCGTGGACTTCGTCCTGGGACAGGACGATGTTGCTCAGGACCTCGGGGGATTTCGCAGACGTCGAAGAAAGGGGACAAGGGCCGGAGTCCGGAAAAGGGACAGGTACCTCCGGTACGTGTCCCTTTTCTTGAGCGACCGCGCGCAATACGGCCGCGGATGTCTCGTCGCACGAAGTCTCGATGGCTAATACTAGCAAGGGGCGGTGGCCTTTCCCCCGTATATTAACAGAAAAAGCGCCCTCCCGTAAGGAGATGAGCTGGCTCAGGCCTCAAGACCGAGCAGGCATCAGGAATGGGGACACGTACCGGAAGTACATGTCCCCGGATCTCGTCCCCGGGGCTATTCCCGGGCCTACGGCCGTCAATGTCGGATCTCCAGCTGGGCAACAATGCGAAAATATTCGCACATAAGCAACACTTCCGGCTGGTCCGTCGTAATAATTTTAGGACGGTGGGAATTTCCGGTCTTTATAACTGTCTTATTTTTTAGGGAGATTTGTTGACAAATTGGCCCGAAAGTTGCTTATTGTAGGCTAAGAAAGTTAAGTTGGGTCAGCACTCGGGTTTCCAGCGCTGAACGCGTCCTCTTTTTAATATAAATAGGAGGTGGGCTATGCGCATCCCCAAGGCCGTCCTGGGCGGCTTTCTGATCTTCGTTCTGGCTGCCGCCGGCGTCTATTTTCTCGTCCTCGACAAGGTCCCCGCCAAACCTGAAAATCAGGCGGAAAACGCCGGAGCGGAGTCACCGGGAGGAGGTTCCGCCACCGCCCCCGACCAGAAGGTCGAAGCCGCCCCGCTCCCGGTCAAGGTCTCCAAAGCGGTCATCGGCGACCTGATCATGACCCTCAAATCTCCGGGGGAAGCCTACACCGAGAAGCGGATCGCCATGAAGGCCGAGGTCGGCGGCGTTGTCAAGAACCTTTACGCCGCCGAGGGCCGCCACGTTAAAGAAGGCGACCTGCTCGTCGAGCTCGACGACCGCGAATACCGCCTTCGTCTCGAAAAGCTCGAGGCCCAGCGTCTGCGCTACCTGTCCGAGCTCTTCGTCGAGAAACAGTACGCCGCGGCCGGACAGGAGGCCTCCCCAGGCGTTATCGACAAGCTCGACAAGGCCCAGGCCGCCTACGATCGCGTCGCCGACGCCTTCAAGAAGGGCCTCATCTCCCAGGCCGACTTGGAAAAGGCCCAGGGCGACCTCGAACTCGCCCTGATCGAGGCCGGCCGCAAGAAGGACGAGATCATGGCCTCGACCAAGGGCCTGACCCAGGCCGAGGTCGACGTCAAGATCGCCCGCATGGACCTCGATAAAACGCGCATCCGCGCCCCCTTCGCCGGGATCGTCACGGACATCAAGCTCTCGCCGAAAGAACGTCTCGACGCCGGCCGCGAGCTCTTCACCCTCGTCGACATCAGCCGCATCAAGGTCAAGGCCAAGGTTCTCGAGAGCGAGGTCGGCAAGATCGTTGCCGGGCGCGAGGTCGAGCTCCGCTTCAGCGCCTTCCCCGGCCGGGCCTTCAAGGGGCGCATCGAAGCCATCAGCCCCGTCATCAATGCCGAAGACAAGACCTGCGCCGTCCACGTCACCATGGACAACCCGTCCGAAGAGGTCAAGCCCGGCATGCACGCCGAGGTCGAGATCCCGACCGAGATCTTCAAGGACCGGCTGCTCGTCCCCCAGCAGGCCATCCTCGTCCGCGGCGGCCGCAGGCTCGTCTTCGCCGTCGAGGGGGACGTCGCGAAATGGCGCTACATCGAAGTGGGACTCGAGAACGAGCGCTTGGCCGAGGTCCTGCCCGGCAAGGAGCCGGGCTGGGGCGTCTCCGCGGGCGACACCGTCATCATCGAGGGCCACATCACCCTGGCCCACGACACCAAGGTCAGCATCGTCGAATAGCCCTGAATCCGAGGAGGGGGACCATGCGTCACAAAGCCGTCCTCGCGGCCCTGGCCGCGCTCATCATCGGGCCGCTCGTCTGGAGCGGTCTGGCCCAGACCCCGAAGCCCGCGACCCGTTCGCTCTCTCTCGCGGACTGCATCCGGAAGGCCCTCGAAGGGAACCTCGACTTGGCCATCGAGGCCCTCAACCCCGAGATGGATTCGGCCTCGGCCGCCGAGGCCCGGGAGAAGTTCCTACCGGAGTTCGGCCTGAGCTCGAACTACCTCGATCAGGACATCCCCAGCTCTTGGGGCGTCGAGGGACCGACCATCAAGACCAAGATGGATTATTATCAGCTCGGCGTCACCCAACGGACGCCTCTCGGCACCGAGCTCGGCCTGAGTCTATTCACCCGCAAAACCGACACCTCGCGGGCTTACACGACCGTCAATCCGGCTTATTTCAGCGAGTTCCGGCTGAACCTGAGACAGCCTCTCCTCAGGGATTTCGGCTTCCGAGCCAACCGCTACGAGTCGATCAAGGCCCGGCGCCAGCTCGACATGTCCGAAGCGGCCCTCAAGTCGACCCTCCTCCAGACGATCTACGGCGTCGAGGAGGCCTACTGGAACCTCTATTACGCCCGGGAAAGCCTGCGCGTCCTCGAGATGTCGCTCGCCCAGAGCCGGGAGACGCTCAAGCGGAACGAGGAGGCGGCCCGGATCGGGACGAAGTCGGCCGTTGAGGTGCTGAGTGCGGAAACCGAAGTCGCCGGCTACGAGGACCGCGTCCTTTCGGCCCGGCTCCAGGTCGAGAAGACCGAAAACCGTCTCAAGTCCCTGCTCAACATGCCCGTCGCGGGCGCTGCGGCCGGTGTCGCGGCCGTCTCCGGCGAGGACCTCGTCTCGATCATCCCTGCCGACGAGCCCCAGGCCGCGAAGCACGCGGTCACTTATGAAGAGGCACTGGCCACGGCGCTCGCCGAGCGCCCCGAGCTGGCCCGGACGGATGCGATGATGGCTAACGCGGCCACGGACATCGGCTATTTCCGAAACCAGCTCCTCCCCCGCCTCGACCTCAATTTCTCCCTGTGGTCTCCCGGCCAATCGGGCATCAAGTACATCTTCCAGGATAACAACCCCCTGACGGGAATCATCATCGACACGATCTACGGCAGCCGCGGCCAATCCTTCAGAGACGTCTGGAAGATGGCCTACAACAACCTGTCGCTCAACGTCACCCTCGCCCTGCCGCTCTCGAACTTCGTCTCCCGGGCCGGACTGGCCCGGGCGCGCCTGGCCCAGGACCAGGCCCGACTCCAGCTCGATAAGGAGCGGCAGACGATCGAGATCGAGGTCATGGAGGCCGTCAAGGACCTCGAGGCTAGCGCGACGAAGATCGAGACCTCGGCCCGCTACCGCGGGCTCATGGAGAAGCGCGTCCAGGCCGAGACTCAGCGCTACGACCTCGGCCTCGTCGGCAGCGAATGGCTCTTCACCTACCAGAGGAACCTGGCCCAGGCCAAGGCCGACGAGATCCGGGCCGTCATCGACTACAAGATCGCCCTGGCCGCGCTGGACAAGGCCATGGGCACGACCATCCGGACCAAGAGCCTGAAGTTCAAGGGCTATGAATTCTAGCCGTCGATAAAAAATGACACTTCAAAAAAAGGGAAGGGCAGACCGCGAGACGAGGAGATTGCCAAGGCCGGGATTCCGCTTAAGGGCAATTCGGGCCATTTTAATGACCGCCCTGTTCGTCACGGCCATCGCTTTCGGACAGGTCGTCGAGAACCCGGCCAAGCCGAAAGCCAAGAACGCAGGGCGCGTTTTGAAGCTCACCGAGGTCTGGAGGATCACGGACGAAGGGGGCGAGTTTTTCTTCAAGCATCCGAACAGACTTCAGATCGGGGACGACGACTCGATCTTCGTCGTCGACGCCGGCGAGTTCCTCAAATTCTCCCCGGAAGGAAAATTTTTCAAGAACATCTACAAGAAAGGCCAGGGACCCGGCGAGCTGGGAGATTACTTTACTTACTATATCCACGGCCGCGACCTTTTCATCCAGGACATGAACTCCCAGCGTCTCTGGCGGGCCGACTTTAACGGGATCTTCCAAGAGCAGATCAATCTTAAGAACAAAGATTACAGAGGCTTTTTGGGAGTTCTTCCAGACGGTTTCTTGTTCCTGAAATCAGTTTGGCCCCCTCCAGGCGAGAGGACGGGAAAGCTCATGGAGATCATTGACACGGTCGCCTCCGTCGCTTGGGACGGCTCGGAACGGAGGGACATCGCCACCTTCAAGCCCAGGAATTTCCTGTTTCCCCAAGGGGCGATGGGTTGGGATTCCGCGATCACCGTACCGAGCCCGGACGCAAAGCTCCTCTATGCTTTTCACGGCCGGGACTACCTCATCGAGGTCGTGGACATGGCCTCCGGCGCGATCATCAAGAGGTTCAGCCGGGCCTACCCCAAGGTCCCCCATATAGAGCCGGATTGGGAGTCAGATTACCGCAAGAAATATGGCACGCCGAAGCGCGAATACGAAACGGACGTCAACAACCTTTACCCCGTCGGGGAACGGCTCTGGGTCGAAACGTCGACGAACGATAAGGCCAAGGGCCGGCTCATCGACGTCTTCGACAAGGACGGCCGCTTTATCGACAGCTTCTATCTTGGTGCGGGCCGGACCCTGATGGCCGTCCGGGAGGACTCACTCTTCTGTCTGGAGAAAAACGCGGACGAGACGATCACGATCGTGAAATACAGGATCGATAAATAAGGGGATAGTGATGAGGAAAACGTTCCCGCAAGAAAGGCCCCGATGGCCGATTCTCCCGGCCGGCATTCTGCTCGTTTGGATCGGATCGT
>MEXZ01000028.1:0-3796 GCA_001773855.1 Candidatus Aminicenantes bacterium RBG_13_64_14
GAACAGACCAAGGCCCAAGCCCAGGTCAAGGCCCAGCTGAAGGCAAAAGGTGAAGTTCAGCAGAACAAGGTCCAGGCGAAGGCAACATTCAGGCATCGGGTCGGCACCAAGTTCATCGATGAGAACGGCGACGGCATCAACGACGTCGCCCGCGACGCCGATGGCGACGGCATCCCCAACGGCCAGGACCCCGATTGGACCCGTCCGCTCGACGGCTCCGGCTACAAGGACCAGCGCCGCGTCGGCCGCACCGACGGCACGGAGACGGTCAAGGGCCAGAAGGCCGGGAAGATCACCAAGGCCAACTTCGGCAAAGCATCCTTCCGGCAGGGCGCGACAACCGCCGGGCGGATGGCCGGCGCCGGAGTCTGCGACGGCACAGGCCCCAAGGGCGCTGTCCAGAGAAAGGGCCGCGGCTGAGAGATCTCGAAGAGCCTCCTCTCCGCCCTCGCGAAGAGGAGGCTCTTTTTTTCTTGATTGATCGGGGGTTTTGCATCATGATGAAAAGCAAGATGAAGCTCGTCGTTCCCGTTCTCCTGCTTGTGGCCGTCGCGGCCGAGGGAGGCGTCGTCTACCTCTCTTTCAACCAGCATTCTACCCAGAACCTGTTCCAAACAAGAAACGCCGTAACGGACCAGATCTCGGCGTTTTCGCTGTCCATCTACCAGGACTTTTCGGCGGTCTCGTTGCTCGCCTGCCTGCAGTACTCCGCCTTTCGCGAAATGTCCGGGCTGAGCTTCTTCGCGGCGGACATCGGCCTGGATTATCTCAAGCCCGCCGGGGCGAAGAGTGCTTTTTACTTCGCCGCGGGCGGTTCCGGATTGTTCTATCGGCAGACCTATGAAGCCTTCAGCGCCCTGGGAGCCAACCTTCTGGCGGCCTTCAAGACCTACCTGGCGCCGTCTTCGATCTTGAAGCTTCAGGGACAGGGCGCTTACGCAGCCTACAAGGACAACCTGTTCGATTTCGTGAGCACGATGGCCTCCCTTTCAATCGATAAATATTTCGCAACCAGAACGACTTTTAAGGCGGAAGCGGAATGGGGATACAAGTATTTCCTTCACCCCTTCCTGCCGGAACCCGCCGAGCCGTTGTTGGAGCCAATGGCCACGGTCGCCGCTCCGAACGGAATGGGAACGGGGAGCGGTTCCGGCCAGGGCTGGGGAGGCGCTGATTACCAGGGCGGCAACGGCTTCATTCCGCGCACTAGCAGCGAGGGCGGTGGCGCAGGAATCGGCCATGTCTCACTCTCCGTTCTCGCAGCCCAAGGCCTCGGAGACGTGGTCGGGCTGAGCGTGTCCGCCTTGAGGCAATGGATCGTGACGGGCGAGAACCCGTTCCTTTCGATCGAGGAATTCTACCTTGTGCAGAACCCCAGTTCGGACGCCTTCTCCTGGGACGGGAGCCAGTTCAACGGCCGGCTCACCTTGAACCTCCCCTGGAGCGTCGAGATCAAGGCCGGCTACACCTATGCCGACAAGACGTTCCCCGGAGTCGAAAGCCTGAGCCTTGAAGGAGAGCCGCTGGGGATCGTCAGAAACGACCTCCGGCATCTCGTCGAGGCCCGCGTCGAGAAGAACTTCCGCCGGATCACGGTTTTCCTTGCCTTCTCGCGGGTCGACAATCGCTCGAGCGACCCGCTGTTCAATTGGAAGGGCCATTACATCATGGCCGGGTTCGAGTGGAACCTGCCGACCGGCCGGAAGGGAGGCATCTCATGAATAACAGGGTCGCCCTCATTCCCATTCTCGCGACGCTCTTCGCCGGTCCAGCGGCCGGACAGACGGCCGGGCACTTTTACGATGTCGACAAGGAGGTCAAGCTCGAGGGCGTCGTTCGCCAGATCAGCTTCGAGTCCCGCTACAAGGGGACGGCCCCCTTCCTCGTCCTCGGCGTCGAGGAGTCCGGGAGCGCGAAAAGATACAGCGTCGAAGTCAGCCCGTCCTGGTTTTTCGGCAACGACATCCACGGCGGCGAGAAAGTGAAGATCATTGGCTCCCTCGCCGAAGTCCTGGAAGGCGTCCCAACGATCATCGCCCGGGAAATCCAGCTCCGCGGAGAGACCATCAAGCTCAGGGACAAGCGCGGATTTCCCAATTGGCAGGGCGGCCCTCAGCGCAAGCGCAGCATACGGAGGTTCGGGAGCTCTTGAGGCGCCGGAATGTTTTTCTTTTCTTCGTCCTGCCGTTCTTGGGTGTGTTTGTCCTTTTTTCCCTGGCCTCTTTCCTCGGCCAGGCCGCTTTGAAAAGCCGGACGGAAGCCCTCGTCCGCGGCCAGCTCGCGGCCACGGCCGCCATCCTCCGGGTAACGGTCTCCCATCTATTGGACGAGGGAACGCCTCCCGATGAAACCCTCGACTCCACCCTGTCGGGCGAGGACATCTATTTCATGGCCCTTCTCGACGCCGAGAAAAACGTTCTGGCTTGGAACTCCCGCTATGAGGGCTACCTCCCCCTCTCCCTCCGGGAAGCCAGGCCCGGGCAGTCCGGGATCATCGATTCGCCGGCCGGCAAGATCTTCAGCGAACTCTCGACCGTCACGACCAAGGACGGCCGGCGGTTTCATCTCTACCTGGGATACGCCCTGTCCGGGATGGAGGAGATGATCGCCCTTTCCCGGCGGACCGCATTCCTTCTTTCCGGCCTCATCCTCTTCGCCGGTGCACTTTTTTTCCGGGGCCTGTTCCAGCTCCAGTCGCGTTTCATGGCCAAGGCCCGCGAAGCCGAGGCCGAGCGGCTGGAGAAGGAGAGGTTCCGGGAGATCTCGGCTTTCACCTCGGGTGTCGCCCACGAGATCAAGAACCCTTTGAACAGTCTCGCTCTTCTTATCGAGCTCCTCCTCCAAAAGGCGCCGCCGGAAACGAGGGGCAATCTGGAGCTCGGGAAATCCCAGGTCCTGACGATCGCCCGTATCGTGGACCGATTTTCGAGCGCGGTCAAGCCGGTCCGGCCCGTCGCAAACGCCTTGGATCTGGAAGACGTCCTGCGGCTCGCCGCGCGAAGCTTCGCCGCGGAGGACCCGGAATCCTCGACCCGTCTTTGCGTCGAATCGGAGCCCGGCATTCGGCTGACGGGCGACGGCGATCTCCTGGTCCAGGCCCTGCTTAACCTCCTGAAAAATGCTGCGGAGGCGTCGTCGTCCACTCCCGTCCTGGTGGAAGGCCTCCGGAAAAAAAAGAAGGTCGAAATTTGGGTCCGGGACAAAGGGCCGGGCATCCCGCCGCAGGCGATCACCCGAGTCTTCGAGCCCTTCTACACGACAAAAGAGAAAGGCATGGGGATCGGCCTCTTCCTGGCCAAGAAAATCGTCGAAGCTCACGGCGGAACGATCGAGGCCCGAAGCCGGGAAGGCGAGGGGACCGAATTCCGGATCGAGCTTCCAGGAGCATAAAATGAACGAGCCCCTTATCCTGGTCGTCGAAGATGATCCGGTCCAGCGCAAGCTCATCCGGGAGAACCTCGAGGCGCGCGGTTTCCCGGTCATCGAGGCGGCGTCCCGAAAAGAGGCCCAGGAGGCCGTCCTGCGGAATCCCGTCGACGTGGCCGTCGTCGATTACCGGTTGGGCAAGGAGGAAACGGGCATCGACGCCATCAAGGACATGCTCGCGGCGAATCCCCTCGTGACGCCGATCATGGTCACCGCCTACGGGAATATCGAACGGGCCGTGGAGGCCGTCCGTGCCGGGGCCTACGATTACATCGTCAAGCCCCTGGACTTCGAGAAGTTCCTCCTCATCCTCGAACGCGCAGTGGAGCGGCAGAAGCTGAAGAAGGAAATCTCTCTTCTCCAGGACCGG
>MEXZ01000028.1:3822-5450 GCA_001773855.1 Candidatus Aminicenantes bacterium RBG_13_64_14
CTTCGTCTTCGCCTCCCCCCCGATGGAGGAGGTCGCCCGCCTCATCCTGAAGGCGGCCCGGAGCGAAGCCACGGTCCTCATCTCCGGCGAGACGGGCACGGGGAAGGACATCGTGGCCAGGACTATCCACCAATCCTCGCCGCGAAAGAAGGGCCCTTATGTCGCCTTGAACATTCCCTCCCTCCCCGCGACTCTCATCGAGGCCGAGCTCTTCGGCGCCGAAAAAGGGGCTTTCACGGGCGCCCACGATCGGAAGATCGGCAAGTTCGAAGCGGCCGCGGGAGGCACCGTCTTCCTCGACGAGATCGGCGACCTCGTCCCGGAGGCCCAGGTCAAGCTCCTGCGCTTCCTCCAGGACCGGGAGTTCTACCGGCTGGGCTCGAGTCAAGCCCTCAAGGTCGACGTCCGGGTCATCGCCGCGACGAACCAGAACCTCGACGCCCTGATGAAAGAGGGCAAGTTCCGGGCCGACCTTTTCTACCGGCTGAACGTCATCCCCATCGCCGTGCCGCCGCTCCGGAAAAGGAAAGAGGACATCCCCCTCCTGGCGGACTTCTTCATAAAAAAATACGGGGAACGGGAAGGCAAGACAATCCAGGGGATCACGCGGGAAGCCCTGAGCGCCCTCGTGGCCCACGCCTTCCCCGGCAACGTCCGGGAGCTCGAAAATGTCGTCGAGCGGGCCGTCGTTTTTACGGAAAGCAACGTCCTCGGGATTTCCGACATACCCCTTGTCCTCAGGGAAACCGCCGAAGCCGACACCGGCCCCGCCGAGGATTCCCTCCTCGACAAGGTCCGGAGGCTCGAAACTCAGGAGATCCGGCAGGCCCTGCGGGAAAGCGGCGGGGTCAAGAGCCGGGCCGCCAAGGCCCTGGGCATCACCGAACGGATGCTCTCCTACAAAATGAAGACGTACGGCCTCGCCGCCTGAGCCGGTGCCCGGCGCGGACGGAGCTATCCGATCTTCACTTTCGTCCGGGCGACGCCGCCGCGCGTCGAGAGGATGGCGACGTCGGCCTCGCCGGCCGTGCCTGGCTTGATCTTGACCTTCCAGCGGACCTCTTTTTTCTCGTTTTGCTTGAGAAAGCCGATGTCCTGACGCCCCCTCACGCCGACGAGTTCGGCGCCCGCGGGAAGGCGGACCTCCGCGGTGTCGGGCCGGACGATCTTGACCCGGTCGGCCATCTTGAGGGCCGTAGGCAGGAAGCCTTCGTTGGTGAAAACGGCGACGACCTCGAACGTGTCGGCCTCTTTCTTGACCGGCTTGATTTCGGCGGAGACGATCTTCACCTGGGGCAGGGACTGGGCCATGAAAAGGTTGAATAATGCCTCTTTCCTGATCCATTCCTCGAGGATCTCGACAG
Source organism: Candidatus Aminicenantes bacterium RBG_13_64_14 (assembly GCA_001773855.1). Taxonomy (GTDB): domain Bacteria; phylum Acidobacteriota; class Aminicenantia; order Aminicenantales; family Saccharicenantaceae; genus RBG-16-66-30. The sequence goes on from MEXZ01000028.1 coordinate 5,187, forward strand.
GCGGGTTTTGCCGCCAGTACTTCGGGTTGAAGCCGCCGATCTCGACCTCGCCGAGAGTCGGGTGGATGGACTTCGTCCAGGGTTTGAAATAGCGGCCGCCGAGCTCCTCATCGATATAACGAAGGCTCTCGAGGTCGGTGATGCGGCCGTCGCCGTCGTAGTCCTTGACCCGGCCGCCGTTCCACAGCTCGTCGCCGTACCAGACGGCGCCGTAATAGAGATAGCCGAAGTCCGGCGAATGACCGAAGAGCGGCGAACCTTGGG
>MEXZ01000029.1:0-280 GCA_001773855.1 Candidatus Aminicenantes bacterium RBG_13_64_14
GAGAGCCATGAGCCGAACGCGCATCCGCCGCCGGGAATTCCTCAAGACGATGGTCGCGGCCGCCGCCGCGGGGAAGGCCGTATCCGTCAAGACCTTCGCCGGGACCGCCCCGGGCTCGGGCTTCGACGCCAAGGGGCTTCCGACCGCGGTCCTCGGGAAGACGGGCGTCGCCGTCCCCCGGATCGGGATCGGGCTCGGCAGCCGTTTCTGCGCCGTCCAGGACGAGGACAAGGCGCTCGAGATCCTCCATGCGGCCCTCGATCACGGCTTCTATTACTGG
>MEXZ01000029.1:409-551 GCA_001773855.1 Candidatus Aminicenantes bacterium RBG_13_64_14
CGCGAGCTCGAGGAAAGCCTGAAGCGCCTCCGGACCGACCGCCTCGACCTCTACCAGGCCCACCTCATCCAGTCGATGGGCGACCTGGACACGCTCGGGCTGCCCGGCGGCGCGCTCGAGGCCTTGAGGAAGATCAAGGACC
>MEXZ01000029.1:566-1859 GCA_001773855.1 Candidatus Aminicenantes bacterium RBG_13_64_14
GTCAAGGACATCCCCGCCGGGGACCTCTTGCGTTACGCCCTGACCCTGCCGTTCATCCATTCCGCCGTCGTCGGCATGGACAGCGTCGACGTGGTCCGAAAAAACGCCGCGCTCCTTAAGGATTTCCGGCCCCTTTCTCCCGAGGAGATGACGAAGCTCTCGGTCAAGCTCGAGCCGTTCTTCGCCGGGAACCACATGCCGTGGATGCAGCCGGGATATCGGGACGGGGAGGGATGTTGAGAGGCAGCGCCGTCGTCATCTTAGCCCTGGCCGCCGCGGTCGGCCTTCTCCCGACCGGATGTAAGCCGAATGCGCCCGGCCTATCGTTCCTTGCCGAATGCGATTTCGAGAACGGCTCCGCGGCAGGCTGGCAGCCGAACGACCTCTCCCATTGGCGCGTTGTCGATGACGGCGGCTCGAAGGCCTATGAGCTGACAGCCGCCGGCGAACAGGGCCAGGTCCGGGCGCCCACCTCCTGGTCGCTCTGGACAGGCCACGACGTCGCGTCCTTCGAATTCTCAGGCCGGGTGCGCTGTCAGACCGACCCGGCGACCGCCGTCCGCGACATGTGCATCCTCTTCCATTTCCAGGACTCGACCCATTTCTATTACGTCCATTTCGCGGGGTCGAGCGACGAGGTTCATAATATCATCGGACTGGTCAACGGCGCCGACCGGGTCAAGATCAACGCCGAACCGGCGGGCGCGTCGATCTTCCGCCTCACAGACAGGGAATGGCACGCGTTCAAAGTGGCCTGTGACGCAGAGACGGGGGAGATCCGGGCCTACCTCGACGACATGACCGAGCCCATCCTCACCGCCCGCGACCGGACGCTCGGCCGCGGCCTCGTCGGCGTCGGCTCGTTCGACGACACCGGCGCCTTCGACGACCTCAAGCTGCGCGGCGCGGGAAAATAGTCTCTCTCCCGGTCACCTCGGAAAGCCTTTCCTAAGTATCGCCGGCATGATATTATTTAACGCTAGAATCGAAGAATATTCTCAGTCTGGCATGGTGGATTGCATCGGCCGGGTTTGACAGGCAACGGATATTCTGCAAGAGTAGTTTAAGAGACTATAGCGGTTGCGGCCTCCCGCAAGTCGAGATGAACGCCGCTCGGCCGGAAGGAAAGGATCAGCCCGTGAAAATGAAATCCCCTCTCACTTTTTTGCTGGGCGCCTTGGCCTGTCTCATTCTCGCCGGATGTCAGGCGGACGATGGCGTAACTCCCCAGGATACTTTCCGTTCGCTCCTGAAGCTCGTCCCGAACGATCCTGCGGATAACGGCAGTTTCGG
>MEXZ01000029.1:1904-4767 GCA_001773855.1 Candidatus Aminicenantes bacterium RBG_13_64_14
CGGCGAGGACGGGAACGGGACCAACAGCGGCGCGGCCTACCTGTTCCTCCAATCCCAGGGGGGCCTCGACGGTTGGGGCCAGATCAAGAAGCTCGTCGCGAGCGACGCGGACGACGATGACGTTTTCGGCGTTTCGGTCGCCGTCTCCGGCGATTACGCCCTGGTCGGAGCCGAAGGCGAAGACGGTTCCGGTTCGATGAGAGGCGCGGCCTATCTCTTCTACCGGAACCAGGGCGGGGCGGATAACTGGGGCGAAGTTAAGAAGCTCGTCGCCAGCGACGCGGCGAACGATGACGGATTGGGGTATTCCGTCGCCATGGACGGGGACTACCTGGTCGTCGGCGCGGACGGCGAAGACGGGGCCGGGACGAACCGCGGAGCGGCCTATCTCTTCTACCGGAACCAGGGCGGCGCGGACAATTGGGGCCAGTTCTTCAAGCTGACCGCCGATGACGCCGCGGACAATAACCTGTTCGGGTATCGCGTCGATATCAAGGGCGATTTCGTCGTTGTCGGATCGCCCTACAGCGCCGGGGCCGGGACGAACCGCGGAGCGGCCTACCTCTTCTACCGGAACCAGGGCGGCGCGGACAATTGGGGCCAGTTCAGGAAAATCCTCCCGAGCGACCCCGTGGACGACGTCTGGTTCGGCAGCGCCCTGTCGATCGACGGGGATCTGTTGGTCATCGGATCGGCCTGGGACGATAGCGGAGGAACGAACCGGGGAGCGGCTTATCTTTTCGGCCGGAACCAGGGCGGCGCGGACAATTGGGGCCAGCTCAAGAAGCTCGCGGCGAGCGACGCCCACAACGACGACTTCTTCGGATTCGACGTGGATGTCAACGGCGACTTTGTCCTCGCCGGCGCGCTCTTTAGCGGCGGCGGCGGCACGGAGAGGGGCCAGGTTTATCTTTTCTCCAAAAACGAAGGCGGGACGGACAACTGGGGCCAGGCTCAGCGACTGCGCGCGAGCGACGGCGCGAACGAGGATTGGTTCGGGAGCTCGATAGCTCTCGACAGTTTTTATCTCCTCGCCGGAGCGACAGGGGAGGACGGGGCCGGAACCAACCGCGGCGCGGTCTACGTGTTCCGGAAAATCTAGGGGGGTGACGGACGGCAGGAGCATGGAGCCCGAATCCCGATACGATCTGGCCATCACTTTCGATTGGGAATACGACAGGGACTTCATCCGTCTGGTCGAAGAATCATCCCGGAACCGCGGGCTGAAGACGATCACGATCTCCCCGGCCGAAGTCGTCAGGGCCGTCGAGGCCTTCCGTTCGGGGGAACTCGACTTCCGCGTCCTCCTCGACCGGGCTTCGGGATCTTCGCCGGATTTCATAAGCCTGCAGGCCCTAGCCGTCGAAAGGGGCCGGGACGTCATCGAAGGCCTGGATAAGCTCCGCTGGGCCTCGGACAAGGCGACCATGCACCTCGAGCTCCTGACCGCGGGCATCCACATTCCGTACACCGTCATCCTCCCCTCCCACACGACGGAGCCGGAACTCGTGCTGAGGCCCGAGGACCTGGCTCCTATGGGCGTTCCCTTCGTCGTCAAGCCGGCCAACACGACCGGCGGCAGTGTCGGCGTCGTCGCCGACGCGGCCGGCCCGGCGGATGTCCTCGCCGCGCGCCGGACCTATCCGGCCGACAAGTATCTGCTCCAGGAGAGGATCGTCCCCGAGGTGAGGGATGGGAAAAGGTTCTGGTTCAGGGGATTCTATGTCCTCGGTGAGGTCCATCTCACGTGGTGGGACGACCGCACGCATCTCTACGTCGAGCTCGGCTACGACGAGGCCGCCGCACGTTCCCTCGGCCCGATCTACCAGATCGTGCGGACGATCGCCCGCGTCTCCCGTCTCAGGTTTTTTTCGACGGAGGTCGCGAGGGACGTCCGGGGCCGGCTGCTCGTCGTCGATTACGTCAACGAGATCTGCGACATGAGGCTCCAGTCCTCGCATCCGGACGGCGTTCCCGACGCCGTGGTCGCGAGGATCGCCAACCGCATCGCCGCCCACGCCGGCGGGGCGGCGGGCCTGGAGCAACCCGTTTAGGAGGCCGCGTTGAAGATCAAGGGCCTGCTGATCGTCGTCGTCCTGGCCATGGCCGTCGTCTATTTCATCTTTTTCGGCAAGGTGGCTGACAACAAGGGGGGGCTCCAGATCGAGGTCGACAAGTACCTCCAGACGAAGATCAAGCTGACCGCGGTCAACCTCGAGAGCCTCTCGCGCGAGGTCCTCTCGTACGCGGCCGAGGGCGACGGACTTCCCGATACCCTCGAGGCCCTCCGGCGGTTCCATCCCACGGCGGCCGCGCTTTCGGACGCCTGGGGCAGGAAGATCCGCTACGAGCGGCTTTCCGATTCCTCGTTCCGTCTCCGCTCCGCCGGTCCCGACGGCGCTTTCGAGACGGAAGACGACATCGTCAAGGATTTCTAGAGAAGATCCGCCTGAGCCGGTCCCGCCAGGTTTTCTTGGGTGGGGCGTCCTCGATCTCGAGCTTGCCGACCGACTTGCGGAAAGGGGCCTTAGGCGGGAAATAGGCGGCACGCCGGAGGAGGGCCAGGTCGTAGTCCTGACGCTTCTTGGGGTCGCGAAGCGTCTGGAAACCCTCCTGGATGCGCTCGAGGATGAGCCCGCGCTCGGCCTCCGCGACCAGGCCGTAGACGGCGAGCGAGCCGTCACGGTAGGTGGCCAGCGCGGCTTGATAGGCTTCCCAGATCTCGTCCTGGGAGGCGGTCCTTTCGACGCTCAGCAGCTCGTAGTAGTTCCAGTCCTCGATCCTCTTGAGCATCAGACGTCCGGAAGCTGGATCTCCGGGGGAGTCCGCAGGGTGAATTCGATCGAGTAGGCCAGCTCTTCGG
>MEXZ01000029.1:4880-5895 GCA_001773855.1 Candidatus Aminicenantes bacterium RBG_13_64_14
TTCATGTCGATGAGCAGATACTTGCGGGCCACGTCGGCCACGGACCGCCCGAGGAGGACGTCCCGTTCGTCACGCGTCTTGTTCATGACCAGGCAGGGCCGGAAGGCCCGCAGGGCCCGGTAGAGGATGGTGCCGTAGGACCGGTCGCTCTCCATGAGCGACTTGAAGAAGCCGTAGAGCGACTGCGAGTTCTTCTCGATCTGGTCGAGCATCTTCTGGTGGAGGTCCTGGATCTTGTAGTGGTCCATGTAGAGCTTGAGGACCCGCATGATGCAGGACTTCAGGAACAAGTAGGTGTTTTCGATGGCCGTGGGCTCGGGCGTGGCGACGACGACCCCGGGGTTGGCGCTCAGGAAGAAATCGAGCGTGTTGAAACTGCTTCCCGTACCCAGGTCGAGGATGACGTTCTGGGTTTTTAGCTGGCGGAGCTGGCGGAGGAGGCGAAGCTTCTTGTAGTGGTTGAGGTTGGCGATGAAGAGGATGTTCTCCGAGCCCTTGACGATCCGCAGGCCGCGGTAGGGTGTTTCGACGGCCGCTTCCTCGAGCGAGGGGACGGCGTTGGTCAGAAAATCGCCGAGGTCCGGGTGGGAGGCCTTAACGCCCAGCAGGGTGTGGAGGTTGGGGGCGCCGAAGTCGGCGTCGACGAGGACGACCTCGCGGTCGAGCGAAGCGAGATGCAGGCTGAGGCTGGCGGCGACGAAGCTCTTCCCCGTCCCGCCCTTGCCACCGCCGATTGCCCAGATCCTCTTATCCATTTTTTCCTTGGCGCCAAAAGATAAATTTACCACAGACGCCGCCCGAATTCAATTGACTTCGCCGGGCGAGTTCTCCGGATTTCGGGGAAGTTCTCTATTCGGCTTTGCTCAGGATATCGCCCTTAGCCCCCCGGCCTTAGGCCGCTTGACCAACCTCTGGCTGCTTATTCTTCTTATTCCAGGCTTTGCGGATGAGGAGCAGCATGACGAGGAGCAGGGCGACGATCATGACCCGGGCGCCCCAGAGGTAGGGCCGGTGG
>MEXZ01000030.1:0-3422 GCA_001773855.1 Candidatus Aminicenantes bacterium RBG_13_64_14
CATGAGAGCAGGGCCTCGACGAATTCGCGGGGCGAGAACTCGAAGAGGTCGTCCTCTCCCTCCCCGACGCCGATGAAGCGGATGGGCAGGTCGAGCTCCTCGGCGATAGCGACGACGGCGCCGCCCTTGGCCGTCCCGTCGACCTTGGTCAGGAATATCCCGGTCAGGCCGGAGAACTTCAGGAATTCCCGGGCCTGTTGGATGGCGTTCTGGCCGATCGTCGCGTCGAGGACGAGCAGGGATTCGAGGCGCGCGCCGGGATGCTCGCGGACGACGACGCGCTTGACCTTCTCGAGCTCGTTCATGAGGTTGGTGTTGGTGTGGATCCGTCCGGCCGTGTCGACGAGAAGGACGTCGCCGTGCTGGGCCTTGAAGGACTGGACGGCGTCGAAGACGACCGCGGCCGGGTCGGCCCCGTAGGAGCCCTTGACGACGGGGACGCCGAGCTTTTTCCCCCAGAGCGCCAGCTGTTCCTGGGCCGCGGCCCGGAAGGTGTCGGCGGCGGCCAGCATGACCTTTTTCCCTTCGCCCTTGAAACGGGCGGCGAGCTTGGCTGCCGATGTCGTCTTGCCGCCGCCGTTGACCCCGACCATGAGGATGACCGTCGGTCCGGAGCCGTTGGGCCGGCCGTCCGCGCGCCGGGAGAGAAGCGCCGCGAGCTCGTCCTTGAGGGCTTTCTCCAGATCGGCTTGGTCCGCGTCCTTCAGGGTCTTTGTCCGCAGGGCTTCGAGGACCCGGGCCGAGGCCGCGACGCCGACGTCGGCCAGGATCAGGGCCTCCTCGAGGCCGTCCAGGATCTCCTCGCGGCGCTTGCCGCTCTGGAAGAGGTCCTCGACTTTCCGGAAAGCGTTCCGGGTCCTGGCGAGTTTATCCCGTAGGTTGGCGAACACGGCTTAACCATTTTATTTTTCAAACGTTTAATTGTCAACGGCCGGCTAGATTCGATCCTAATTGCCTATTTCTCAGCGAATCAAAACTCTTGCGAAAAGGATAGTTCCATCGTCGATTTTTTTATTCAAGTAAACATAGAACCATTCTTTATAGAAGTTTTGTGGGTAAACCGGCTGGTATTCTCCATCCTCAATCTGGGTTTCGCCGATGAACTCTCCGGTCTTCGAATAGATGCGGAAGGCTACAGGAGATCCATCCAGCCAGGCGTCATGGCCGAAAACAAGGATGTGATCTTGGGCATCCACAGCTATTCTATGATAGGCCGGATAGAATTCGGGGAACGACATGGTTCCAAAGCTTTCTCGAATCGTCTTCTTTAGGCGAATCTTCCGATTCTGGTCTCTCTCGGCGTCGGCTTGTTTCATGAGATAATTTTCCATTTCGCTTTTTTTTATTTTCCGCATGGGAAGGTCTAAGGAAAACTCCTCCAACCTTTTGCCTTCTATCGAATAAATCGACAGGTTCGCGTGCTCGGAAAATCCGACGATGAGCTTGTCTCGGTCGATTCTGGCTAGATGGACCATGGGATACATATGGGGGACTTGGATGCGGGAACGTGTGGGGATCTTGTAGTCAAATGAGGCAATCGGGATAGTTTGGCCGCTGTGGATATCCTTCAAAAAGACCGTATCTTTTCGAGAGTTTTGATTCAATTGCCCTGTGACGACGGCGATCTTGCCTTCTCCGAGGGCCAGACAAGATATGAGCGGATTATCTGCCTGAATGATTTTGAAAGACTCTCCCTGGAGATTAAAGATGCTGATCCTCCGCGTCATGCCGGACTCTTTGACGACGATATACCGGCCGTCCAGAATGGAGACATCGCTGGGATATGTTAAATCCCCGGGCCCTTGTCCCGGGCGCCCGAATTCCGACAGAAGTTCTCCCGTAGGGCTGAAAAGTAGAATCTTGCTTCTTCTTGACGACGCCATATAAAATGACCCATCCTTTAAGAATCCGATCAGTTGGTCAATGCCGGTGGGGAAGTAGTATCCCCAGTCAATTCCTGTCCCGAACCCGGGATCGGGAACAAGACGAATCGTGCTTTTCGGGACCTCAATTAAAGCACCGAATGAGAAAAAAAAGACCAATAGCCCAAGAAAAAGGGCTGAATACCCTGGGTTTGTGTGCTTTCTCACCTAGCCGTTCCTTTCATTCTCATGAATAGTCCCGCTTAGCCCGGCAAGAGCTCATGCCCGTATTCCTGAAAATGGCGGTCGAAGGCGAAGGCCGAGCGGATGCCGATCCGGCGCATGATCTCGAAGCTCGCGCAATCGACGAGGCTCAAGGTGCGCCGGGAGGCCAGGAGATGGGCGCTCGCGGCCGATTCGTGGACTTCGCTTGTCACCCAGACGAGGCGCAGGACCGGCACGATGTCGTGTTCGAAAACGCGGACCGCTTCAACGCCCAATCGCCGCAGGATGACGGCGGACGTTTCGACGAGAATGTAGTTGTGGCACACAAGTCCTTCTCCGGCGCCGACCGTCTTTTCCCAAAAGGCCTTGGCTTGGGCGTGATTTGTGTCGCCCGCGTCGAGGACGGCCAGGATAGCGCTGGTGTCCACGAAGACGTTCATGATTTTTCACCGGAATCGGGTCCTGAGACCGGCCCTGATCCCTCGACGGCGGCGAATCCGTCTTCGAGATAAATGTCATGAGCCGTTGAGAGGTCGGCGACTCCCGACCGGAAGCGGCCGGTCGCCGCGATCGCCCGCCGGCGCAACTCAGCCATGTCGGTAAACTCCGAGATTGCAGGGGTCACCGCCCCATATCGAACAGCGTCTTCTTTCACGCCGGCCGCGGCCATGGGAGCGCCGGCTGATCGTTCGAGCTCCCCGCCTTCCCAACCGCGGATGGCATCCCGGACGAACTGGCTTCTCGTTTTCCCCGCTTTGCGGCGGATGGCCTCGAGCTTCTTGAACTCCTCCGTAGGCACGCTGATCGTGAATTTGATCGTGTTGCCCATGGCCGTTTCTCCTGACGGTATGAAAAAATCATACCGAAGTATGAGCGATTTCTTCTCGGGTGTCAAGTGTCTTGGGCCGGGCCATATCCCCGGCCGTTTGAGCAACAGGGGGGAATATGCTAGAGTGAAACCGACATGAACTCCGCGATCTGGGTCGTCAGTCCGCCGCGCCCCGAAGCCGACATCCTGGCCCAGGCCCTGTCCCTCCCGCCGGCCATCGCCCGGGTCCTCGTCAACCGGAAGATCCTGACCGAAAAGGCCGCGCGCGCCTTCCTCTTCGGCGACCTCTCGGCTTTGCATGACCCCTACCTGATGAAGGGCATGGACCGGGCCGTGGCCAGGATCGAGGCGGCCATCGCCAAGGGCGAAAAGATCCTCGTCTTCGGCGATTACGACGTCGACGGGGTTCTGTCGACCGTCATGCTCGTGAAAGCCCTGACCTCCATTGGCGCCAAGGTCGAATACTTCATCCCGGAGCGGCTGACCGACGGCTACGGCATCAAGGA
>MEXZ01000030.1:3434-3683 GCA_001773855.1 Candidatus Aminicenantes bacterium RBG_13_64_14
GATCCCTGTCCAAAAGGGGGCCGGCCTGGTCATCAGCGTCGACTGCGGCATCAAGGCCGTCGAGTTCACGGCCCGAGCCAAGGAAAAAGGCATCGACGTCATCATCACCGACCACCACCGTCCAGGAGAGACGCTCCCGGACGCCGTGGCCGTGCTCAATCCGGTCCTGGCCGATTCCGGTTACCCCGAGGGCAACCTGGCCGGGGTCGGCGTCGCCTTCAAGCTCATTCAGGCCCTGCTCGAGAAATC
>MEXZ01000030.1:3808-3997 GCA_001773855.1 Candidatus Aminicenantes bacterium RBG_13_64_14
TCTCCAACATGGGCCTGCGGAGCCTGATCGAAGCGTGCGGGCTCGGCAACCGCAAGATCTCCGAAGGCGACCTCGGCTTCCGCCTCGGGCCCCGGATCAACGCCGCCGGCCGGATGGGCATGACCGACCTGGCCGTCCGCCTCTTCTTTTCGGAGAGCTCCCTGGAATCCGACGAGCTCGTCCAGAAGC
>MEXZ01000030.1:4279-4536 GCA_001773855.1 Candidatus Aminicenantes bacterium RBG_13_64_14
TCCTGAGCTACGGCGGTCACAAGCTGGCCGTGGGCTGCACCCTTCCCACCGAGCGGATGGCCGCGTTCAAGGAGGCCTTGAACCCGCTGGCCGAGGCCCGCATCACCGAGGACAACCTGATCCGGAAGATCAAGATCGACGGGCCGCTCGAGTTCGCCGCGGTCGACGACCGTTTTCTCGAAAGCTTCGCCCTTCTCCTTCCGTTCGGGGTCGGGAACGCCAAGCCCATGTTCGTCGCCGAGAACGTCGAGGTCATC
>MEXZ01000030.1:4581-4820 GCA_001773855.1 Candidatus Aminicenantes bacterium RBG_13_64_14
CGCCAGAACGGCCGGGTCCTCGAGGTCCTCGGCTGGGGCAAGGCGGAGTGGCGTCACGTCGTGAGGCGCGGCAGCCGCGTCAGCATGGCCTTTTCCCTGATGATGTCGGAATACCTCGGCCAGCAGAAAGTGAGCCTGTCCATCGAAGACCTGAAGGTCTGAAACAATGAGCGCTCAAAAAGCGTCGGCTCCGGTGAGGCTCGTCCGACTCGCCGTCGCCGCTATTCTGATCGTCCTGG
>MEXZ01000030.1:5050-5154 GCA_001773855.1 Candidatus Aminicenantes bacterium RBG_13_64_14
GAAGCCGTCTCACGGATCACCGCAGACGAAGTCGTTTACGACACCGCCGCGGTCCGCTTCGGCATCACGGGCCGGGTCCGGGTCGAGGCGGGGGACGTCGTCCT
>MEXZ01000030.1:5339-6226 GCA_001773855.1 Candidatus Aminicenantes bacterium RBG_13_64_14
TCGCCCTGCTGACGATTGGGGCCGACGGAGAGCTCGAGCGGTGGTCCGCTTCTGGCGGCTTCCGGGCGGAGCTGGATGGCGCCGCCGACGAGAGCCGCGTCCTCGAGGGCGAGTCGGTCGAGTTCGAGGTTTCGACCCGCGTCCTCCGGGCCTTGGGGAAGCCGGGGCGGCCGGCGGTCGCCGATTCACGGCGGGCCCGCATCGAAGCGCCCTCCCTCACGGCCGGGCCCGCCGAAGGCGACCTCGAAGCTTCGGGAGGCGTCAAGTGCCTGCTCAAGCCGGGAGAAGAGGGCCGGGCCGCCGGCTTTTTCTCGGCGGAGAAACCGGTCTTCGTCTCCGCAACAAACCTTGTTTTCCGAAGCGGGACAAAGACATCCTCCTTCGCCGGCGACGTCCAGGCCTGGCAGGACAAGGAATTCCTGCTCGCCGGCGAGCTGGACCTCTCCGAAGCCACCGGGGAGATGCGGGCAAGAGGAGGTGTCACGGCCAGCATGGCCCAGGCCGCGGCGGGGGAGACCCCCGAGCGGCGCATCGAGGTCGGGGGGGAGGACATGAGCTATTCCGCCGCCGGCCGCGTCCTCTCCTTCCGGAAGAAAAGCTACGTCCAGATGCCGGGCGCGCGGCTCGGCGCGGAGACGATCGACGCCGTCCTCGGCCGCGAGGGGCGGGGTGTCGACACGCTCACGGCGCTCACCTCCGTCGTCGTTTCGAAGGGCCGCTACGAAGGCCGCGGGGACAGGGCTTTTTATGAGGCGGGGGCCGACCGGATCACCCTGACCGGCAGGCCGGTTTTGGTCGATAAAGAGGGCGGTTCATCCAGGGGGGACAAATTGACATTCGATCTGGGCGATGGTAAAATTCGGGTCGAAAATGAGGGACAGGGAAGG
>MEXZ01000030.1:6247-6350 GCA_001773855.1 Candidatus Aminicenantes bacterium RBG_13_64_14
TGAGCCATGAAGGGTTCTCTGAGAGCTGTTGAACTCGAGAAGAGCTACGGGCATAAAAAGGTCGTCGACAGGGTTTCGATAAGGGTCGAAGAGGGAGAGATCG
>MEXZ01000031.1:0-1607 GCA_001773855.1 Candidatus Aminicenantes bacterium RBG_13_64_14
AGATGGGGAAGGTCTCGAACTTGGCGTAGCCCGAGGCCAAGCCCTTTCGGTGTTCGTGGTAGATCTGGGACAGGCAGGTGGCCAGCTTGCCGCTCCCCGGCCCGGGCCCGGTGACGATGACCAGGGGGCGCTCGGTTTCGATGTAGTCGTTCGCCCCGTAGCCCTCGTCGCTGACGATGACGTCGACGTCCGTGGGGTAGCCCTTGGTGAAGCGGTGGGTATAGACGCGGATGCCCTGCCGCTCGAGCTTGTTCTTGAAGATGCGGGCGGCGGGCTGGTTGTCGAACCGGGTGATGACCACGGCCCGGATCTGGATGCCCCACTCCCGCAGGTCATCGATGAGCTTCAAGGCATCGACGTCGTAGGTGTGGCCGAAATCGGCCCGCATCTTCTTCCTTTCGATGTCCCCCGCGTAGATGCACAGCAGAAAATCCGCCTGGCTCCGGAGCTCCTGCAGGAGCTTCATCTTGACGTTGGGGTCGTAGCCGGGCAGGACCCGGGCGGCGTGATAGTCGAAGAAGAGCTTGCCGCCGAATTCGAGGTAGAGCTTTTTGGGGAAACGGGTCATCCGGTCGAGGATAGCTCTTTTCTGTTCCTGGAGGTAGAAGTCGTTGTCGAAGCCGGTAGCGTGGTCCATCTTGAGTTTCAGCCTTTCTGCGTCGATAGATTTAGCGCGCGGCGCCCTTGAGAACCCTAAAATCGCCGAAAAGCCCGTAGTCGACGGCACTGTAGGCGGAACCGGGCGGCAATCCCCCCTTGGCTCCCTGTTGGAATGACCCGGGCCAGGCCCGGCCGAGGGGTTGGTCGTTGTGGAACGGCCCGAGCGTGTTCCTGAGCGTCCCGTAGACGACGACGGAGATCTCATTCGGACCCGGGGCGAGGGCGTCCGTCAGGTCCACTTCATGCGGCGCGAAAGCGGCCGTGCCGATGCGCTTGTCGCCGACGAAGACTTCCGCCGTCGCTCCGAGCCAGGAGCCGAGCCGGAGGCTGTAGGCGGCCCGGGGCGTCTCCTGGGCCACAACATAGGTCTTCCGGTAGCGGACCGCCGCCCCGTAGAAGGGCCAGCCCTGGGCTTTCCAGGACCCGGCCGCGAGCGGCGCGGGCGGGTGGAGCTCGAAGCCGCGGGCGGCGCCGGCGAGGCGGAAATCCCCGAGGAGGTAGATAGGCTCGAGCTCGGAGTGGATGGTGAACGGCCTGGCCTTGACCGTGATCTTGTTCTTTCCGGAGACGACATGGGGACCGACGGGGAATACGCCGAAGGCCCGGTCGAGCCACCAATCTCCCGGCAGGGCCTTGACCTCACGGTCGTTGACGAAGACGCGGAAGAGCTCGGGACGCTCGACCACGGCCTTCAAGGCCGTGAAATCCTGGGCGTCTCCCTTGACCGCCCGGAACCAGAAAACCGCCTCGAAGCCGGAATTCGCCGGGAATTTGTCGCGGTCGATGATGTTCGTCTTGTACTGGACGGCGCTGTCCCAGGGGTTCCGCCCGAGCCCATGGGCCTCGAACGTCTTTCTCTGGGCATCGTAGAAATAGAGGTCCTTCTCCAGCTTGCCGCCGAGGACGAGGTCGCAGTAATCGAGGGTCAGGACGTTCGGAGACATAGG
>MEXZ01000031.1:1624-4855 GCA_001773855.1 Candidatus Aminicenantes bacterium RBG_13_64_14
CATCGGCCGTGACGTCCTCCCAGACGCGGATCCTCGAGCCCGTACCCGGCTTCGCATGCTCGTCCTTGAGACAGAGAAGCAGGCTCCCGCCCGGCGGGAGGGAGAAGGCGACGTCCAGCTTTCCGCCGCGACGGATGTAGGGATAGGGTTTGACCTTGCCCGTGAAGGGTTCCCATTCTTCGGCCGCCCCCCCCGCCAGGGTCATCGTTCCCGCGGCCGTCTCCGCGGCGTCGGCGTTGGCCAGGAACAGGAGCTGGCCTCCATCGAACTCCCGCCGCTGGTGGAAGAGACGGGTCGTCGCCGCCGGGCCGTCGAAGACGACGGCCTGCGGGCTGAACATCCGGACCTTGTCGAAACCGCTGCCCGGCCCGGAGTTGATCCAGCGGTCGCCGAAGGAATCCTGCAGGAGCCGCAGGTCCTCGGTGGCGATGCCGTTGACGTAGTCGGGCGGCGCGACCCAGGAGACGATCTTGCCGTCGCGGATGAGGTAGTCGCGGACGAGGGTCACGGTCGAATCCTCGAGGTTGCGCAAGCCCGGCGGGAAGATGAGCAGGTTGTAGGAGCGGGAGCCGACGTTCACCCTAGCGTGACTGACCGAGGCGAACTCCTGGAGGGTCTTTTCGCTGACGAGGTCGTACTCGACCTGCTCGGCCTCGAGGAGGTGGACGAAGGCCTGGAAATCGTCGCCGACCGTCCGGAGGTCCCCCGACTCGACCGTCGGAGAATAGTACATCCAGGCCGTCGTCGTCGGCTCGATGACCAGGATCTTATTGACCTGTTCGCCCAGGCTCATGACGACCGATAGCCGCCCGAAATAGTCGGCCAGGGTGTTGTAGTACGGCCACCAGAATTCGTGGTCGGAGAACGACAGCGGGTGGTCGCGCTTGCGGGCGCCCTTGATCGTGGCGTAAGACAGGTGCTGGTTGAGGAAGTTCACGCCCAGGGCGTACTCCCAGTCGCCGATCCTCTTCTGGTCGGCGAAGGTCAGGTCCCAGCCGCCGGCCCCGTACGTTTCCGACATCGTCCTTTTGCGGCCAAGCTGGTTGGCGACGCTTCGGATCTCGCGGACCGCGCGGGCGTTGCCGAACTGGCCGTGGGGACCGGAGTCCCATTCGTTCATCAGGATGTCGATCCCGGGCATGTGGGCGTAGGCGGCCATGGCCAGGTTGTCCGGGGAGCTGCGGGGCGTGGGCCATTCGTGCTCCCAGTAGTGCCCGGTGAAGGCCAGGTTGTTGTCGGTCGCGTAGGCATAATAGGGCTTGGCCCAGTTCTCGATGAACAGGTCGAGCAGGGTCGAATAGTAATCGTGCCGGACACGCCGCCAGTTGCCGACCTCCTCGAAAAGGGAAACGAGGTTCGGTTGCAGGTCGTAACCCCAGCGCGTCTGGAAAGTCTGGAAAAGCGCCGGCGTGTAGTTCAAGGCCTCCCGGCCGCCCGCCGGCGAGATCTCGGCCTCGTCCTGGAAGACGCCGGGCACGGTCAGGCCGAACTCCTTGCCGATCGCGCGCTTGTATCCGTTGAGCGTCAGGTCGAGGAATTTCTCGGTGACGTCCTTGCGCATGACGTCGACGTAGGTGAAGCCGCCGTGCCAGGGCGAAGGATCGGCCCGGACGACGTCGAAGACGTAGTAGGCCGCGGCGTCCTCCCTCCCGGGTTGGACCTTGCCCGTCACGTCCTCAAAGCCGGTCAAGGTCTTGCGGAGGACGACGAGGGGCTCGTTTTCGGACGGCCTGGGCGGCCCCGCGAAGCGTCTCATCCTGAGCCCCGAGCGCGCGGCGTCCGGCATCTCCGCGGGCACATGACCGCCGGCGAACCCGGAGGGATAGGAGTTCTCGTCATAGAGCCAGACCCGGAGCCCGAGGGCCTTCCCCGTCTCGACGGCGTAGGCGCAGAGCGAAAACCATTCGTCGGTGAGATAAGGCGTGATCAGGCCGGGTCGGGGATGGATGAAGGCGCCGCCGATGCCGCGCGCCTTGAAACTCTCGAGCTGGCGCTTGATCTCATCGCGGGTCATCAGGTCGTTCCAGACCCAGAGAGGAGCGCTCCGGTATTCGGCCGGCAGGTCGGCGAAAAGCCGGAGGATCCCGTCGTAGGAATCGGCCACGGGCTTCTTGGCGCAAGAGGCGCCGGCGGCGGCGAGGGCCAGGGCTAAAACCAGGAGGGTCAGAGTCGGGCTTCGACGGTACTTTTTCATAGGATATCCCCTTCGCTCTCCAGCGGGAATGCGGCATCGGGCCGGAACATGATTATAAACGAAAACATACGGCCCCAAATTTAAGGGAACGGGACCCCAAAGTCAATCCCCAGATTCCCCGGCATGGAAGGAAATTCAGTGGCGGAGAGGGCGGGATTCGAACCCGCGGTCCCGGTTTGAGCCAGGACAAACGCTTAGCAGGCGTTCCTGATCGACCACTCCAGCACCTCTCCGCGGTCAGGGTCGTGGGATATTCTAGCATGAGAGCAGGGCTAAATCCAGAGACGGCCCCGCCCTTCAGCACGGGCCCCACGTGTGGCGTGGATGGCGCTTCTTGTACTCCTCGGCCGTGTTCTTGGTGATGACATGCCACGGCTCCCCCGTATTGGCCCCGACGATCCCGGCCAGGGCGCAGCGGCAGAGCGTCGGGTCGACCTTTGTCCGCAGCTTGTGGAAGACGTCGTAGGGATCGCGCTTGAGGAAGTCTTCTTTTGTCAGGATGCCGATCTTTTCGAGCTTGGCGGCCGTCGTCTTGCCGATGTTCGGCAGGTCGGTCAGCTTGCCGGGAGTCTTTCCTGACGTTTTCATTCCGGACCTCCTCGCCGCGGGAGCGGGATTGGCGGAGGGAGAGGGATTCGAACCCCCGTTCCGGAGACCGGAAAGCGGTTTTCAAGACCGCCGCCTTCAACCACTCGGCCATCCCTCCGTCTTATAGTTATTTCGAAACTGAGATGCGTTCGATTCCGTCCATGTAGGGCCGCAGGGCCTCGGGCACGACGACCGAGCCGTCCGCCTGCTGGAAATTCTCCAGGATGGCGCTGACCGTCCGACCGACGGCGAGGCCCGAGCCGTTAAGGGTGTGGACGAACTCGGGCTTGCCCTTGGGCTCGCGCCGGAAGCGGATATTGGAACGACGCGCCTGGAAGTCGGCGCAATTCGAACACGAGGAGATCTCCATGAAACCGTCTCGACTTGGCATCCAGACCTCGAGGTCGTAAGTCTTGGCGCTGGCGAAGCCCATGTCGCCCGTCGACAGG
>MEXZ01000031.1:4970-5408 GCA_001773855.1 Candidatus Aminicenantes bacterium RBG_13_64_14
TGTTGAACTGGTGCTGGCGGATGAGCCCGCGGACGTCCTTCCCGTAAGACCCCGCTTCGCTCCGGAAACAGGGCGTATAGGCGACGAAGCGTATCGGGAAGACAGCACCGTCGAGGATCTCGTTTCGGTAGATGTTCGTCAACGGCACCTCGGCCGTCGGAATGAGGTACCAGTCGAACCCCTCGAGCTTGAACAGGTCCGACTTGAACTTGGGCAGGTTCCCCGTACCCGTCAGGCTCTCGGCGTTGACGATGAAGGGCGGCAGGACCTCGGTGAAGCCGCGCTCCCGGGTGTGCAGGTCGATCATGAAGTTGATCAAAGCCCGCTCCAATCGGGCGCCCGCGCCGAAGTAGAGCGCGAACCGCGAACCCGTGATCTTGGCCGCCCGCTCGAAGTCGAGGATGTGGAGCTTCTCGCCGATGTCCCAGTGAGCCTTCG
>MEXZ01000031.1:5540-5712 GCA_001773855.1 Candidatus Aminicenantes bacterium RBG_13_64_14
GGCTTATCCGCGGTCCTCTCGCCGCAAGCCTATTCTGAACCGACTCAAGGTGTTCCAGAACGAATTTCGCGTCGAGCATGGCCAGATTATAGCATGGACAAACGAAGTTTTGACAAGACGGGCGGATTATTCAAGAATAGAGGCGATGGCCGGCTTCATACAGGTCTATACC
>MEXZ01000031.1:5932-6127 GCA_001773855.1 Candidatus Aminicenantes bacterium RBG_13_64_14
GGGCCGGCCTCGAGCGGGCCCTCAAGGCCATGCTCTCGGGCGACTACCGGATCGTCGTCCTGGACGAGGTCAACACGGCCGTCCACTTCAAGATCCTGCCCGAACAAGCGGTCCTGGACTTACT
This sequence comes from Candidatus Aminicenantes bacterium RBG_13_64_14, assembly GCA_001773855.1. Taxonomy (GTDB): domain Bacteria; phylum Acidobacteriota; class Aminicenantia; order Aminicenantales; family Saccharicenantaceae; genus RBG-16-66-30. The sequence continues at coordinate 6,057 of MEXZ01000031.1, forward strand.
CGACAAGCGCCCGGCCGGCGTCGAGGTCGTTCTCACGGGACGCTACGCCCCGGACTCCTTCATCGCCCGGG
>MEXZ01000032.1 GCA_001773855.1 Candidatus Aminicenantes bacterium RBG_13_64_14
CCGGGGCCAGCACCTGGACGGACGGCCGGAAGATGTCCTGCTCGTTCACGGCCCGGACGACGCCGACCCGCCCGTCGCTTATGGAGACGAGCGTCCCCACCGGCCAGGCGCCCATGAACTGGAAGAACTTGTCCAGGAGCTGGGGGTCGAAGATCTTGCCCTTCTCGAGCATCATCAACTCGTGGATCTTCTCGGGTGGATAATCCTTCTTGTAGGACCGCTTGAGGGCCAGCGCGTCGTAGACGTCGCAGATCGAGACTATCAGCGACGCGGGGTGAGGCTTACGGGCGTAGGGCGACTTCGGATAACCGGCCATGTCGTAGCGGAGATGGTGCTCGTAGGACACGACGATGGGCAGGACGCCCAGGGCGTCCTTGTAGCTATCGAGGATCTTGGCGCCAAGGAGCGGGTGGTTGCGGACCTGGCCGAACTCCCCTTCGGACAGCTTGTCCGTCTTCTGAATGACCTTGAGCGTAATATAGAGCTTGCCGACGTCATGGTAGAGCGCGGCGATGCCCAGGTCTAGGACGTCGTCCTTGGAGAACTGGAGCTTCGAGGCGAAGAACATCGAGAGCAGGGTGACGTTGAGGAGGTGGACGAAGGTCACCAGGTCGCGCCTCTTGACCGAGACCAGGTTGAGGAGCTCCTGGTGGCGGCCGACGAAGTCCTCCATGATGCCCAGGATGTTGAAGCGGAGATCGAGGTAGTCGACCTCCCCCTTCTCGAGGACGACGTTGAGGGCGTGGGACACGGTCTGCACGGAGCCCTCGTACTGCGTCCGCGTCTCGTCCGCCTGCGTCGCCGCCTCCTCCCCCTTGACCATGGTCCGCAGCTTGCCGGCCCGGATGTTCTGGATGCCGTGTAAACTGAAGTACTCCTGCTCGCTGATCTTTTCCTGCCGTTTGATGCGCGTCAGGAAGATGATGAACTCGCGGAGTTCCTCGAAGCGCAGGCCCTGCTGGAAGATGATCCTCTCAATACTATTCTTCTCCAGAAAATTGATGAGCAGGCCGAGCTTGCCGCGCAGGTTGAAAAAGATCTCGTCCTCCCAGGCCGCCTCGCCGCCGACGATGCCGAGGACGAGCTCCTTGCGGTCTTCGAGGAGTTCCTGGACGGCGCCGTGGAGCTGGTCGAGGTACTCCCTGAACTTGGGGTGGTCGCCGGTGTAGATCTTTCCGGCCTGGATGGCGTTCATCAGATAGATGAAGCAGAGCTTGATCTTATCTCTCACGCCATTTCTCCAAAACGCGCCCGGCTTTCTGCCTGACCTTGCGGTTCCAGACATCCTTCCGCTCGGACAGGGGCTCGATGTAGGGCAGGGCATCGCGAAGGTCGCAGCGCTCGACGATCCGGAGGTTCCGGAGGAGCGACTTGTTCCGGAGGCCGTAGGGGGACGGCAACCCGAAGAGCTTGGTGAAAGCGACGTGTTTGGTCCGCTCGTTCCTCATGAGGAGGATCAGCGCTTCGGCCTGGATGAACTCGTTCTTCTTGGCCAGGATGGGGAAGAGGAAGGCCTCTTCGAATTCCTTGAGGTTCTGCATCGCCTGGAGGGCCCGGATTTTCACGGCCGGGTCGCCGGCCTCGTAGACCTTCTTCAGCGTGTCGAAGGACACGGGCGTGTCGATGGACTTCAGGCCGTCCGCGATCTTGCCCAAGAGCTCGCTGTCGGAGGCCTTTTTCTTGATCCCCGCGTGGATCGCTTCGAGGTGGGAGGGGAAGAACCGGAAACAGGCCCGCAGCAACGTGTCGGTCACGATCCTGTCCTTGAAGACCGTGGCGAAGTAGGCCTCCCATTCGTGGACGCTCTGCCCGAGTTTCCCGATGAAGAGGTCGAGCTCCGGCCACGTCTCGCCTCGCAGGATACAGCCCTCGACGTGCTCCGCGATAGTCCGTCTCGCTTCTTCGTATCCGGGCTCGCCGGCAAGGTCGACGGCCCGGATCTCGAGGACCTCGTGATAATCGAGCAGGAATTTGAAGTCCTTCTCGTCGGCGATCCGCTCCCATTCCTCGGCGATCCGCTTGAGCTCGGCGAGCGCCGTTTCTTTATTGATCTCCTGGGAGAGCAGGACGAGGAGGAGGAAGCGGTAGTTCCTCTGGAGGAGCGGCCGGTCGAGGGCGAGCTTCTTATCGAAGGATATTTCGTTGAGGAGGTTGGACAAGGTCTGGCGGTAGATCTCGGAGTGGAGCTGGGACGAGGCCCCCGAAAGGAGGATGCGGATCTTCGACTCGACCTCGGGCCTCCGGTTCTGGGGGTTCTCGGTGTGGAAGAGGCCGTGGAGAGAGGTCGAGATCTTCTTGTGCCGTTCCTTGTCGATGATCCGGGAGAAGATGCTGAAGCTCAACGAGTCGAACTTGTCGTTGCCGATGATCTCCTCCCAGAGCGTCGAGGCTAGGTCCTCCTCGCTCAGGTCGGAGATGAGCAGCTTGAGCTTCTCGAACTTCGACTCCGTCGGCGTCTTCCGGGCGGCCACGACCGTCCGCAGGAGTTGTTTCGCGCAGGTGCGGTGCTTCTCCTGGGAGGTCGTCTTGAGGAAGTGGAAGAACTTGGCGAAGTTCTTGTGCAGCTCCTCGTTCTGGATGAGGTCCTCGGTGTTGAACTTGCCGACGACCTTTTCGAAACTCCCGGCCAGCTGGCCGAGTTTCGTGTCGTCGCTCTCCTCCACGGCTTCCATGAGGAGGTAGGGCCAGATGTCCTTGATCTCCTCGCCCTCGCCGAGCAGGACCTGGGAATAGTCCAGCACGTCGAGGGAGATGTGGAGGATGTTTTCCCTCTTGATGATGGCCTGGGCGCCGCCCTCCTTGATGAAGGACTTGACGGGCAGCATGATCTTGGAGGCGAAGCGCATGAACTCGACGTGGGGGATGCCCGGCCGGATCTCGAGCCGCTTGATCTTGCGGAAGTGGAAGAGCTGGGCCAGGTCCACGTAGGTCCGCTCGCCCTCCCAAAACCGGTTGTCGATGAGGAGGGCATGGGGCGAGAACCCGATGGACAGGGGGCTGATGTGGACGAAGATGGCCTCGAGCTTGACCATGAGCTCGTTGACGCTGCTCTTGAAGGCCGGATGGTCGGGGTTGTACATCGAGGCCATCTTGAAGGCGACGCGCAGGGCCCTGGCCATGGACCGGATGAGCTCGTCCTTGTCGGACGGCGTGGAATACTCCGGCGCCGCAGGGACGGACCCGTCGGGCTTCAGGAGCGCCGCTTCGCCGCCTTCACCGGGCATAGGTTCACCTCATCGATTGGGAACAGAGCACCATTCTCCTCTTCCCTGATGAAAATACCATGCTCCCGATGGATGATTCAAGGGGTGATATCGCCTCCCCTTTTCCTTTTCATTGAGCCGCCCGGAAGCTTGTGCTATACTGCCCGAAAATGGAACGGAGGCAGACTTCATTCGCAGAGCAGTTCTGGCTCTCTCGGACGGGACCGTCCTCGAGGGCGTAGGCTTCGGTGCGAGCGCCAAGATCGGGGGGGAAGTCGTTTTCAATACCGGGATCGTCGGCTACCCGGAATCCATCACCGACCCCTCCTATCACGGCCAGATCCTTTGCCAGACCTACCCGCTCATCGGCAACTATGGCGTCGATCCCTCCCGCTTCGAGTCGGAAAGGCCGCAGATCGCCGGCTACGTCGTCTCGGAGCTCTGCGCCCATCCGTCCCATGTGACGTCGACAAAAACACTCGACGACTGGCTCCGGGAGAACGGCGTTCCGGGGATCTCCGGCATCGACACGCGGGCCCTGACGAAGAAGCTCCGGGTCCACGGCGTCATGCCCGGCCTCATAGCCGTCGCCGACGGCCCGTTGAACCTCGCCGGGCTGCGCCGCGAGGCCCGCGTCGCGCCCGACCCCAACGCCCGCGACCTCGTGGCCGAGGTCACGACCCCGGAGATCCGCATCGTCAATCCGCGGGCCCGGAAGACGGTCGTCCTCATCGACTGCGGCGTCAAGCAGGGGATCATCCGCGCCCTCGTCCGGCGAGGCGTCTCGGTCGTCCGCGTCCCGGCCGACACGGACGCCGGCCGCATCCTGGCCTTTGCGCCGCGGGGCGTCGTCATCTCCAACGGCCCGGGCGACCCGAAACGGGCCGCGGCCACGATCGCCACCGTCCGCAGGCTCCTGGGCGAGAAAATCCCCCTTCTCGGTATCTGCCTGGGAAACCAGCTCCTGGCCCTGGCCGCGGGCGGGGACACGTTCAAGCTCAAGTTCGGCCACCGGAGCCAGAACCAGCCCTGCCTCGAGGAAGGCACAAAACGCTGTTACATCACCAGCCAGAATCACGGCTTCGCCGTCGACACCGCGACCCTGCCCCGCGGCTGGGCGCCCTGGTTCCGGAACGCCAACGACGGAACGAACGAGGGCATCCGCCACCGGCGCCTGCCCGTCTTCGGCGTTCAGTTCCACCCCGAGGCCTGTCCAGGGCCGACGGACACCGAATTCCTTTTCGACACGTTCCTCGAGGCCGCCGGATGAAAAGGCCGAAGAAGGTCCTCATCCTGGGGAGCGGCGCCCTCAAGATCGGCGAGGCCGGCGAGTTCGACTATTCCGGAAGCCAGGCCATCAAGGCCCTCAAAGAAGAGGGCTGCGAGGTCGTCCTCATCAATCCGAACATCGCCACGATCCAGACCTCCGAAGGGATGGCCGACCGGGTCTATTTCCTGCCCGTCACGCCCTATTTCGTCGAGAAGGTCATCGCCCGGGAAAAGCCCCAGGGCGTCCTCCTCGCCTTCGGCGGCCAGACGGCCCTCAACTGCGGCGTCTCCCTATGGAAAAGCGGAGTCCTCGAAAGAGCGGGACTGCCCGTTCTCGGGACGCCGATGGAGGCCGTCGAAAAAACTGAGGACCGCAAGCTTTTCAACCAGGCCCTGGCCGCGGTCGGCCTCAAGGCGCCGCGCGGCATCGCCGTCAGGACGGTCGAGGCGGGGCTCCGGGCGGCCGAGGCCGTCGGCTATCCGGTCATGGCCCGCGTCGCCTACGCCCTCGGCGGCAAGGGCAGCGGCATCGCCTACACGCCGCGCGAGCTCCGCGAGTCGCTGGAAAAGGCCTTCACCGCCGCCCCCCAGGTCCTCGTCGAGGAATACCTCGATGGCTGGAAGGAGATCGAGTACGAGGTCGTCCGCGACCGCGCCGACAACTGCGTCACCGTCTGCAATATGGAGAACTTCGATCCGATGGGCATCCATACGGGGGAAAGCATCGTCATCGCCCCGTCCCAGACGCTGACGAACGAAGAGTACCACCGCCTCCGGGCCATCGCCATCAGGGCCATCCGCCACCTGGGCATCGTCGGCGAATGCA
>MEXZ01000033.1:0-2041 GCA_001773855.1 Candidatus Aminicenantes bacterium RBG_13_64_14
CCAGGCCGCGATGGAGGACGAGCGGGTTCCGCGTAAGCTATTGAAATAATAACAATTATATCGTTTTTTAAAGGCCGGTCCCGGCCCGGTGTGCGGCTAATTTTTGATTGACACCCCACGGCTCCCATGCTATTATGAAATGCTTTACGAGGGTGAATTGCACCCTTTAAATACATCAAACAGGAGGTTTATCTCGAAATGGCGACTTTGAAGGAAAAATTTGTCACCGCGATGGGCCCGATGAAGGAACGGGTCCAGAAGCTCAACAAGGAATTCGGCGACGTCAACGTCTCCAGCGTCAACGTCGGCCAGATCGTCGGCGGCGCCCGCGACATCATCTCCATGCTCTGGGACGTTTCGCTCCTCGACAAGTTCGAGGGCATCCGCTTCCGCGGCTTCTCCATCCCCGAGCTCCGAGAGAAGCTCCCCAAGGCCCCCGGCGGGACCGAACCGCTGCCCGAAGGCATCTTCTATCTCCTCCTCCTCGGCGAGATCCCGTCCGCCGCGGACTGCGCCGCCATCACCGAGGAATGGCAGAAGCGTAGCGTCCTGCCGCAGTATCTCCTCGATACAATGAACGCCGTCGCCAAGGACACCCACCCGATGACCCAGTTCTCCCTGGCCATCCTCCAGCTCCAGCGGGAGTCGGAGTTCGCCCGGCGCTACAAAGAGAAAATGCCCAAGTCGCAGTACTGGGACGCGACGTACGAAGACGTCATGAACCTCATTGCCAAGCTCCCCAACATCGCCGCCTACATCTACCGCCGGTCCTACAAGGGCGGCAAGCACATCGCCCCCGACCTGAAGCTCGACTGGGGCGCCAACATGGCCCACATGCTCGGCGTCACCGACGACCCGGCCTTCAAAGAGCTCATGCGGCTCTACCTCTGCATCCACAGCGACCACGAGGGCGGCAACGTGTCGGCCCATACGACTCATCTCGTCGGCTCGGCCCTGTCCGACGCCTACTACTCCCTGTCCGCCGGCATGAATGGCCTGGCCGGGCCGCTCCACGGGCTGGCCAACCAGGAAGTGCTCGGCTGGATCCAGGACCTCATGAAGGATCTTGGTGGCGTCCCGACCAAGGAACAGCTCGAGAAGTACATGTGGGATACCCTGAACGGCGGGCGGGTCATCCCCGGCTACGGCCACGCGGTTCTCCGGAAAACCGACCCTCGCTACATGGCCCAGAGAGAGTTCGCCCTCAAGCACATGCCGGACTATGACCTGTTCAAGGTCGTCAGCCTGGTCTACGAGGTCGCCCCCGACGTCCTGACCAAGCACGGCAAGACCAAGAATCCCTGGCCGAACGTCGACGCGCACTCCGGCGTCCTCCTCTGCTACTATGGAGTCGTCGAGTACGATTTCTACACCGTGTTCTTCGGCGTGTCGCGCGCCCTCGGCGTCCTGGCCCAGCTCGTCTGGGACCGCGCCCTCGGCCTGCCGATCGAGCGGCCGAAGTCCGTCACCACGGAATGGCTGGAGGCCTTCATCAAGGAGCATCCCCCGGCCGCGAAGTAAGCGTCTTTCTTACAGCAGACGCCAAGGGCTGCTCGCCCTCATCGCCGGCGATGAGGACGAGCGGCCCTTTTTTTAATTGGCCGATTTTGCTATCATCCCATTTTCGAAACAAACACGAGGAGGACAGGAATGGAACACCGGATCGGGCTCATCGGCTGCGGCACTGTCGGGCAGGGGCTGCTCGGCATCCTTGAAGAAAAAAAAGACTTCCTCCGCGACGCCTTCGGCTTTGAGGCCAAGATCGTGGCCATCACCGACAAGATCAAAGGGACGCTCCTCGTCCCCGAAGGGATCGATATCCCCACCGTCCTGGCCCTCCTCTGCCAGGGCAAGGGCCTGGCCGAATACCCCAAGGCGACACCGGACCAGGTCGAGCCGCTCGACCCCCTGGACATGATCGAACGGACCGATGCCGACATCATCGCCGAAATGACTTATACCGACATCAAGACCGGCGAGCCGGCGACGAGCTATATCAAAAAGGCCCTCCTCCGCGGCAAGCACGTCGTCACCTCGAACA
>MEXZ01000033.1:2136-3895 GCA_001773855.1 Candidatus Aminicenantes bacterium RBG_13_64_14
AACGTATCGCCGCAAAAGCTCCCCCTCGCCGACCCGCTGGCCGGGGTCATGGGCGCCCACAACGCGCTGAGCCTGGAGACCGACCTCTTGGGCAAGGTCACCATCCAGGGGGCCGGCGCCGGCAAGGTCGAGACGGGCTTCGCGATACTATCGGATTTATTAGCCGTGCATAGGTGCTAGCCACCTGGACAGCCAAAGATCTCGTTTAAGATATTTCCTAGAAGTGTGGCTCCGAGCCGCTCCGCCGCACTTCTATCGGTCGCTTCGAAGACTTCGCTCCCCGCCGCACCGCTGCTGACGGCTGGCCAAAATACGTCTCAACTTTCCAAATCTAAGGGTGTATATCTGTGGGAAATCCAGGTGCCGCTCGGGCAGCGATGGGTGCCGTGCATAGCCCCCGTAGCGGAGGGGGTCCCATCAGCTTGCTGATGGGGGAACCGCCGGGACTGGTTTCCGGGGGGGCCGGGGGAGATGCATGGCACCCATCACTGCCAAAACGAGCGGCGTCCTGGAGTCCAATGGCAAATGGCTTGACTCGGCGCCCTTCTTCTTTATATGCTAGGGGCACAGTACCAACTGTGTCATGCCGTTTGTCTTAAGAGATTTTCCCCGTCCTTCAAGACCCCCGTCTATCCCTGCATCAACACTGGAGGGACCATGAGCTCCGCCCCGAAACTATCGCCCGGAGTGCAGAAGTACGTCGACGCCGCCCGGAAGCTTCTGGCCCAGCGGGAGGCCTCGCTGGCCCGGATGAAGGCGATGAAATTCGACACCATAGCCGTCCACGGACTCTACACGGTCGAGGAGGCCCTCGAACGGAACCAGGGGGCTGTGATCGAACCCCTCTACTTGTCTTCCTCCCAGGCCTACGCCGACTCGGACGAGCTCGAGGCCGCTCTCGCCTACCTCGTCCCGACCTGGTGCTACACGCGGATCGCCAACCCGACGACCTACTACCTCGAATGGGTCCTGGCCCTGCTCGAGGGCTACCGGACGGGACACGACACGTCCTGTTTGGTCACGGCGTCCGGCATGTCGGCCATCGCCGCCGCCGTCGACCCGTTCCTCGTCGACCAGAAGGTCGGCGGGCCGGAACAGAAGAACTTCGTCTCCTGCATCCAGGTTTACGGCGGCACCTTCCAGCATTTCGCCATCCGCAAAAAGAAAGAGCGCGGCATCGACGTCCGCTGGGTTCAGCACCCCTGGGACATGGAGGATTGGAAGACGAAGATCGACGAGGACACGCGTTTCCTCTATATGGAGATGCCTTCCAACCCCCAGCAGTCTTTCACCGATATCAAGGCCCTCGCGGACCTGGCTCATTCCTGGGGGATCCCGCTCATCGTCGACGCCACCTGCGCCACCCCGGCCCTGATGCGGCCCATCGCCTTCGGAGCCGATATCGTCGTCCATTCCCTGACGAAATCGATCACCTCCGGCGGTTTCGCCATCGGCGGCGCGCTCATCAGCCGCAAGCCCATTACGACGAAGGTCGTCAACGACAATCCCTTGTTCAAGGAGAGCTTCGCCGAATACGTGAAGTTCCTGCCCTACCGGGACAACGGACCGGCCTCTTCGCCGGTCAACGCCATCTTTGCCCTCAACGACCTCCGGACCCTCCGCTCCAAGATGGACCTCGTCAGCGCCAACTGCCAGAAGGTGGCCGAGTATCTCCAGAAGCACCCGAAGGTCTATCAGGTCGACTATCTGGGCCTGCCCAGCTTTCACCTTCACGGCGTCGCCAAAAAATACATGAAGC
>MEXZ01000033.1:3943-5545 GCA_001773855.1 Candidatus Aminicenantes bacterium RBG_13_64_14
ACCTCATGAGCTTCCGGGTCGACGGCCCCCCGGAGAATGCCAGGAAGGTCTTCGACAGCTTCAAGATGATCTACCGGGCCACCGACCTCGGCCGGATCAAGAGCGTCGCCACCATCCCGGCCATCTCGACGCACCAGCAGCAGGGTGAAGAAGCGCGGCGGATGGCCGACGTACCGCCCCAGCTCATCCGCCTCTGCGTCGGCGCCGAACACCCCGACGACGTCATCGCCGACCTCGACCAGGCCCTGCGGTCGCTATAAAAGATAACCGTGCCGGACGCAAAAAAAATGACCGGATACAGGGGACGCTGGGCCTGGGTCGACCTGACCAACCGGACGATCCGCGTCGCCCCGGCCGACCCCGGATACTGCCGGGACTACGTCGGCGGCCGAGGCCTCCAGGCCCGGCTCCTGGCCGACCATCTGGAAAAAACGGGCCCGCTCAAAGATCCGCTCGGCCCCCAGAACCGGGTCATCATCGGCAACGCCGCACTCAACGACACCGCCGTTCCGACCGCCGGGCGCGGCTCCTGCTCGTTCGTCGGGACGATGGCCCGCTCGCCCGAGCCGGCCTCCTGGGTCCCGGGCCATAAGTCCATCTACGGACTCGTCACCCATTCGAGCGCCGGGGGCCTTTTCCCGAACATGCTCAAGCGGGCCGGCTTCGACCAGGTCGTCATCGACGGCCGGGCCGACCGCCCGGTTCGCCTCGAAGCCGTCGACGGCGCTGTTCGTATCGTCGACGCCGAGGATGACCTCTTCGAGACGGCCCAGGGACGCCGCGTCCCCCGTCGCGCTTCCGAGATCACCGACGCCCTCGCCGCCCGGATCAAGGGCGGCTCCTCGCTAACCGTCGGGCCGGCCGGCTGGAACCTCGTCGATTTCGCCTGCCTCACGGCCGACTATCACCGCAATTTCGGCCGGGGCGGGGCCGGGGCCGTCTTCGGTTCGAAGAACCTCGTCGCCATCACCGCCTACGGCAAGGACGCCGTAGCGTTCGACAACGCCGTAGCGTTCAAGACGTTCGGGCAGGAGATCGACAAGCTGGTCAAGGCCAGTGTCGACGACCCCAGCCGCACAGCCTCCTTCCGCCCGACGACAGGCACGACCTGGTGGCTCGACCGCGCCTTCAACGGCCGCTACCTGGGCGTCAAGGGCGGCTACCTACCCTGGCACAACTTCGACGAGGGGGCCTTCGACCCCGCGGACTACGACAAGGTGTCGACGGACGCGTTCCTGGCCATTTCCGGAAAGCACAATGTCTGCAATAAGTGCCGGCACGTCTTCTGCACCCGCTCGGCCAAGGTCGAATCGGGCCCTTACGCGGGTGAAGGCGTCCGGCCCGAGTTCGAGACGATCGCCCTGTGGATCAACTGTTGCATCCTCGACCGCGACGCCATCTTCCACATGAACGCCCTCTGCAACGAGCTCGGCGTCGACACGATGACCTTGGGCAGCATCATGGCCGGGGCCATGGAACTGGCCGAGAAAGGGTTCCTCGCGAAGTACGGAAACGCTCCGAAGTTCGGGGACGCGGCCGGCATGGTTCGGACGCTCAAGGACATCGCCTACCGGTCGAACGACCTCGGGCGGCTCCTCGGCG
>MEXZ01000033.1:5583-9690 GCA_001773855.1 Candidatus Aminicenantes bacterium RBG_13_64_14
GCCCCGCCGGCCGCCCTCTCCGAGATCGCCTACTGCCTGACGACGGCCTACGGCGGGCTCGGCTACGCCGGGATCAACCCCAAGGCCTTCCCGGGCATGTTCACAGCCTACGGCACGTCGAACCGGGGGCGCGGCGACCACACTTACGCCTGGACGATCCAGGCCGAAGAGGGCGGACTCAAGGACGCCCGCGACCTGGCCGCCTACGTCGCCGAAGGCCAGGCCGGCAAGGCCCTGGTCGATTCCCTGGGGCTCTGCGACTTTTTCACCGGCGACATCACGGCCGAGCCGTTCCTTTCGCTCTATGGCACCTTGACCGGGACCGCCTACACGCCCGAGTCCCTCAAGGAATGCGGCCGGAGGATCTACGCGCTCGAGCGCCGCATGAATAACCTCCAGGGCCGGGACAGGACCTACGACGCCTTCGTCCCTCCCAAGCTCAAGGTTCCGCTCGGCCGCGGCGCCCACCAAGGCCGAGCCGTCAACGAGGCTTTCTACAACTCCGTCCTCGACGCCTATTACGAAGCCTGGGGCTGGTCGAGAAGAGGGACAATCGTCTGATGGAAAAGCTGGTTATCCGGGGCGACCACAACCTGCACTTAAGCGGCGAAGTCCGCATCAGCGGGGCCAAGAACGCCGTACTCCCAGCGATCGCCGCGGGGCTGCTGACGAGCGAGGAGGTCCGCCTCTCCAACATCCCCCGAGTGAAGGACGTCGAGACCATCCTGACGCTCATCGCCGAGCTCGGTGGAACGTACACGATCGACGGAGACACCGTCGCGATCCGCGTCTCAAAGATCCGCTCGGACGAGGCGTCCTATGAGCTTGTCCGGGCCATGCGGGCCTCGATCCTCGTCCTCGGTCCGCTCGTGGCCAGGTTCGGCAAGGCCGTCGTCGCCCTTCCCGGCGGCTGCGCCATCGGCTCGCGGCCCATCGACCTCCACATCGCCGGCCTGCAGAAGCTCGGGGCGACGATCTCCCTCGAGCATGGCTACATTCAAGCCCAGGCCGACCGCCTTCGCGGCGCGGTCATCGAATTCGAGAAGAAGACGGTCACCGGAACGGAGAACCTGCTCATGGCCGCCGCCCTGGCCAAGGGCGAGACCATCCTCAAGAACTGCGCCCGGGAGCCGGAAGTCGCCGACCTGGCCGTGCTCCTCAACAAGATGGGCGCCAAGATCGAATGGATGGGGGAGGACACGGCCCGCATCCGGGGCGTGCGCGAACTCGGCGGGGCGGCGCATGTCATCATCCCCGACCGGATCGAAACGGGCACCTTTCTCGTCGCCGGGGCTTTGGCCTCGGGCGATTTCCTCATCCGCAACGTCTGTCCCGAACATACGGCCGCCGTCATCGAGAAACTCCGCGCCTCGGGCGCCATCGTCGAAACCGATGGTGAAAACGCTCTCCGCGTCGCCGGCAGCCGGGAGGTCAAGGCCCAGGACATCACGACCTCGCCCTATCCCGGCTTCCCCACCGACATGCAGGCCCAGTTCATGGTCCTGCTGACCCAGGCCGCCGGCACGTCCATCATCACAGAGACGATCTTCGACCGGCGCTTCTCCCACGTCAACGAACTCGTCCGGTTGGGCGCGTCGATCGAGGTCCAGGGCGACAAGGCGATCGTCAAGGGGAAGACGCTCCTTTCCGGCGCCGAGGTCATCGCCACCGACCTCCGGGCATCGGCGGCCCTCGTCCTGGCCGGCCTCGTCGCCACCGGCGAGACGACGATCAACGAGATCGAGCACCTCGACCGGGGCTACGAGAGGATCGAGGACAAGCTCCGCGGACTCGGGGCCTCGATCGAAAGGGTCAAGGCATGACCTCTCCGCTCGCGGGCGACTGCCTTTTCTGCCGCATCGTCCGCAAGGAGATCCCGGCGAGGATCCTCTTCGAGAACGAGCGCGTCCTCGCCTTCGAGGACATCCGGCCCAAGGCGCCGGTCCACGTCCTGGTCATCCCCAAGGACCACTTCGCCTCCCTCAACGACGCCCCCGACGGAGCGGAAGCCCTGCTCGGGGAGATCCTTCTCCGGGCCCGGGAGATCGCCCGGGAAAAGGGGATCGGAGAGAGCGGCTACAGGATCGTCCTCAACACGGCCCGGGACTCCGGCCAGGAAGTTCTCCACATTCACTTCCATATTCTCGGCGGCCGGCGGCTGGCCTGGCCGCCGGGCTGAGAGGGAGACGCCCCGACAGCGGCGCGACATGGCTTACCTCATCGACGGCAACAACCTCCTCGGCCGCATCGCGCCCCACGAGCTGCGGGAAAGGTCGGGACGGGAAGGTCTCGTGGTCAGGCTCCTCGCCTACCAGCGCGTGACCCGCGCCCGGATCCACCTCGTCTTCGACGGCAATCCCGAGCCGACGCCGACGGACGTCCCGGTCAACCCCAAGTTCACCATCCACTTTCCCGGCGAAGGGCAGAGCGCCGACGACGTCATCCGGGACATGATCGGCCGGCAGACCGACCGCCGCCGCTTCTTCGTCGTCAGCTCGGACCGGGCCATCCGGGAGCTGGCCAAGAAAAGCGGCCTCGAGCCCGTTAAATCCGAGGCCTTCGCCGCCGAGCTCAAGACGGCCATCAAAGAAGGGAAGAAACGGCGGGAGCTGGAGAAGAGGACGGAAACCCCTTCCCCGCTCGAGGTCGATCTTTGGGACGAAGTCTTCAAGTCCAAACCATGAAGAGCTTCTCCATCGTCGGCGCAGGACGGCTCGGGACCGTGCTCGGGGCGGCGCTCGTCCGGCGGGGCTGGACGGCTGCGGCCATCATCGATGAGGACCCGAAAGCGGCCCGGGAGAGCCGCCGCATCATTGGCCGGGGAAAAGTCCTACCGTACCGTCCAGGCCTTTCCCCGGAAGGACGGGACGGGACGGTAGGGCTGGGCGATGTCGTCATCATCGCCGTGCCCGACGACGCGGTCGGCCGCGTCGTCGCCGAGTTGGCGCGGTCCGGCGTAACATGGGCCGGACGGTCCGTCTTCCACACGAGCGGGCTCCTCCCCGCCCGCGTCCTCGAGCCCCTCCGGAAACGGGGAGCGCGCATCGCCTCGGTCCATCCCGTCCAGTCCTTTCCCCGGAAGGACACTCCGCCCTCGATCTTCAGGGGCATCACTTGGGGCGTCGAAGGGGACCCGGCTGCCGTTGCAGCCGCCGAAGAAATGGTCCGCAGTCTCCGGGGGAACATCCTTCTTCTCTCGGAAAAGGACAAGCCGCTCTACCACGCCGCGTGCAGCCTGGCTTCGAACGCCATGATCGCCCTGGGATGGACGGCGTCCGGCATGCTCGGGGCAGCCGGGATCGAGGAGCAGGCCGCCGCCGGCATGCTGTTCCCCCTGGTGCAAGGAACTTTACGGAACGTAAAAAATCTTGGCCCGGAAAGAGCCTTGACCGGGCCGATCCTCCGGGGCGATGTCGCCACCGTCCGGAAACACTTGAAAGCCCTCCGGGACGACCCCCCTGCGAGGGGAGTTTACATGGTCATGGGGAAACAGATCCTCCGGCTAGCCGAAAAAGGCGGATTACCGGCAGGCCGGGTCAGTGCCCTGAAGCGTCTGCTCGAAGGTGGATGACTTCCTCTTCGAGACGCACGCCGAACTTCTGAAAGACCCTTTCCTTGAGCTCTTCCGCCAGGAGGAGGACGTCGCGCGACCCGGCATTTCCCTTGTTGATGATGAAATTGCAGTGTTTCTCGTAGACGGCCGCGTCGCCTACCGCCAGGCCCCGGGCCCCCGCCTGTTCGAGCAGTTGGCCCGCCATGATCCTCTCCCCGGTCGCGGAACAGGAATTCTTGAAGTAGCTCCCGGCGCAGGCCGTGCCCAGCGGAGGGTGTTTGGTCCGTCGCTTCTCGAGGATGTCGTGGATCTTGGCCTCAGAAGTCTGGGTGTCCCCCGGAGAGCACGAGAGGACAGCATCCAGGACGATGCCGCTTTCCCCCCGCTTGAGGGCCGAATCCCTGTAGCTGAAGCGCAGGGCCTCCCTGGTCATGGTCCTGCGTTCCCCGCTTTGGTAGAGGAGAGTCGCCGTCTCGAGGACATCTCCGATGCTCCAGCCGTAGGCCCCGGCGTTGCCGTAAACGGCCCCGCCGACGGTCCCCGGTATTCCGGCC
>MEXZ01000033.1:9715-21857 GCA_001773855.1 Candidatus Aminicenantes bacterium RBG_13_64_14
CCGAGAGGGTTTCCTGCAGGATGGCGGGAAGGCCCGTTCCCGAGAGAATGCGGATCCGGCCTTCCTCCCTGACGATCCCCTCGAGGCGGTTGCGGATGAGAAGCCCCCTATAGCCGGCATCGTCGAAAAGGATGTTATTCCCACCGCCGATGACGTAAAAAGGGTATTTTTCCCCGACCGCGAGGGCGACGGCCTTCTCGAGCTCCCCCTCGGTCCGGGCCTCGAAAAAGAAGTCCGCAGGCCCGCCGATGCCGAAGCTGGATAGGGCCGAAAGCGGTACGTTTTCCGAAGGCGAAGTCCCGAGCTTCTCGAGGAACGCTTCCCGGAACTGGGTTTTCCGGTCCATGTCCGGTATTATAGTGAAACAGGGCAGGGAAGCAAAGCTCCGGCCGCCGGCCTGTATCTTGGCATAATAATTGCTTAGAGTTAATCCGGAGTGAGCGGATATTGACAAAATCCAGTATGCGGACTATCATTCCAGAAATTTTCGAGAGAGGTTAGTCATGAAAAGGACACTCTTCACCACCGTGACCTTGGTTTTCCTCCTGGCCGGCCTCGTGGCCGCCCAGAGCGCAGATGAGGATTACCTCAAGGCCATGCAGCTTTCCGATAATTGCGCGAAAGTCCAGGCGCTCGAGGCCTACATCGCGAAGTACGCGGGCCAGGGCACGACCAACGAGCACTGGGCCTACTTCTACTACTGCCTGACCCCCTGCGCGACGAAGAACGCCCTGAAGGCGGCCGAATACGGCGAGAAGGCCCTGGGTATGAGCGGCATTGACGAACAGGCAAAGATCGGGCTGTTGGGCACGATCCCCGGGCTTTATCAAAGCGCCGGACAAATGGACAAGGCCAAAGCCGCCGCTCTCAAGCTCATCGAGTACGGCAAGACCCTCCAGAATAAGGCCCTGGGGACGAAGCTCCAGGCCGGCGGCTACCAATTCATCGGCGGGCTCTCCGAAAAGGCAGGGGACTACGGCACGGCCGCCACGAACTACATCACGGCCTACGGCATCCTGAAGGACCCGAGCATCTTCAAACAGCTCAGAACCCTCGCCGATACGCTCTACAAGGGCCAGAAGTACGCCGACGCCGAGAAGGTTTTCCGGCAGTTCTACGCCGCGGACAAGGGCCCCGAAAGCGCCTCGCTTCTCGGCCAGACCCTTTACAAACAGAATAAGATCAACGAAGCCCTGGCCATCTACAAGGAAGGCTACGCCAAGAAGAAAACCGGCCCCCTCGCCCTGAACATCGCCATCATCCTGAACGGCCAGGTCAAGACGGACCCGTCCAAGACGAACGAGGCCGTCAGCGCCTTGATCGAGGCGGCCCTGCTCAATCCACCCCAGTCCAAGAACCTCCTGGGGCAGGCCCAGAATCTTTTCGTCGGTCAGGACAAGGACCTCGCCTCCAGTTACACCCAGATCGAGGAGCACAACAAGGCCATCGAGGAGTTCACCAAGACCTACAACGCCAAGATCGAGGGCAAGACCAATGACGACCTGTCCGAGACCGACAAGAAGGTCCTCAAGACGCTCGAAGCCAACATCGAGGTCGAAAAGCAGGCCATCGCCAGGATCCAGAGCGGCCAGAAGGGCGTCCTGGACAAGTTCAACGCGCTCGTCGCCCAGGCCAAGACCAGACTCGGCAAGTAGGGCGGCGCCCGGACCGGCTCGCGACACCCGTCCCGCCCCGAAAAGGGCAGGGGCGAGGAGTCCCCGATATTAGGAGGGAAGACGTGTCCTCCTCTCTCGCCGGCGGGAAGGACCGCGCCCGCACCGAGCGGCTGCGCCGGGAGATCCTCTCCCACGAGAGGAAATACTACGTCGAGAGCGACCCCCAGATCTCGGACGAAGAATTCGACCGCCTCGTCCGCGAGCTCCGCGACCTCGAAGCCCGCTTCCCCGAACTCGCCACACCCGAGTCCCCCACGCAGCGGGTGGGAGGAAAACCGCTCGAGGGCTTCCCCTCCGTCGTCCACCGGGCCCCGATGCTGAGCATCGACAACTGCTACAACGAGGAGGAGCTCCGGGAGTTCGAGGAGCGCGTCCGCAAGCTCCTGCCCGGAGAGACGGTCGCCTACACGGCCGAGCTCAAGATCGACGGGCTCGGCATCTCCGTCCTCTACCGGGACGGCAAGTTCGCCCGGGCGGTGACGCGCGGCGACGGCGTCCGCGGCGACGACGTCAGCGGAAACGTTAAGACCATCCGCTCCCTGCCGCTCGTCATCGACGAGACGGGCGAGGTCGAGGTCCGCGGCGAGATCTATCTGCCCTTCGCCTCCTTCCGCAAGCTCAACAAGGAGCGCGAGGAGCTCGGGGAGCCCCTGTTCGCCAACCCCCGGAACGCGGCGGCCGGCTCGATACGCCTCCTCGACCCGAAGGAGGTGGCCTCACGGAACCTTGGCGTCTTCCTGTACTACCTCACGATCGACGGGAAGGAGCAGGACGGCCAGTGGCTCTCCCTCCGGAAGCTTAGGGAGCTCGGCTTCGTCACCAACCCCCACTCGCGCTTCTGTACCGCGCTCGACGACGTCCTCGCCTACTACAAAGGATGGGCCGAGAAGAGGGACAGCCTTGACCACGACGTCGACGGCATCGTGGTCAAGGTCGATTCCGCGGCGGCTCGTCAGGCTCTCGGGACGACGGCCAAGTCCCCGCGCTGGGCCATCTCCTACAAGTTCCCGGCGCGGCAGGCGACCACCCGGATCAACGGCATCGTCATCCAGGTCGGCCGCACCGGCGCCCTGACGCCCGTGGCCGTCCTCGAGCCCGTCAAGCTCTCCGGGACGACCATCAGCCGCTCGACCTTGCACAACGAGGACGAAATGCGGAGAAAGGACATCCGGGTCGGCGACTTCGTCCTTATCGAGAGGAGCGGGGACGTCATCCCGCACGTCGTCTCGGTCATGAAAGAACGGCGGACGGCGCGCCTCCGGCCCTTCGCCTGGCCCGGCCGCTGCCCCGTCTGCGGCTCGGAGGTCTTCCGCCCCGAAGGGGAGGTCATCTCGCGCTGTGTCAACACGTCGTGCCCGGCCAGGGTCCGGGAATCCATCCTCCACTTCGCGGCCCGCCGAGCGATGGACATCGACGGGCTGGGCGATGCCGTCGTCGACCAGCTCCTCGCCGCCGGGCTCGTCCGGTCCATCCCCGACCTCTACGGCCTCCGCTACGACGACCTCGTCGGCCTCGAGCGGCTGGGCCCGAAGAGCGCCCGGAACCTCCTCGACGAGATCGAGGGGACCAAGACGCGCGGCCTGGCCCGGCTCGTCTTCGCCCTGGGTATCCGCCGCGTGGGCGAGCGGCTGGCCCAAACTCTGTCCGCGCGCTTCCGGACTCTCGACGCGCTCGAAGCGGCCGGCGAGGAGGACCTCGTCCAGGCGGAGGACATCGGTCCCAAGGTCGCCGAGAGCATCCGTTTCTTCTTCGCCCAGCCGGAAAGCCGCGAGCTCATCGGCAGGCTCAGGAAAGCGGGGTTGACGACCGAGGCGATCGAGGGCGGGGAGGGACCGAAGCCCCTCACCGGGCAGGTCTTCGTCATCACCGGGACGCTCTCCGGCCTGAGCCGGGACGAGGCCCGGGAGCTTCTGGAGAAGCTCGGGGCCGAGGTGGGTTCTTCCGTGACCCGGAAGACGACCGGCCTCGTCGTCGGCGAGTCGCCCGGCTCCAAGCTCGACAAGGCGCGCGAGCTCGGTGTCAGGATCCTCGGGGAAGCGGAATTCCTGGAGCTCGTAGGAAAGACGCCCTAGCTATTTCTTCTTTTTCTTCGAGCCGAAGAGGTTAATCCCGAACGGGCCCCGGATCCCCTTCTTTTTAGCGCCCCCCGTCAGCTCTTCGAGAACTTCGAGGGCGGCGGGGTGGTCGGGCTCGGCCTCGAGGGCCTTTTCGAGCTGCTTGATAGCCTTGGTCTGGAGACCCTCGTCCCTGTAGAGCAGGCCGAGGCCGACGAAGCCTTCGGCGTTCCAGGGCTCGAGCTGGATGGCTTTCAGGAAATCCTGCTCGGCTTTCTTGACGTAAGCCGGGACCTTCGACTCGGCCATGGCCAGGAGGAGGTAGTAATCGCCCTTGTCTTTCCGGACCCGGACGGCCTCCTCGAGGTAGGCGATAGCTTCATCTATCCGCCCCTGGCTGTGGAGCGTCTTTCCCTGGCGGAACTTGATCTCGGCCTTGCGGAAGGAGTTCTGGACGTCCTCCTGGATCGCCGCCGACCCGCTCTTGGCGTCGTAGACCCGCCGGGCCTCCTTGTTGCTCAAGGTCCGGTAGGCGTTGGTGATGGCGTCGAAGACCGCGTCGATCTGGTCCTTGTGATCGGCCACAAGCTTGCGCTCGAAGCGGTCGGGGTGAAACCGGCGGGCCATCTGGAAATAGGCCTTCTTGACGTCTTCTTCGGCGGCCGTCGGGGGGATATCGAGGATCTGGTAGAACGTCATCGACGGCAGGGTGTCCCGGAAGGCGAGGACGGCGGCGACCTGCGGCGGGACGTCCCGCCGGAGTTCTCCGCCGGAGGGTTTGCCCGGGTCGTTCTCGCGGCGGGTTTCCTCGGCCTTGCCCTCGAATTCGACGACGCCGAGGCAATAAAACAGATACAGGCTCTTCCAGAATTGGTTCGGCGGAATGGTCAGCGTCTGCAGGATGACTTCAGCCATGTCCGTGCCGTTGACCTTTTCCAGGATGTCTTTTTCGTCCGCGGTGAGAAGGTAAACGTAGGTTTTCCGGCCCGGAAAGAGAGTCCTGCGGGCTAGGAACGCCTGCAAACGTTGATCCGCCTGCATCCGCCGAATGCCGTACTCGATGAGGAGGGGGACGCTGGTCCGGGATTCTTCGACTTCGCCGCCGTACCCCTCGTGCTCCTGGAAGTCCATCTCGGCATCGAAGTAGGGGAAGACGTTGAGGACAGACTCCCTGATCTGATGGGCCAGGGCCTCGGCCAGGTCGTCCTCGGAAATGACGCCGCGGCTCTTGAGGACCTCCCCGAGGTTCTTGTTGGGCTCGATGTAAGACTCCATCTCGGCGTGGGTTTCCTTGGGGATGCGCTCGAGCTTGTAGAGGATCTCGCCCAACCGTTCGTCGGACTGGTTCGTCTTGACCTGGATGATGGCGCCTTTCTGGAAGAAGAAGTACTTGAGGATATTCCCCCGGCGGTAGACCAGGCGGCCGGTCTTCTTGTTGAAGAAAATTTCCCTCAAGTGGCTGGCGATGTGATTCATTCCGGCTCTGGCTCTCTTGAAAGGCTAACTATAATGGAATCCGCGGCTTTTTTCAATCCGCTCCGTATTTGAAAACCGCCCCCGGTTTGTGCTACTTATGGCCCATGAAAGTCGCTCTCGCCCAGGTTTCGCCGCGGCTCGGGGACGTCAAGGCCAACGTCGAACTCCACCTGGACGTCCTCGAAAAGGCGCGCCGCACAAAGGCCGACCTGGTCGTCTTCCCCGAGCTGGGCCTCACGGGCTACACGCTGAAGGACCTCGTCGAGGAGGTCGCCCTCGACCCCCATTCGGACCCGCTCTTCAGAAAGATCACGGCCCGCACGCGAGGCCTTGCGGCCGTCGTCGGGTTCGTCGAGGAGAGGCCGTCGGAAAAGGGCCTCTTCTACAACTCGGCCGCTTTCATCGCCGACCGCCGCCTCCTCCATGTCCATCGCAAGATCTACCTTCCGACGAACGGGATGTTCGAAGAGGCCAAGTTCTTCGCCCCGGGCCGCGATCTCCGGACGTTCGAGACGCCCTTCGGGCGCGTCGGTCTGCTCATCTGCCGCGACTTCCTCCACTACGGGGCGAGCTACGTCCTCTATTCCTCCGGGGCCGACATGATCATCTGCATCTCCGCGGCGCCGGGCCGGGGGGTCGGGGGCGGCGACGCTTTCGAAACCAGCCGGATGTGGGAGCTCATGGGCGAGACCATGTCCTATTTTTCGACCGCTTTCGTCCTCTACGCGAACCGCGTCGGCATCGAAGACGGCGTGACCTTCGCCGGCGGCTCCTTCATCTTCGCCCCCGGCGGCCGGCTCGTCGGCCGGGCCGCCTACCTCGACCCGGAGCTTCTCGTCCGCCGGATCGACCTCGCCGCCGTCCGGGAGGCCCGGAAAAAATGGCTTTTCAAAAGGGACGAGAAGCCCGAGGTCATCCTGAGATCCCTCGAAAGGGCCGCCCGTGCCGCCGAAGATTAACGCTCCGTTCGTCGAAAAGGTCCTCGTCCGCTTCATCCGGGAGGAACTCGGCAAGTGCGGCTGCAAGAAGGGCATCCTCGGACTTTCCGGCGGACTCGATTCGGCCGTCTGCACCGTCCTCGCCACCCGGGCCCTGGGGCCGCGGAACGTCCTCGGCCTGATCATGCCCTACGGAAAAGCATTCCCGGAGGATGTCCGCGACGCCGAGAACCTGGCCCGGCGCCTGGGCATCCGGCACGAAACGATCGACATCGCCCCACAGGTCGACGCCTACTTCACCGCCCATCCGACGGGAAGCCGCGTCCAGCGGGGGAACAAGATGGCCCGCGAGCGGATGTCCATCCTCTACGATTTCTCGGCCCGGGAGGGAGGCTTCATCCTGGGGACGAGCAACAAGACCGAGCTCCTCATCGGCTACGGCACGATCCACGGCGACATGGCCTGCGCCATCAACCCCATGGGCGACCTTTACAAAACGCAGGTCCGCGAGCTCGCCGCGCACCTCCGCGTGCCGGCCGCGATCCGCAGGAAATCCCCGACGGCTGGACTCTGGCCCGGCCAAACCGACGAGGCGGAGATCGGGCTCGCCTACGAAGAGCTCGACGACATCCTCTGCGGCCTCGTGGAGGAGCGGAAGCGCCGCAAGGAGATCATCGAAGCGGGGCACAGGCCGGCCGCGGTCGACCGGGTCGTCCGGATGATCCGGAATTCCGAGTTCAAGCGCAAGCTCCCGCCAATCGCCAAGCTCTCGCTCCGCTCCGTCGGTCATGACTTTCTCTATCCTTACAGCGGCCGGGGCCCCGGGGTAACCCCGGGGTCCGCTTCCGCAGTACTCGTCCGTAAACATAAAACAAGGGCGAGTGGCGAGCCGAAGGCTCGTCCCTTGACGACTGGGGAAAATAAGCCGTGACCGGCGAGCCGCGCGCGGACCGGCCGCCGGGCCGGCTCTATATCGTCGGGACGCCTATCGGCAACCTCGAAGACATCACGCTCCGGGCCCTTCGCATCCTCGGGGAGGTCGAGGCCATCGCTTGCGAGGACACCCGCCAGACCCTCAAGATCCTGACCAGGTTCGGGCTGAAGAAGCCGCTCATCAGCTATTTCCAGCCGAGGGAGGGACGGCGGATCCCGGAGATCATCAGGCTGCTCAAAGCGGGACGCGACGTGGCCCTCGTTTCCGACGCCGGGACGCCGGGCATCTCGGACCCCGGATTCCCGCTCATCCGCGAAGCCCTCAAGGAAGCGATCCCCGTCGTCCCCATTCCCGGTCCATCGGCCGTGACGACGGCCCTTTCGGCCGCGGGCCTGCCGACCCACCGCTTCCTCTTCGTCGGTTTCCCGCCGCCCAAGAAGACGGGCCTGCGGAAGTTCCTCGATGCCCTCCGGGACGAAAAGGCCACGCTCGTTTTCTTCCTGCCGACGAGGAGGATCCCGGAATTCCTGGAGACCGTCCGCGAGCTCCTCGGGGACAGGCGGGTGGTCATCGCCAGGGAGCTGACCAAAGTTCACGAAGAGTTCATCCGGGGAAAGGCCGGCGAATTGGCCGGGAACCTGGGCCATAGAATTCTCAAGGGCGAAGCCACAGTCCTCGTAGAAGGCTGCTGAATCATTGAAAGATCGGAGGTGACAAATGGCCATCATCAAATGGGATCCGTACAGGGATATCGTCACCCTCCGGGACAGGATGAACAGGCTTTTCGAGGACATGTCCGGCCCCGGGTCCGAGGAAAAGGACATCATGGCCGGCGCGTGGGCCCCGTCCGTGGACATCTATGAGAACGAGAACGAGGTCGTCCTGGCCGCCGAGATCCCCGGCGTCGACGAAAAGGACGTCGAGATCAAAGTCGAAGACAACAACCTGATCCTTCGCGGCGAACGGAAATTCGAGAAGGAGACCAAAGAGGAGAACTACCACCGCATCGAGCGATCTTACGGCTCGTTCTTCCGCTCGTTCTCCCTGCCGAGCTACATCGACCAGGACCGCATCGAGGCCGAACACGAGAACGGCGTCCTCAAGATCCGGATGCCCAAACGGGCCGAGCTCAAGCCCCGCAAGGTCAAGATCTTGAAGCCCGTCCAGGCCCGGCCCGAAAAGCCGAAGAAGTAAAATCGGGAGAAGGACCTTATTATGCTTGGGCCAGCGTGATGGCGCGAACTTCGCGCGCGCCGGCTTCGACGAGGACCCGGGCGCACTCGCGGAGGGTCGCCCCGGTCGTGGTGACATCGTCTACGAGGATGAGCGTTTTCCCCCGGACCTTCTGCCGGCGTCTCACGGCATAGGCCTTCTTGACGTTCGCCTCGCGTTCGGCCGCGTGGAGACCGGCCTGCGGCGGGACGTTCTTCGCCTTGACCAGGCATCCCTCGAGGACCGTCATCCCCCGGAGCCGGCCCAGGTTGCGGGCGAGGAGGCGGGATTGGTTGAAGCCTCTTTCCCGTTTCCTCGCGGGGTGGAGCGGAACGGGCATGAGGAAGTCCGCCCCCGCCCACAGTTTCGGATCGGAGGCCAGGCACCGTTCGGCGAATCCGGCCAGGGGCCGGCAGAGGGGCGCATACTTCCGGTACTTGAAGAGCAGGATGATGTCCTTGAGTGTCCCGCCGTAAGCCCCGCAAGAGCGGTGGATGGAGAAAGCCGGCGCCCGCTCCAGGCACCTCGAACAGAGGTGGTCCTCCCCCTCCCCTTCATGGAACCGTCCGCAATGCGGGCACGACGGCCCGCCGCGGGGAGAGAGTTTGGCCAGGCAGACGCGGCAGACGACCCTCTCGCCGGGCTCGTCGAGGGGTTCCGCGCAGAGCCGGCAGAAGGAAGGGTAGACGAGGAGCTCGACGAGTTTGGCCAGGGACGCCGCCCGGGCCCGAAGAGGGCCGGTCACTGGGCTTTCAGTTCTTCCTCGGCCTTCTCCTGGCAGTCGATGCAGAAGGGCGTCCAAGGGATGGCTTCGAGCCGCTTCCCGCCGACTTCCTTGTGGCAGAGCTGGCAGACGCCGAATTCGCCGTGCTCGAGCCGCTTGAGGGCCTCGTCGATGAGCAGGAGCTGCCGCCGCTCGGTGTCCGTTAGGCTCAGGAGGAATTCCTTCGTGTAGGAGGTTTCCGCCTTGTCGACGAGGTCCTGGGCGACGTTGGACTCCATCTCCTTGCTCTCGGCGATGGTCTCGCTAAGCTTCCTGATGATGCTCTCTTTTTTCGAGGCGAGCATCTTTCGGAATTCGTCTTTTTCCTTCTTGTTCATTTTCTTACCCATGGGAAAACCCTCTCATTTGGCGTATTGCCGGCCCCCGATGATGGTCAGGGCCCGGTAGACCTGCTCGAGCAGGAGGATGCGGGCGAACTCGTGCGAGAACGTCATGCGCGACAGCGACAGCCTCATGTCGGCCTTCTCCACGATCCGGTCCGCGAGCCCGAGAAAACCGCCTACGACGAAAGCCAGGGGTTTTCCCGAGTCCCTCTCCCGGCCGCGGATGAAGCGCGCAAATTCATGAGACGTCATCTCTTTTCCCTTGTCCTCGAGGGAGATCACGTAGGCCCCGTCGAGGTGTTTCTCAAGGCCCCGAGCCTCGAGGTCCTTGATCTTATCGGCGAATTTTTCCTCGAGCCACCGGGCTTCGCGGGTGGCGATGATGTCGCACGCTGCGAAGCCCCGGATGCGCGCCGCGAAAAAATCCTGCAAAGCCCGCAACTCGGGACTTTTCGTTTTTCCGGGCCAGAGGAATATCAGGCGCATCGCCGAAAACGCCCTAAAACAATAGCCATTCGACCCCGGCTTGTCAACATTTTTTTCCCGCTGGGACGGGAGGCGCGGCGGGAACCGCTAAAAGTCCACCCGGGGGGCGTCGCCCCACAGCTTTTCGAGCGAGTAACGGTCCCTCGCGGTCTGCGAGAAGACGTGGACGACGAGCGAGCCGTAGTCGATCAGGATCCATTCCGCCGACTCCCGGCCCTCGACGCTCAGCGGGCGGAGGCCGGCCGGTTTAAGCGCCGCCTCCACCGCTTCGGCGACGGCGGCGTTCTGGCGGGACGAGCTCCCGTTCATGACCAGGAAAAAGTCGGTGAACGAGGAGAGTTCCCGCAGGTCGAGGACGCAGAGGTCCTCGGCCTTCTTGGCGAGCGCCGATTCGACGGCCAGCCGGACGGACGCGGGCAAGCTCCTTTTGGTGAACCGTTTTTTCTTCTCTTCTGCCATGGCTCCTATCGACCTCGGTAAAGTTGATGTTCCCGGATATAGGCGTCGACGGCTCCGGGAACGAGTCCGTCGAGTGTTTCGCCGCGGCGGACCCTTTCCCGGATCGCCGTCGAGGAGATGTCCAAAGCGCGGATCGGCAGGAGGAAGATCCTGGTCTGCGGCGGAAGGGGCCCGGCGGCGCCTGCGCCGGTCACGAGCGGACCGATCGAATCCCGAAGCTTCCCTCCGAGGACATCCCGGGCCCGGTCGAGTTCGAAACCCGGCCGCCCCATGACGATAAAAAAACATTCTTGGAGGACCCGCTGGTATTCCCGCCATGTCCCGATATCCAGGAAGGCGTCGACGCCCAGGATGAAGAACAGCCGCGCGCCGGACGCGAGGGCCCGGATCCTCCGCAGGGTCAGGATGGAGTAGGACTTTTCGCCGGCCTCCACTTCGACGGACGAGGCCTCGAACCCCTTGCGCCAGCGGCAGGCGAGATCGACCATGCGGAGACGGTCGGCCGCCGAAGCGACCGTCCCGGATTTTTTATGCGGCGGGAGGAAGGAGGGGATAAACAGGATGCGGTCGAGCCGCGCCCGCCGGCGGACTTCCGCCGCGGCCCGCAGATGCCCGAGATGGATGGGGTCGAACGTCCCGCCGAAAAGGCCGATCGTCTCCATCAATCCGCCCCGCCCCCGTCCTTCTCGCCGAACCGTTCGAGCGCGCGCGCCAAGGCCTCGACGAGCGGCTTGAGCCCCTCGCGCTTGATCGCCGAGATGGCGAAAAAGGGGATCTTCTTCCTGGCCGCCATCTTCCGGAGGCGCGTCAGGCGTGTCTTGTCCTCGCCCAGGAGGTCGACTTTGTTCGCCGCCATGACCTGGGGACGCGCGGCCACTTCCGGGCTGAAAGCCTCGAGTTCCTTCATGATGACCCTGTAATCCACGAGGGGGTCCCGCCCGGAATACGGCGAAACGTCGACGATGTGGACGAGGATCTTCGTCCGTTCGATATGACGCAGGAAACGGATGCCCAGCCCCTGCCCGAGGTGGGCGCCTTCGATGAGGCCCGGGATGTCGGCCACGACGAACGAGCGGTACTCGCCGATGTCGACGACGCCGAGGTTGGGGGCCAGCGTCGTGAACGGGTAATCCGCGATGAGCGGCCGGGCCGCCGAGATGCGCGAGATGAGGGTGGATTTCCCGGCGTTGGGGAACCCGACCAGGCCGACGTCGGCGATGAGCTTGAGTTCGAGGACGACCTCCTTCTCCTCTCCGGGCCGGCCGGGCTGTGATTCGCGCGGCGTCTGGTGGGTCGAAGTGGCGTAGGAGGCGTTGCCGCGGCCGCCCTTTCCGCCCCTGGCCGCCACACATTCCTGGCCGTGCGCGGTGAGATCGAAGAGGAGGCCGTCCTTGTCCTTGACGACGGTCCCGACGGGGACGCGGAGACGGAGGTCGAGGCCCCGCTTGCCATAGCGCTTGCCGCCTTCGCCGGGGGCGCCGTTCTTGGCCTTGAGGAGGGGCTGAAATCGGTAGTAGGCGAGGGAGCTGACGTTCTCGTCGGCGATGAAAGAAACGCTGCCCCCGTCGCCGCCATGCCCTCCGTCCGGGCCGCCCTTCGGGACACAGGCCTCGCGACGGAAGCTGACGCAGCCGTTGCCCCCCTTCCCGGCCTTCAGCGTAACGGTGACCTGGTCGACGAACAACGGAGGATACGGCTCTTCCTCAAGCGGGCAGGACGGAGACGATTTTCCCCTTCCGGCCCTTGTCGGAGAACTTGACGGTCCCGGTGGCCGTCGCGAAGAGAGTGTCGTCCTTGGCC
>MEXZ01000033.1:21867-22143 GCA_001773855.1 Candidatus Aminicenantes bacterium RBG_13_64_14
TCAGGCCGGGTTTGATGGGCGTGCCCCTCTGACGGATGATGATGGAGCCGGCGTTGACCTGCTGGCCGCCATATCGCTTGACGCCGAGCCTCTTTCCCGCGCTGTCGCGCCCATTTTTCCCGGCTCCGCCTGTTTTTTTATGGGCCATGGCTTACTCCTTGGTCGCTTTCTTCGGTTTGGGGGCGGCCGGCTTCTTGACGGTTTTCGGCTTGGCGGCCTCTTTCTTGGGCGCCTTGGCCTTGGCCGGGGCCTTTTCGGGTCCGGGGGCCGGAGCGG
>MEXZ01000033.1:22188-22487 GCA_001773855.1 Candidatus Aminicenantes bacterium RBG_13_64_14
GCTTTTCCTCGGCCAGATCCGCGGCCGTGAGCAGGGTCCTGTCCGCGGTGATCCGGGCGATGCGGATCTTGGTCAGGGGCTGTCTGTGCCCGCGGGTCCGGCGGTACTGTTTCCTTCTCTTTTTCTTGAAGACGAGGACCTTCTCGTCCTTGAAATTCTCGAGGACGAGCGCCAGCACCATGGCATTATCGAGAACCGGCCTCCCCACCTGGATATCGTCGCCGTCCTCGATCAGGAGAACGCGGTCGAACTGGGCCTTCCGGCCCGGCTCGATGTTCAGCTTCTCGACGGACAGAACA
>MEXZ01000034.1:0-700 GCA_001773855.1 Candidatus Aminicenantes bacterium RBG_13_64_14
GGACACGACGAGGAACAGAACCTTTTCGTCCTCGGTCGTCCCGGCACCGACATAGCGCAGGGGATGTTCCTTGTCTTCCCAGGCCAGGGCGTCCTTTTCCTGGGGGTCGCCCAGCTTGTGGTAGAAGACCTTCTGGTATTCGTTCTTGCCCTTGAGCTCCTCGCCGGGCGCAGGCTTGTCATAACCGCTGTAGAAAAAGCCATCGCCCTTCCAGGCCGCCCCGGAAAACTTCACCCACTTGACGCGGTCGGGAAGCTCCTGTTTCGTGGCGACTTCCATGACCCGGATCTCGGACCAGTCGGAGCCGGCCTCACCGCGCGAGATCGCGACGTAGCGGTCGTCGTTGGAGACGCCGATAAGGGAGGCCCGGACCGTCCCGTCGGTCGAGAGGAGGTTGGGATCAAGGAAGACCTCGGGCGTCCCGGCGAGTCCTTTCTGGATATAGCAGACGGACTGGTTTTGCAGGCCGTCGTTCTTATAAAAGAAATAGTACTCCCCCGCCCGGAACGGCGACGAGTAACGCGGATAGTTGAAGATCTCGGTCAGCCGCGCCTTGATCTTGGGCCGGCAGGGGATCGTGTCGAGGTAGCCGAAGGTCACGGCGTTCTGGGCCTGGACCCACTGCTTGACCTCCTCGGCGTTGTCGTCCTCGAGCCAGCGGTAGGGGTCGGCGACCTTGGTCCCGAAATAATCGTCGACC
>MEXZ01000034.1:708-4712 GCA_001773855.1 Candidatus Aminicenantes bacterium RBG_13_64_14
TTTTTTCGTCACCGGGTAAGTGAGCTTGGCCGCTTCCTTCTGACAGGCCGCAAAGGCCAGGGCAACGGACAGCAATACGAACATCAAAACCATTTTTTTCATTTCCTCTCCTCGCATGAGGTTAATTTTCTCCGAAATCGACCTCGTCGGCAAGTTCGATAATTTATACGATTTTATCATATAGCGATATCGGGCGCCCTGCTTTTGATATAATCCGGCCATGAAGAGAATCGCCATCCTGACCAGGGACTGCGGCGGAGTCAACGCCGCCATCAGGGCCGTCGTCCGGACGGCCGCGGCCTCCGGCCTCTTGGTCGACGGCGTCCTGCGCGGCTACGAGGGCCTCATCCGCGGCGATTTCGTACCTCTCGACCGCCGCTCCGTCTCGAACATCATCGGCCTCGGCGGGACGATCCTCAAGACGGCTCGGTCGGACGCGTTCATGGCCGAAGAAGGGCAGAAAACGGCCCTGGCCAATATGCGCGCCCGGGGGATCGACGGACTCGTCGTCATCGGCGGCAACGGCTCCCTCGCCGGCGCCCGCGTCCTGGCCTCGAGATACGGCTTCCCGGTCGTCGGCGTCCCGGCGACCATCGACAACGACGTCCCCGGCGTCGAGAGCGCCGTCGGCGCCGATACGGCCGTCAACGTCGCCCTGGACGCCGTCGACAAGATCCGCGACACGGCGACGTCTCTCGAGCGCATTTTCGTCGTCGAGGTCATGGGCCGGAAGTGCGGCTGGATCGCCATGCAGGTCGCCCTGGCCGGCGGCTGTGAGGAGGTTCTCCTTCCGGAGAAGGACGTGCCCATCAGCGCCCTATGCGAGGAGATCGTAGCTGGGAGGGCCCGGGGTAAGGCGAGCTGGATTATCGTCGTCGCCGAGGGCCGGGCCACGGCCGCCGAGGTCGCCTCGGCGGTAACGGCCTCGACCGGACTCGAGACGCGCATCGCCGTCCTCGGCCACATCCAGCGCGGCGGCCGGCCGACCGCCGTCGACCGGATCCTGGCGGCGCGGCTGGGGCACGCCGCCGTCGAATCCCTCATGGAGGACCGGAGTGGCGGCTGCGTCCATCTCCGGAACGGCCGGGTGGAGTTCCTGCCCTTCGGTACGGCGGGCGAGGTCAAAGAAATCGACATCGAATCGGACTACCACCTCCTCAAGGTCCTTTCCTGACCGACATGTATCTCTTCAACGAACTCCTCATGTCCGTCCCCCTGGTCATCTATGTCGCCTGGCGGCTGCGGACACTCATCGCCCGCCCGGCCTGGAGGAACCTTTCGACCATCCTGGTGGCCTTGCTCGCGGCCGGCTATCCCGCCGCCGAGAGCCTGTCCCACGGGACGATCGGAGGCGGGTTGAAGCTGCTCGTTCTGGCCGGATACTATGCCCTGCCTTTGGTCTTGTACTTCACCATGACCGTGCTCCTGACGGACTTGGCCGTCGCCATCCTGCGCTTGTCCAAGGCCGTCACACGCGAAACAGTCCGGAGCGACAAGTTCCGGCTCCGGCGGCTCGCCTTCGTCCTGTCCGTCCCGGTCCTCGTCGTGGCCGCCGGGATCGTCAACGCCAACGTCCTGCGAGTCCACGAATACACGGTCGAAGTTCCTCGCCGGTCGTCGACACTCCGGGAAATGAAGGTCGTTTTCGCCGCGGACCTCCATCTCGGCAACCTCACGCCGAAAAACTTCCTGGAGAGGTTCGTGGACAAGGTCAACGCCCAGAAACCCGACCTCGTCCTCATCGGCGGCGATATCCTCGAGGGCCACCGCGGCGACGGGGATATCGGCGCGATCGAGGCACAGTTCCGGCGGCTCGAGTCCCGCTACGGCGTTTTCGCCGTCCCCGGAAACCACGAGGGCTACGCCAGGACTACGGGCGAATTCTTTGTCCGGTCGCACATCAGGTTCCTGCAGGACGACCTGGCGACCGTCGATGGCGCGATAATCCTCGTTGGGCGGCGGGACGCCCGCCGAGGAACCCGGGAATCCGTCGACGACTTGCTCAAGAAGGCGCCTGACGGTCTGCCAATCATCCTGCTCGACCATCGGCCGACGGACATGGAGGCCGTCAGCCGGACACGGGTCGACCTTCAGCTATCGGGGCACACCCACCACGGCCAACTTTTCCCGGTCAATTTCATCACCCGGCGTCAATACGGGCTCAGCTGGGGGCATCGCAAGACGGGCAACACCCATTTCATCGTCACGAGCGGCGCCCAGCTATGGGGGCCCCCGGTCAGGACCGTCGGCGCTTCCGAGATAGTCGTCGTCCACGTCGTCCTTCAATGAGTTCGCTATCGTCGAATCACTATCGCCTAAGGAGGTCCTCTATGCGTTCACCCCAGCACGCGATTATCGCCCTGGCACTCGTCGGCCTGTCCGTCGCTCCCGCCTGCCGGAGCCCGAAATATCCCGAAGGATTGTACGCCGAAGTCGCGACCAACAAGGGCCTCATCGTCCTCCAACTCGAATTCGAGAAGACGCCGATGACCGCGGCCAACTTCGTCGGCCTGGCCGAAGGCACGATCACAAACGCCGCGTTCCCCCCCGGCACGCCCTATTTCGACGGGACCAAATGGCATCGCGTCGTCCCCGGCCACGTCATCCAATGCGGCATCGCCGCGAGCGAAAAAGCGAAAGACCCCGGCTACGAGTTTCCGAACGAGATCGTCCTCCCCGACCTCAACCACGGCCGGGCAGGCATGGTCAACATGGCCAACGGCGGGCCGCATACGAACTCCAGTCAATGGTGCATCACCCTCGGCGACCGCTCCTACCTCGACGGCGATTACACCGTCTTCGGATATGTCGTCGAAGGGATGGACGCCGTCATGTCCATAGTCCAGGACGACGAGGTCCGGACCGTGAGGATCGTCCGCAGCGGCAAAAAGGCCCGGGCGTTCAAGCCGACAACGAAGTCGTTCAAGGCCATGGTCGAAGAAGCCAAGGCGCGCGCCTTCAAAGCCGACGCCGCGAAAAGGGCCAAAGAGGATGAATTCGTCCTGGCCAACTGGCCTGGGGCCGTGGAAGTGGAGGGCGGAGTCAAATACGTCGTCCTGAAGGAAGGGCGGGGTCCGCTTCCGCTCGCCGGCGCGGCGCTGAAGGTTGTTTACACGGGCACGGCGCCGCTTGCCGGAAAGGCCTTCGTCAGCACGGCCGAAGAAGGTAAGCCGTACTGGGGGGAAATCCCAGAGCCGTTCGAGTACGTCGTCGGCGCGACGCGCGTCAATCCGGGGCTGGACGGGGCGGTCGCCCAGATGAAAAAGGGAGAGAAACTTCTCCTCATCGTCCCGGCCGTACAGGGTTATAAGACGAGCGGCTTCTACGCGAAACAGAGGCCGGGCGAAAAGCGTTTCGTCATCTCACCCAACACCCTGCTCGTCTACGAGATCGAGGTTCTCGACATCTCCCAGCCGAAAAAATAGCCGCAGGCCCCCAAGGATTTTTATTGACAGGGGCCTCTGAAATATCATATTTTGAATATCTCGCCATGCATATCACAGGGAGGTCTTCTATGCATTTATCCAAGCGTACAGTTCTGGCCCTCGGCATCGTCGCCCTTCTGGTCGGCCTTCTCGCAGCCGCACCCCAGGGCAAGGCACCGGCCAAGGGCCAAAAGAAAATCGAGAACACCGACACGGCCCAGCGGCTCAAGTGGTTCGAACAACACACGGCCATGAAACAGCAGTCGCCGACGAAGGACGTCAAGTGGCGCTTCATCGGCCCCTCCGACCTCGGCGGCCGCTCGACCGACGTCGCCGTCCCGCTCGGCAGCCGGACCGTCTTCTACGCCGGCACGGCCACGGGCGGCGTCTTCAAGACCGTCAATGCCGGCACGACCTGGGAGCCCATCTTCGACGACATGCCGACGCTCTCCATCGGCGACATCGCCGTCGCCGAGTCCGACTCCAACATCGTCTGGGTCGGGACGGGCGAGGCCAACATCTTTCGGGCCTCGGAGCCGGGGATAGGCATCTACAAGTCGACCGACGCGGGCAAGACCT
>MEXZ01000034.1:4849-5014 GCA_001773855.1 Candidatus Aminicenantes bacterium RBG_13_64_14
GACGGCGGTACCACCTGGCAGAAGGTCCTCTACGTCAACGAGAAAGTCGGGGCGAACGACCTCGTCATGGACCCGCAGCAACCCGACACCCTCTACGCCGCCACCTGGAACCGCATGCGCCGGCGCTGGAGCGACCCCGTCCCCGGCGGCGAGGACGGCCTGTTC
>MEXZ01000035.1:0-584 GCA_001773855.1 Candidatus Aminicenantes bacterium RBG_13_64_14
CCGTTCTCCGCGGCCACCCGCCCCACGCTGTCGAACACGGCGTTGACCGTGTTGTCCGAGATCTGGTACATGGCGTCGATCTTCTTGTTGACCAGGAGCTGGGCGGCGAACAGGACCTCCCCGGCGTTGGCGATGGGCACGGCCACGATCTCCAGGTTCAGCCGGCCGGCCTCCCGCCGGGCCGTCTCGAGATAAAACTCGGAGTTGATCTCGGACGGGGTCCACAGAGTCCCGATCCGCCGGGCTTGGGGCAGGATCCGCCGGACGAAAGCCAGGCTCTCGGCGATGGGCGCGGTGGAGGCGACGCCGGTCACGTTGGGCCGATGGTCCTCGGCCGTCCGGCCGGCGTTGATCCGGTAGGGGTTGGCCACCGAGGCGAACACGATCGGGATCTTATCGGTAGCGATCATCGCCGCCTGGAGGCACTGGGTGGACAGGGCGGCGATGAGGTCCACCCGGTCGCGGGCGAACGACTCGGCGATCCGCTGGACCTCGGAGATGTCGCCCATGGCGTTCCGGACGACGAAGCGGATGTTCACTCCGTCGCGAAATCCCTGGTCCTCGAAGGCCCGAATGAACCCCTT
>MEXZ01000035.1:662-1048 GCA_001773855.1 Candidatus Aminicenantes bacterium RBG_13_64_14
CGGACAGGCCGCGCCGAACCCAGCGGCCAGAAGGACGGAAACGACGAATATTCTCTTGGTCAAGGCCGCGATCCTTAAGGTTCATCATAGAAGAAAATAGAGGCTAGGGCAACCTTTAACCGGTTCGGCGCCCTCCCCTTCGCCTTGATTATTTCCCCGGCATCTGGGATAGAATAACAGTCCATGGCTCGCTTCTATATCGGCACCGCAGGCTGGAGTTATGAGGATTGGGAGGGGGTCGTTTATCCCCCGGACCGTCCTCGAGATTTTCATCCGCTCGCCTTCCTGGCGCTGTATTTCAACGTTGTCGAAGTCAACAGCACCTTCTACCGTCCCGTCACGGCCCAGGTCGCCCTGGCCTGGGTGCGGCGCGTGGCCCGCTTCCC
>MEXZ01000035.1:1080-5358 GCA_001773855.1 Candidatus Aminicenantes bacterium RBG_13_64_14
CCTTCACTCATGAGCGGCAACCCTTGACCCCGAAACGCATCGACGATTTCACCAGGGGCGTCGTTCCCCTGAAGGAGTCCGGCCGCCTGGCCGCCCTGCTCCTCCAGTTCCCCTGGTCGTTCGCCCGCACCCCGGAAAACCATGACTACCTGCTCCGGCTGTTCGACGGCTTCGCCGGCTGGCCCCTGACTCTGGAAGTCCGCCACGTCTCCTGGGACACGCCCGAATTCTACGGGCTCCTCGCCGAGCGCCGGGTGGCCTTCTGCAACATCGACCAGCCCCTGTCCCGCCAATCCATCGCGCCCGGGGCCGCGGCGACCAGCCCCGACTTCTCCTACGTCCGGCTCCACGGCCGGAACGCCAAGGACTGGTTCCGCAAGGAAGCCGGCCGCGACGACCGGTACAACTATCTTTACGCCAAGAACGAGCTTGAGGAGTGGGTCGAGCGCATCAAGAGCCTGGGCAAGAAGAGCGCCAAGGTGTTCGTCATCACCAACAATCATTACCGCGGCCAGGCCGTGGCCAACGCCCTCCAGATTCGGAACCTGCTGACCGGGGAGAAGCTGGAGATCCCCCATCTCCTCCTGAAGAAATTCCCGGTCCTCCAGGACATCGTCAAGCAGATCCAGAGCGGCCAGCTGGACCTGTTCAAAACAGACAAGGATTCCTGACCCGGCGCACCGGCTGTCATTCCCGCGGCTGGGGCAAAGCTGAGGACAACGAACAGCCGAAGGCCTTGGCCCGGCCGTCTCCGTCGCGCCGGACCTCGGCCCGGAGAAGGCCCACCGGCGGAGCGCCGAAAGCCGGACCTTTCCTCTCGCCCACGCCCTCGAGCAGGCCGGTCTCGTCCTCGAAGAGATAGAAATACTTCAGCCCGCCGCGGGTCTCCTTCTGACGGGCGTCGACCACCCGGACCAGGAGCTCGACCTCCTCGCCCGGCCGCGAGGCGAGGTCCTTGATCCGGAGCTCCGGCCGCTCGCCCTCGAAGAGCGTCAGCGCGTCGCCCTCGGGCAGAAAGCCCAGGGCCTCGAACGTCATCCGCGCCTTGTCCTGGGGCGAGAGGTCGGCGGCCCGCTCCAGGACGTCCCAGCCGCTGAGGCCCTGGAAGTAGCGGAGGATCTGCCGCGTCCGGCTCGACTCGAGCGAGTCGAAGACGCCGGCCCGGATGAGGGCCAGGAGCTCGGTCCGGGTCAGACGCACCCGAGACAGGAAATCCTCGATCGAGGCGAAGCCCCCGTTCTTCCGTTCCTCGACGATCTTGTCCGCGGTCTTGAGGGCCAGGTTCCGGATGGACGTCAGCCCCACCCGGATCGCCCCGCCCTCGACCTCGAATTCGTAACCGCTCCGGTTCACGTCCGGGCCCAGGACGCGGATGCCCATCCGCTTGGCCTCCTCGACGTACTCCGTAAACTCGTAGTAGCCGCCGCCGGCGTTGAGCACCGCGGTGAGGTAGGCGACGGGATGATGGGCCTTGAGGTAGACGGCCTGGTAGGCCATGGCCGCGTAGGAGGCGCTGTGCGCCTTGTTGAAGGAGTAGGACGAGAATCTTTCCATGGTCCGCCACAGGCGCTCGACATCGGCCGCGCTGCAGCCCCGGGCCCGAGCCTGGCTGAAGAACTTTTCCCGCAACAGCCCGTCCCCGCCGCGCCGCTTCAGGCTCCGGCGCAGGAGGTCGCCCTCCCCGGCCGGCATCCCGGCCGCCCGCTCGGCCGCCTGCATGACCTGTTCCTCGTAGAGAAGCAAGCCGCCCGTCTCGGGCAGGATGCGCTCCAGGAACGGGTCGCGGGCCGAAGCCCTTCCCTCGCGGCCGCGGAGGAGCGTCTCCTTCATGCCGCTCTCGGTCGGGCCGGGCCGGATGAGGGCCAGGGCCTGGGTGAGCTCCCGGATGTCGTCCGGCTTCATCCGGCGGAGGAGGTTCATCATGGCCGGGCTCTCGACCTGGAAACAGCCGATGGTCGCGGCCTTCTTCATCAGGCCGAAGGCCCGCGAGTCCCCGGCCGGGATGTCCCGCAGGCCGAGGCTGGCCTTGGTCCGGGACACGGCCGCCAGCCCCCGCACCGACAGCAGGTCGAGCTTGATGAGCTTCAGGTCCTCGACCGCGTCCCGGTCGAAGTGGGACATGCGCAGGCCCTTGGCCGACTCCTCGAGGG
Organism: Candidatus Aminicenantes bacterium RBG_13_64_14; assembly: GCA_001773855.1. Taxonomy (GTDB): domain Bacteria; phylum Acidobacteriota; class Aminicenantia; order Aminicenantales; family Saccharicenantaceae; genus RBG-16-66-30. The sequence continues at coordinate 3,231 of MEXZ01000035.1, forward strand.
GCAGGTATGAGTCGGCGGGCGCCGGGGTGAGGATGACTCCGCCGACGTGCAGGGACTTCTCGCAGTAGACGCCCGTCAGGTCCGAGGCCAGACGCCACACCTCGCCGAACCCGGCCGGCGGCCGCTCCTTCTTCAGGGAATCGGGCTCGGCGAAGAACGGGATCTTCTTGCTCAGGGAGCGCGCCTCTTCGGGCGGGACGCCCATGGCCCGGGCCGTTTCGTAGACCGCCGAGCGGGCCCTGAAGCTCTTCAGGCTGCAGACGAAGGCCGCGCCCGTCCGGCCCTCCCCGTATTTCTTCAGGACATAGGCCAGGACCTCGTCGCGGCGGCCCGAGTCGAAGTCGAGGTCGATGTCCGGCGGGTCGTTCCGGCCGGGGTTGAGGAAGCGCTCGAAGTAGAGGTCGAACTCGACCGGGTTGACGTGGGAAATGCCGAGAAGGTAAGCCACGAAGGACGAGGCGCCCGACCCCTTGAGGTTGTGGAGGATGCCCCGCTCGCGGGCGAATTCGCAGACGTCGTGCACGATCAGGAAGTACGGCCCGAAGCCCGAGCCCTCGATGGCCTCGAGCTCCCGGAGCGCGCGCTGGCGCTCCTCCCAGTTCAAGCCCGTGGCGCCGCGGAGCCGGTCCAGGACGACCTCCCGGAGGGGCGTCGGGAAGAGGTCCGACGGGAGCTGGGGCACGATTCCCTGGAAGTCGAAACGGCATTTGGCGGCGACCTCCAGGGTGCGGTCGAGCGCCGCGCGGCCCTCCGGACCGAGCTTGCGCAGGGCCAGGGCTTCCTGGTCCGGCCCGAAGAAGGCCATCTTGCCCAGGAGCTTGTCCCGCTCGGGCGGAAAGGGAATTTTTTTCTCGATGGAGCGCATCAGGATCACCCGCTCCGGGCTGCGCGTGAACTTGAGCGGGTTGGTCCACACCGTCCGCAGGCCGTGCCGCGCCGCGAACTCACGGGCCGAGCGGAAGTTCGAAAAATCGCAGCCGAGGTAGAAGTCCTCGCTGCGGCGGAGAGTGTCGGCCTGCTCGAGGAACGGCCCGTCGGCCGGCCGCGGGATGAGGATGACGACCAGGCCGTCCGCGTCGGCGAGCTCCCCGCGGTTCATGGTCCGGACGAGGCTCCGGTATCCGTCCCGGCCCTTGACCAGGAGCAGGAAGCGGCGGCCGCCGGCCTCGGTCTCGCAGCCGAACAGGGGGACGACGCCCTTGGCCTCCGCGGCCCGCTTCCACTTGGCCCAGCCGTGGATGTTGCCGATGTCGGTGAGCGCGGCCGCGGGGAGCTTCTCCCGCGCGGACCAGGCCGCGGCCTCGCCGAGCGTCAGCCCGCCGTGGCCCTTGCTGAAAACGGAATGGACGCGGAGGGGAATGAACATCGGCCGCTCACCGGGTCAGGGAGGCCGTCTTCAGGACGAACCCGCGCCGGGGCTCGAAGGCGTAGAGCGGGTCGAGCATCCGCTCCCGGGCGGTGAGCACGGAGCCGAACCCGAACTTGTCCCGGACCTGGTCCAGGGCCTCGCCCAGCCGCTCCCCGCGGGACGAGTAGGGTTCGTACAGGGACAGGGGCCGGTGGCGGACGAGGTCCGAGGCCTTGACCCCCACCAGCCGCAGGGAGAGGCGGGTGCGGCCGCGGAGGTCGAGGAACAGCTCCCGGCTGATGCGGAAGATCTCGTCCATCTCCTGCCGCGGGGTGAGGAGCAGGCGGCGCCGGGCCTCGGTCTTGAAGTCCGAGGTGCGGACCTTGACCTCGATGATGTGGGCGTAGAGACAGCCCTGGCGCAGGCCGAGGGTCAGGCGGTCGCAGAGGTAGGCCAAGTGGGCGAGCAGGAGGCGCTCGTCCCAGAGGTCCTGGAGGAAGGTCGTCTCGCGCGACACGGACTTGGGCACGGTCCGGGTGACGACCGGCCGGCAGTCGATGCCCCGCGACTGGAGAAAGAGCTCCTCGCCCTCGAGTCCGAACAGGGCCCGGAGCGTCGTGCGGGGCAGGCCCCACAGGTCGCCCAGGCGGTGGATGTTGAGCATGCGGAGGATGGCCTGGGTCTTGGGGCCGATGCCGGGCAGGGCCTCGATGCCCAGGCTGCGGAGGAATTCCTCCTCGCCCCCGGCCTCGACCTCGAAGAAGCCGNNCGGCTTGGCCC
>MEXZ01000036.1:0-146 GCA_001773855.1 Candidatus Aminicenantes bacterium RBG_13_64_14
GTCTACGCCGAGTTCTTCAAGGCCCCCAGCCCGGCCCGGGCCACCGTTCAGGCCGCCCGCTTGCCGAGGGACGTCAAGGTCGAGATCGAGGCCATCGCCCTAGTCAAATAACCGGTAGCCCGGCGCGTGCTGATCCATCGGCGGCT
>MEXZ01000036.1:155-4091 GCA_001773855.1 Candidatus Aminicenantes bacterium RBG_13_64_14
CCCGTTTTGGCCGTAACGGCCCGGGCGGCGCCAGCTGCGCTCGCCTTCAGTGTATCTATAGACCGGTGACAATGATTCCGGTAAGATAATTGAGCCATGCCGATTTATGAGTATCAGTGTAAGAAGTGCGCGCGGCGCTTCGAATGCCTGGTCCAGGGCGGCCGGGATAAAGAAGTCGTCTGCCCCGACTGCGGCGCGCCGGAACCGCAGAAACTGGTCTCGGCCTTCGGCATCGGCGGCGGCTCGAGCCGGATCAAGGCCTCCTCATCGGGCTGCACGAGCTGTTCGACCAAGTCGTGCAGCACTTGCCATTAAGCTTCCCCTCGAATTAAGGCCGGGGCCCTTATTGACTTATCCCGCCCATTGACGTTTAAATATGCCTTCGCCATGAAACGCCGCCAGCAGACCCCTTCCCTTCGCATCGGAGTTGACACCGGCGGCACGTTCACCGACTTCGTCATCTGGAAGGACGGCCGTCTCTTTAACAGGAAGGTCCTCTCGACCCCGCGGGACCCCTCCCTGGCCATCTTCGAAGGGGTCGGCGAATTCCTGCGGACCGGCCCCGCCGTTTTCATCATCCACGGCACGACCGTGGCCACGAACGCCCTGCTGCAGAGAAAAGGCGGCCGCGTCGCCTTGGTCACGACGGCTGGATTCGAGGATATCCTGGCCATCGGGCGCCAGACCCGGCGCGAGCTCTATTCTCTCCAGCCCGAGGAGAGGTTCGAACTCATACCCGCCGGGCGCAGGTTCGGTATCCGGGAAAGGACGCTCGCCTCGGGCCAGGTCGAGAAAACGGTCAGCCGGCCCGAGGTCCGCAAGGTCATCGCGAAAATCCGAAAGTCCGGCGCCGAGGCCGTCGCCGTCTGTCTGCTTCATTCCTACGCCAACGCTGAAAACGAGGACGTCGTGGCCGAGGAGCTGGCCCGGGCGGGGCTGCTCGCCTCGGTGTCGAGTCGTCTCCTCCCGGAGCACCGGGAGTTCGAGCGGATGTCGACGACAGCCACGAACGCCTTCCTCATGCCGGTCATGGACCGCTATCTCCGGGAACTCGACCGGCGGCTCGGCCAATCCGAGCTGCGGATCATGCAGTCGAACGAAGGGTATATTTCCCCGGCCCGGGCCCGCCTCGAACCCATTAAAACGTCTCTTTCGGGCCCGGCGGGGGGCGCCGTCGGCGCCCGCGTCCTGGCCCGGGCGGCCGGGATCCCGAACATCGTCAGTTTCGACATGGGCGGGACGTCGACGGACGTTTCGCTCATCGAAGGCCGAATACGGAGGACGCACGAGGCCCGGATCGGGGATTTTCCGATCCGCCTTCCCATCATCGACATCCACTCCGTCGGCGCCGGGGGAGGCTCGATCGCCTATACCGACCGTGGAGGATCGCTCAGGGTGGGGCCTCAAAGCGCCGGCGCGGACCCCGGTCCCGCCTGCTACGGCAAGGGGGAACTGCCGACCGTGACCGATGCCAACCTCTGTCTCGGGCGCATGGACCCGGAGTTCTTCCTGGGCGGCCGGATGCGGATCCATCCGGAGCGCAGCCGGGCCGCCGTCGGGCGGCTAGCCCGCCGGATCGGTAAATCTGCTCGGGAAACGGCCCTCGGCATCGTCGCCATCGCCAACGCCAACATGGAAAAGGCCATCCGTGTCATCTCGGTCGAGCGGGGATTCGACCCGCGCGCCTTCGCCCTTTTCTCGTTCGGCGGAGCGGGCGGCATGCACGCGGCGGAGATGGCCGCCCACCTGGGCATGCCCACGGTCATCGTCCCCCGCAACGCCGGGGTGCTTTCGGCCTTCGGCCTGCTCATGTCGGATTCCATCAAAGATTACACGAAATCGCTGATGAAGCCGGATTCCCTGGTCACCCTGGCCGGCCTCGAGTCGGATTTCCGGTCCCTCGAGGAAGCCAGCTTCCGCGATATGAAGGAGGACGGGTTCGCCGCGAAAGACGTCCTCCTCGAACGGTCCCTCGACTGCCGCTATCTCGGCCAATCCTATGAAATCGACGTGCCTTACAGGAAAGCGCGGACCGCAGCGCGGGCCTTCCTCGAGAGCTTTCACAGCCGGCACCAAAAGCTCTATTCCTACCGCCACGACCGGAGGGATGTCGAGATCGTCAACCTCCGGGTCAAGGCCGTCGCCGTCACGCCCAAGATCCCGCTGGTCAAGGAACCTGGACGGAAGACGCTCGACCCGAAGGCTATTATCAGGAAGCAGCCCATTTTTTATGGAAGGGCGGCCCCCGAAGGAATGGTCATCGACAGGTCGAGGCTCGCCCCGGACAATGCGGTCTGCGGCCCGGCCCTTGTCATCGATCCCGAATCGACGACCTTTCTCCCTCCGGGATACGCCGCCAAGGTCGACGGGTTCCTCAACCTCATCATCCGCAAGGCGGGTCCGCGATGAAAAAATTCGACCCCATTGAACTCGAGCTTTTCAAGAATGTTTTCATCGCCATCTCCGAAGAAATGGGTGCCGTCCTCGGCCGGACCGCCCTCTCCCCGAACATCAAAGAACGGAAGGATTACTCCTGTTCCCTTTTCAACGAGAAGGGCGAGACGCTGGCCCAGGGCTCGTACATCCCCGTCCACCTGGGCGCCATGCCCCTCTCCGTCCAGGCCGCGCTCCGGGCCGTGACCTTCGAGAAGGGCGACCTGGTCATCCTCAACGATCCCTATCGGGGCGGGACGCATCTCCCCGACATTACCTGCATCTCCCCCGTTTTCCTGGGCCGGAAGCTCAGCTTCTTCGTGGCCAACCGGGCCCATCACTCCGACGTGGGCGGGATGACGCCGGGTTCCATGCCCCTGGCCACCGAGCTATTCCAGGAGGGCCTGATCATTCCGCCGCTGAAGCTCTATTCCCGCGGCCGGATGAACAAGGACGTCTTCGACCTTATTCTTTCGAACGTCCGGACGCCCGACGAGCGCCGGGGCGACCTCCTGGCCCAGTTCGCGGCCAACGAGATCGGCCGGGCGCGGCTCGAGGAGGCCGTGACCAGGTTCGGCGTCGGAAAGGTCCGCCTGTACTCCGGGCTCGTCCAGGACTACACGGAAAAATTCCTCAGGGAGACGATCAGGACCATCCCCGACGGCGTCTACGCCTTCGAAGACAGATTGGACAACGACGGGATTTCGGCCCGCTACCTCAAGATCGGCGTCCGCGTGACGATCCGCGGCGACGAGGCCGTGGTCGATTTCAGCTCCTCCTCCCCCCAGACCGAAGGCGGGGTCAACGCCAACTTCGCCATCACCTGCTCGGCCGTCCTCTATGTCTTCCGGTCCCTCGTCGAAGAGGACATCCCCTTCAACACGGGCCTGATGAGGCCGCTCGAGATCGTGGCCCCCAAGGGCTCCATCGTCAACGCCGAGTTCCCGGCCGCCTGCGCCGGAGGGAACGTCGAGACTTCCCAGCGCATCGTCGACGTCCTGCTGGGCGCCCTGGCCAAGGCCGTCCCGGCCAGGATCCCGGCAGCCAGCCAGGGGACGATGAACAACATCGCCTTCGGTGGCTACGACCCGTGGCGGAAGAGGCATTTCGCCTACTATGAGACGATCGGCGGCGGCATGGGCGCCGGATCGAACGCGGCCGGCCTCGACGGCGTCCACACCCACATGACCAACTCCCTCAACACGCCCCTCGAAGCCCTTGAAAATTACCTGCCGATAAGGATCCGGCGTTACGGCCTCAGAAAGGGCTCAGGCGGAAAAGGGCTCCACAAGGGCGGCGAAGGGATCATCCGCGAGTACGAATTCCGGGTCCCCGCCGCGCTGACGATCATGTCGGAGCGCCGCCGGTTCGCCCCCTACGGGGCATGCGGCGGCGGGCCGGGCGCCAAGGGAAAGAATACGCTCATCTCCCGCGGCCTGACGAAGACGCTGGGCTCGAAGGTCAACGTCAAGCTCCGGCCCGGAGATGTCCTCCGGGTCGAAA
>MEXZ01000036.1:4124-4399 GCA_001773855.1 Candidatus Aminicenantes bacterium RBG_13_64_14
GCTAGATACAGCTTGCCTGTATCGGCAGCCCGATTATCGGCGGAAGGAGGTTCCGCGATGAAATCTAAAACCATACTGATCCTGTCTTTTCTCTTGATCTCGGCGGGTTGGGCTTCTCCTGCGGTCTCCTCGACCGGTCCGGGGGACGCGTCGCTGTCCATGCCCGTCCGCGGGGTCTGGATGCACCCGGGCTTCTTCGGCCCCGATCAAACGGCCGCCGTCGAAAAGATGCGCCTGACCCTCGACGAGTACGCCAAGGCCGGCATTAACACCCT
>MEXZ01000036.1:4412-4525 GCA_001773855.1 Candidatus Aminicenantes bacterium RBG_13_64_14
AAGAACACCTCGGGTCACGTGTACTATGCCAGCGAGATCGGCGTCAGGGACAAGGCCTGGGACTGGGATTTCTTCGGGGTCTTCCTGGCCGAGGCGAAGAAGAGGAAGATGGA
>MEXZ01000036.1:4577-5339 GCA_001773855.1 Candidatus Aminicenantes bacterium RBG_13_64_14
CGGGAACACCCCGAATGGCTGATCGCGAGCCCCAAGCGAGAGATGGTCGGCGCGGTCAACCCCGCCCTCCCCGCCGTCCGCGAGTACGAGATCAGCCTGATGCTCGAGGTCGTCCGGAAGTACGACGTCGGCTGGGTCCATCTCGACTACATCCGCTACCCCTGCGAGCCGACGGAGCCCTATTTCAGCTTCGACGCGGAGACGCTCCGGCTTTTCAAGCAGGATACCGGCATCGACATGGCCGCCGTCAAGGCCCGCGATTCGGGAAACATGGCCTGGAACGAATGGCTCCGATGGAACACGGACCGGGTGACCGTTTTTGTCCGGGAGCTCAAGGACGCTCTCAAGACGACGGGCCGGAAGGTCAAGATCAGCGCCGCGGTTTTCCCGGACGCCAGGAACGCCGCCGTTCTCATCGGTCAGGACTGGCCGGCCTGGGTCCGGGAGCGGCTCGTGGACATGCTTTGCCCCATGCTCTATTCGAACGACGCCGGGCTCTTCGGGAAGCTCGTCCGCGAGGCCGTGGCCTACGGGAAAGGGCGCTCGCAGGTCTGCCCCGGGATCGGCATCGGCACCTCCCATAATCAGAACACGCCCGAGGGCATGATCGCGCAGACGAAGATCAGCAAAGCGCTCGGCGCCGACGGAGTGGTCTATTTCTCTTCGAGCAGCTTGAACCAGCCCTTCCTCGAGAAGCTGAAAGCCTCGAAGAGCTAGGTCTTCTTGAGCTTCGTCTTTTCAATGAGCAGCATGCCCTGGTAG
>MEXZ01000036.1:5686-5896 GCA_001773855.1 Candidatus Aminicenantes bacterium RBG_13_64_14
TCGGCGTAGAGGATGATGTCGCGGCCGCGCGGGGCCCGGGCGACGACCCGGCCGTCGGGGTCGGCCACGAACGACTCGCCTGCGAAATCGAGCTTTTCCTCCCGTCCGACCCGGTTGACGAGGGCGGCATAGTAGCCGTTCTGGAAGGCGGCCACCTGGAGCTCGGCTTCGAAAATGCCCTCGGTCCACTCCCCCACCGCCCCAGCCTGG
>MEXZ01000036.1:5941-6250 GCA_001773855.1 Candidatus Aminicenantes bacterium RBG_13_64_14
TATTCCGGAAAATGACGGTCGTAGCAGATGGCGACACCGATCTTCCCGGCGGCCGTCGCATAGACGAAATTCTCCCGGTCTCCCGGGGCGTAGTAGCCGCGCTCGTGAAACCCGGGACCCTCCATGATGTGGACCATGCGCGTGACGCCCAGGATCCGGCCGTCCGCGTCGATGACGGGCGAGGCGTCGTAGGTTCGGCTTCCGTCACGCTCGAAAAGGTTGAGGACGGCGACGGCGCCCGTCTCCCGGGCCAGCGCGCAGAAAAGCTCCGTCGTCGGGCCCGGGATCGTCTCGGCCATGAGGAGGCTT
>MEXZ01000036.1:6356-10385 GCA_001773855.1 Candidatus Aminicenantes bacterium RBG_13_64_14
TGGCCCGGTTTTCCTCCGGGTCGCCGGTCGAGTGCTGCTGGACGAGCGCGATCTTCAAACGTGGCAGGCTTTTTCGATGTCGGCGACCGTCTTGGGGATGGGCGGGCCCAGCACCCGGTGGCCCTTCTCCGTGACCAGGACGTTATCTTCGATCCGGGCGCCGCCGAAATCGAGGTATTTCTCCACTTCATCGTAGGCGATGAATTCGCGGAATTTCTTTTCCTTGCGCCATTTTTCGAACAGGGCCGGGATGAAATAGAGTCCCGGTTCCACGGTCATGACATGCCCGGGCCGGAGTTCCTTGGCCATCCGGAGATAGGCCAAACCGAACTGACTGCTCCGCTCGACGGTCTTGTCGTAGCCGATGTTGTTTTCGCCGAGGTCCTCCATGTCATGGACGTCGAGGCCCATATTGTGCCCCAAGCCGTGGGGGAAAAAGAGGGCGTGGGCGCCAGCGGCGACGGCCGCTTCGCCGTCGCCCTTCATGAGGCCCAGGTCCTTGAGGCCGGCGGCCATGACCCGGGCTGTCCCGAGGTGGATCTCCTTGAACATGACCCCGGGCTTCATCGCCTTGATGGCCGTTTCCTGGCCGGCCAGGACGATCTCGTAGACGTCCCTCTGTCTCCGGTTGAAACGGCCGCCGACGGGGATCGTCCGGGTGATATCGGAGGCGTAGGAACTGGCCGCTTCCGCGCCGACATCCGCGACGAGGAGCCTGCCCTTGACGAGCATGTTGCCGTGGGAATGGTTGTGGAGCGTCTGGCCGTTGATGGTCACGATGGGGGGGAAGGCCAGGCGCATGCCCCGGGACAGGGCGATCCCTTCCATGGCGCCGGAGATCTCGTGCTCGTACCGGCCGGGCTTGGCCAGCTTCATGGCGGCGAGAAACATGGCCTGACTGGTCTCCACGGCAGCTTCGATCTCGCGGACCTCTTCCTTGGATTTATAGAGCCGCTGGTCGACGACCGCCTTGATGAACTCGAGTGAGGCCTTGGCCTTGATCTTCTTGACGGGGATGCCCAGGAGGCCGCTGAGGACGAGAGCGTTGTCGGTCCGGGAAGGTGGAAGAAAATGGACGGAGCGTCCGGCCGTAAGGGCCTTGCGCACGGTGTCTCCGAAGGCCGCCCGTGCCGCGGTGTGCCTGACCCCCACTTCGCGAGCCCGGTCTTTCATCCTGGGGAGATGGCCCATCCAGATGATGTCTTCGATGCCGATGTCGTCGCCGAAAAGGACGTCCCTGTTTTCGTCGATGTCGACGATGGCGGCCAGCCCGGGGGAATCCAGCCCGAAGAAGTAGAGGAAAGAGCTGTCCTGCCGAAAATGGTAGGTGTTGTCCCGGTAGTTCATCGGGCTTTCCTCGTTTCCGAGGAACAGGAGCAGGCCGGACCCGACCTCCTTTTTCAGGAGCTTTCGCCTTTGGATGTACGTTTCGGGCTTGAACATGTCTTTTCTTCCTCCTCGTAACGTCTAGAAGATGTATATAACAGATAATCCGGCGGCGTTCAACCCCGCTCTCTCGATTTCCTGGTACACGATCCTCATTCCAGAGAATGAGGTCATGTCCCGGAAATCCGGCGCTGTTCAACTCCGAGCGCAAGGAAGGATTGAATCGCCCATTAACCGGTGTTATGATGGGCGGCACTATGATGAGCCGGCCGGTAAATTCAGCTTGGCAGCCTCCGTCCGGCTGGCTCAAGCTGACGACGCTCGACGCGCACGCCGCCGGCGAACCGCTCCGCATCGTCACAGGAGGTTTACCGGAAATCCCCGGTGATACGATCCTCGAAAAGAAGCGGTTCTTCCAGGAGAACCTGGATCCCCTCAGGAAGGCGCTGATGTGGGAGCCCCGCGGCCATGCTGACATGTACGGGTGCGTCATCACCGAACCCGTCACGCCCGGGAGTCACCTGGGCGTCCTGTTCCTTCATAATGAAGGTTATAGCTCCATGTGCGGTCACGGGATCATCGCCCTGGCCACGGCGGTTTGCGATTGTGGCCTCTTGCCCCTCCCCGAGGACCTGGAGATCCTCAGGATCGACACGCCGGCCGGTCTCGTGGAAGCGACGCCCCATCGGAAGGACGGGCGGGTCGAGAGCGTGACGTTTATCAATGTCCCGTCGTTCGTTTACGCCCTGGACCACCGTGTGGACGTTCCTGGAATCGGTCCCCTATCCTGCGACATCGCTTTCGGCGGGGCCTTTTACGCTTTTTGCCGGGCCGAGGACCTTGGCGTCGGGCTCACCCCCGAGGATTTCCGGAAGCTTATCGAGCTGGGGATGCAGGTCAAGAGGGCCGTCATGGAAACACTGCCGATCCTCCATCCCTTCGAGGAAGACCTCGGCTTTCTCTACGGGACCATCATCATGGGGCCGGCGCGCGAGGCCGGCCATTTCGGACGCAACGTTTGCGTCTTCGCTGACGGAGAGGTTGACCGTAGTCCGACCGGGACCGGAGTCAGCGCCCGGGCGGCCCTTCATGTGGCCAAGGGGGAAATCGCTCTCGGAGACCCGTTCGTCATTGAAAGCATCTTGGGAACATGTTTTACGGGGCGCGCCGTAAGCCGGACAACGTTCGGGCCGCATGAAGCGGTCATCCCCGAAGTCACCGGAAGCGCGCATCTCACGGGAAAAAACGAGTTCTGGATCGACCCGTCCGACCCGCTGGGCCACGGATTCATCCTGCGCTGAGGAAGAAGGAGGAGATATGGGAGGATTTTTCGGGGTCGTCGCCAAGCACGATATCGTCGAGGACCTTTTCTACGGCACGGATTACCATTCGCATCTCGGGACAAAGCGCGGCGGTCTGGCCGTCGGCAACGGGAACGGCATCGTCCGCTACATCCACAACATAGAGAACGCCCAGTTCCGGTCGAAATTCGGCGAGGACATCGGCAAGCTCCACGGCACGCGAGGCATCGGGGTCATCAGCGACTACGAAGATCAGCCGCTCCTCATCCGGTCCCACCTGGGGCATTTTTCGATCGCCACGGTCGGCGTCATCAAGAACGCCGACGAGCTCGTCGAAAGGGCTTTCCGCGGCAAGTGCCTCCACTTTTCAGAGATGCGGGGCGGCGAGATCAACCCGACCGAGCTCGTGGCCGCCATCATCAACCAGAAGGACTCTTTCGAGGCAGGCATCCAGCAAGTTTGGGAGCTCATCAAGGGATCCTGCTCGATCCTTATCCTGACCGAGGACGGAGTCTTGGCTGCCAGGGACAAGCTCGGGCGCACGCCCATCGCGCTGGGGAAAAAGCCGGGGGCTTTCGCCGCATCTCTCGAAACTTGCGCTTTCCCGAACTTGGACTACGAGTTCGACCGCACCCTCGGCCCGGGCGAAATTGTTAAAATCACGCCCGACGGGTGCGAGCAACGGGTTGCGCCGCGCGATAGGCTCCAGATCTGCTCTTTCCTCTGGGTCTATTACGGCTACCCGGCATCGGATTACGAGGGCATCAACGTCGAGATCGTCCGCAACCGATGCGGGGCGTTGCTGGCCAAGAACGACGAGGTCCAGGTCGATTTCGTCGCCGGCATTCCCGATTCGGGCATCGGCCACGGCCTGGGCTATGCGGCCGAGGCGTGCGTCCCCTTCCGCCGGCCTTTCGTCAAATACACCCCGACCTGGGCCAGAAGCTTCATGCCCCAGAACCAGGACGTCCGTGACCAGGTGGCCCGGATGAAACTCATCCCCATCCGCGAGATCATCCAGGGCCGGAAGCTCCTGTTCTGCGAGGACTCGATCGTTCGTGGGACCCAGCTCCAGGACACTATCCAGCGGCTTTATGAGTCCGGAGCAGTCGAGGTCCACATGCGGCCGGCCTGCCCTCCCCTGGCCTACGGCTGCCGTTTCCTGAATTTTTCGAGATCCCGGTCGGAGCTCGACCTGGCCGCTCGTAAGGCCATCGCCGCCCTCGAGGGCCCGGACGCCAAAAACGTCGCGGAATACACGAAAACGGGGTCGGAGAAGTACGAGGCCATGGTCGCGTGGATCGCGCAGAAGCTCGGCCTCACGACCCTTCGCTACCAGCGG
>MEXZ01000036.1:10424-11005 GCA_001773855.1 Candidatus Aminicenantes bacterium RBG_13_64_14
CCATTCTCAGCTTCTTACGCTCGCCGTCGTCCGTTCGAAAAATCACGGTGTAGGCATATTTCGACAGAAAATGTCTAACCCGAGCCTTTTTCTCTTCGACGATACCGGACCATTCCAGCCGGGCGTCCCTTTTTCTTTTTATAAAAAATGGGAGAATGAGGAGCGAATCAACGAAGAAATCAAACAGAATTTCCAACACCGCTTTATCCCTCTGTCACTTGGAACTGGTATCATAATAGCTTTCGGCTGGACGGCTGTCAATTTATGTACCAAAACTGGAGGCTCTCGCCTCTTTATCATGGGATATTGATTTCAGGATGGTAGCGGGGGTTGGATTTGAACCAACGACCTCCGGGTTATGAGCCCGACGAGCTACCAGGCTGCTCTACCCCGCGGTACCGACGTTATTATAACAAATCCCGACATATTGTCAACGCCGATCCGCCCCGGCCATTCACCTCTAAATTTCCGGCTTGACTTTACCCGCTGGGGAAACTAAATATAGGGGGAATTTCCATGGCTTGGATCGTTTTTTTTATCCTCTCCTTCCTGTGTATCGGTTCGGTCGCGGCCATGATCCT
>MEXZ01000037.1:0-5240 GCA_001773855.1 Candidatus Aminicenantes bacterium RBG_13_64_14
CATCCTCCGCGTCCACCACAGCAACTACCGCATCGTCGGCTTCGCCGAAGAGCCGGGCATCGAGGAGCTCGCCGCACTCGGCCGCAGCCACGGCGTCCCCGTCGTCGACGACCTCGGCAGCGGCGCCCTGGTCGGCCTCGCGCCGTACGGCCTCGCCGCCGAACCTATGGTCCGGGTAAGTGTGCAGTCAGGCGCCGACGTCGTCTGTTTCAGCGGCGACAAGCTCATCGGCGGCCCGCAGTGCGGCATCATCGTCGGCAAGGCGGCCTGGATCCAGAAGATCAAGAAGAATCCGCTGGCCCGGGCCTTCCGCTGCGGCAAGCTCTCCATCGCCGCCCTCGAGGCGACGCTGAAACTCTTCCTCGCGCCCGAGAAGCTCGCCGAGCGCCACCCGATCTACCGGATGCTCGGCCTGACAACCGACGAGCTCGGCCGCCGGGCGAAAAAGCTCGCCTCGGCCCTTCGCAAAGCCCTCCCCGCCGGCGTCATGATCGCGGTCGAGGACGGCGAATCACAGGTCGGAAGCGGCGCCGTGCCTGTCGAGACACTGCCGTCGAAAGACCTGGCCGTCCAGGCCCCCGGCATCTCGGCCGAGGACCTGGCCCTCCGGCTCCGCGCCTTCACCCCTCCCATATTCGCCCGTATCCACAAGGACGCCGTACTTTTCGATTTCCGGACGATCCAGCCGGCCGAAGACGCGATCGTCGAACGCGCCCTCATCGGACTGCTCCATTGATCGACTACGCGAAGCGCAAGCGCATCATGGGCCGATCAATCAAGCTCGGCCACTGCATCTGCAATCCCAAGGACCCCTGCCCCTGCGACCTTTTCAAGCAGAAGAACGTCTGCCTCTGCGCCGGCGAACGCGAAGATGACGCCCCCGAGGACGTGGCCCTGACGACACTTGTCGAGAACGCCGGCTGCGCCTCGAAGATCGGCCAGGAGGACCTCAAGCGGGCTCTCGCCGGCCTCCCCCGCGTCTTCGACCCGCGCGTCCTCGTCTCGTCCGACACCTGCGACGACGCCGGCGTCTACAAGCTCACGCCGACGACCGCCCTCGTCCAGTCGGTCGACGTCTTCACGCCCGTCGTCGACGACCCCTACGCCTTCGGCGAGATCGCCGCGGCCAATTCCGTGAGCGACATCTACGCCATGGGCGGAAAACCCCTGACGGCCCTCTCCATCGTCGCCTTCCCCATCGAAAAGCTCAGCCCGCGGATCATGAACCGGATGCTCCAGGGCGGCATCGACAAGCTCCGCGAGGCCGGCGTCGCCGTCCTCGGCGGTCACAGCATCAAGGACCGGGAGATCAAGTTCGGCTTCGCCGTCACCGGCGTCGTCCACCCCAAGAAAATGACCGTCAACAGCAAGGCCAAGCCCGGCGACGTCCTCATCCTGACCAAGCCCATCGGCACGGGCATACTGAGCTTCGCCCGCCAGATCGGCCGGGCCCCGGCCGATGGTTTGGCGGAGGCCGAACGGTCGATGCGCGAGCTTAACCGCGCCGCCGCCGAAGCTATGACCACGGCCGGCGTCACCACGGCGACCGACATCACCGGGTTCGGGCTCGCTGGGCACCTCGGCGAGATCGCCGCTCAAAGCGGTGTCGAGGTCGAGGTCTACGGCGAGGCCATCCCCGTCTTCTCGGGCGTCATGGACCTCATCCGCCAAGGGGTCATTTCCGGGGCGGTCGAACGCAACCGCGATTACGCCTCGGCTTTCGTAAAACGGGCAAAGGACGCCGGCGAGGACTTAGAGACGCTCCTCTACGACCCGCAAACCTCGGGCGGTCTTCTCATCGCCGTCCGAAAGTCCAAGGCCGCCGCTCTCCTCGCGGCGCTCCACAAAAAGCGCGTCACCCGCGCCGCGGTCATCGGCCGGATCACCCGCAAAGGCCCGGCGAAGATCGTGCTCCGGAGAAAGGCCCCGCTCTCTTAGAGATGCCGGACATGGACCACGTCATCGTCGGCACGGCCGGACACATCGACCACGGCAAGAGCGCGCTCGTCAGGGCCTTGACCGGGACCGACCCCGACACGCTGCCCGAAGAAAAGGCCCGGGGCATGACCATCGAGCTGGGCTTCGTCTTCCTCGACGACCCGGGCTACGCCAAGCAGATCGTCTTCATCGACGTCCCGGGCCACGAAAAGTTCGTCAAGACCATGGCCGCCGGGGCAAGCAACATCGACGCGGCCCTGTTCGTCATCGCCGCCGACGAAGGCATTTCGGTCCAAACCCGCGAGCACTTCGACATCCTCAAGCTCCTTGGCGTCAAGCTCGGCGCCGTCGCCCTGACCAAGTCCGACCTCGTCGACGCCGCGCACATCGCCGGGCTCACGGTGACCGTTAGGGACTTCGTCCGGGGCTCGTTCCTGGCCGAAGCGCCCATCCTCCCGGTATCGGCGGTGACGGGAGCGGGCATTTCCGAAGTCAAGGCGACGCTTCAGGAACTCGGTCTCCGCGTCGCGCCGCGGCCGGACAGCGGGGTTTTCCGCATGCCCGTCGACCGCGTCTTCACCATGCACGGGTTCGGGACCGTGGCCGCGGGGACAATCCTGTCCGGCAACGTCCGCGCCGGCGACCGCATCGAGATCTACCCCGAAGGCCTCAAGACCCGCGTCCGCGGCCTCCAGGTCCACAAGTCCAAGACCGACGTCTCGGGCATCGGAACGCGGACGGCCCTCAACCTCCAGGACGTCCGGAAAGAGGACCTCAGGCGCGGCCAGGTCGCCGCGGCCGAAGGCTCTCTCGTCCCGACGGCCCGTCTCGACGCCCGCCTCGACGTCCTCGAGAGCGCCGGCCGTGAGATCAAGCATCGCGAGCGGGTCAGGCTTCACATCGGTACGGACGAGGTCATGGCCCGACTGGCCATTCTCGGCGGCCAGACGGTCGCCCCCGGCGACTCGTCCCCCGTCCAGATCATCCTCGAGCGGCCGACCGTCGCCCTCCCCGGAGACCGGTTCGTCATCCGCTCCTTCTCACCGCTCGTGACTATCGGGGGCGGTCATGTCCTCGACGCCAGTCCCGGTAAACACAAACGGTTCAGCGGCCGGGTCCTCGAAGGGCTGGGGAAGCTTGGCGGAACGGCGCGCGACGCCGTCGAGCAAATGTTCATCCAGTCGGGCGGCGCGCCGCAAGGCGTTCACGAGGTCTCCCTTAAGCTCGGCCGCGGCGAACCCGCGGTCGCCGAAGTCGTGGCGGAGCTTCTTGCCGGCGGCAGCCTCATCGCCGTCGTCCGCGACAAGCCCGAGAAATATATCCACAGGACTGTTTACGAACGCTTGTCCGACGGGCTCGTCGCCGGCGTCAAGGCCTATTTCGAGACGAATCCCTTCCGCGCGACCAGGCCCTTTTCAGACGTCCGGGCGGAGTTCCTTGAGGAGGGCGACGCTCCGACCCTCAAGCTCATCCTTGACGAGCTCATCGGGAAAAACGTGCTTTTCCGTAGAGAGGCCGAGATAGGGCTCGTCGGCCGGGAGGCGAAGGCAAATCCGGTCGAGGACGAACTCCGGGCCCGGGTCGAGGGCGCGTTCCTGAGCGCGCGGTTCGCGGCCCCCCTCGAGGACGAAGTCCGGATCCGGCTCGAAATAAATCCCTCGTCGTTCAAGAAAATCTTAGACGGGCTCATCCGCGACGGCCGGCTCGTCCGGCTTGCGTCCAAGGTGACCTATCACCGGGAGACACTCGAAGCGGCACAGGCGGCGGCCCTCGGCCTGATCGAGCGCCGGGGAAGCGTCACCATCGCCGAGCTTCGCGACCGGTTGAACCTATCCCGAAAATACGCCCAGGCCATCCTGGAGTATTTCGACAAGACGGGCCTGACGAAACGGGTCGAAGACCGTCACGTTCTCGCCAAACCATGACAAAGATCCTCCTCATCGACGGCTACAATGTCATTAACCGCATCCCGGAATTGCAGCCCAGCCTCGATGGAGGATTGGAAATCGCGCGAAGCCGGCTCGCTCTTCAGATCTTGACCTGGAGCCAAACTCATCCGGCGATAGAGTGCGTTATCGTTTTCGACGGAGACCTTCAATACGCGGGCGGCCGCGATAAGCGCCTGGCCGGAATCAGGTGCATTTTCTCCCGGACCTCCCATGGCGGTGACGACGAGATCATCCGGTTCGTCAGAGGCTTCAAGGGAAGGACATCCGATATAACGGTCGTTTCGGACGACAACAACGTCCGCAACAATTGCCGGGCTCACGGCGCGTCCGTCCAGCCGTCGAGCTACATCATGACCGGCAAATCGCGTCAGGCGGGAGGCCGAGTGAAAGTCCCGGCCGACGGCAAGTGCCTCAGCAAGAAGGCAGCAGCCGAAATCGACAAGGAATTGAGGAAGAAATTCGGATTGTAAAACATTTAAAGCGAATTTGTTATGATTTTATCGGCATGGATCAAGATGGGTAACGGTCTTTGAGGAGGTGCCAATGGGTCTGAAAAGATACGGGATCTTGTTATCGCTGCTCTTAGCGTCGATCGTCTTTTCGGCGCAACAGCCGGCGTCGTATTCTCCTGCGGTCAGAGCATTTATCTCCGTGGACGTCCCTGTCTTTGCTCTCACCCACGTGAGGATGATCGACGGCACGGGGACGCCGGCACGTGAAGACCAGACCATCATCGTCTCCGGCGGAAAAATCCTGGCTCTGGGCGACGCGAACGCGACGCCGGTCCCCGCCGGCGCCCAGGTCATGGAGATGCGCGATCACACCGTGATCCCCGGGCTCGTGGGAATGCACGATCATATCTTCTATCCCGCCGGGGGCGCGCATTACAATACTCTGGAATTCAGCGCGCCGCGCCTGTACTTGGCCTGCGGCGTTACCACGATTCGCACGACGGGGAGCTTGGAACCCTACGCCGAGCTCAACCTGAAGAAGGCCATCAACGAGGGCCGTGTGCCAGGGCCCAAAATGCATGTTACCAGCCCTTATCTGGAGGGGCCCGGCGCCTTCACTCTGCAGATGCATGAGCTCTCGGGCCCGGACGACGCGGTGAAGTTCGTCCAGTATTGGGCCGCGGAAGGCGTCGATGACTTCAAGGCCTATACCAATATCAGGCTCGCCGAACTTGCGGCCGCCATTAAGGAGGTCCACAGGCTGGGCATGAAGATCTCAGGCCACCTCTGCTCGATCGGCTTCCGAGAGGCCGCGGCCCTCGGGATCGACAATCTCGAGCACGGCCTGATGGTGGATACCGAGGTTACTCCGGGAAAGAAGCCGGACAGCTGCCCTTCCTCG
>MEXZ01000037.1:5312-6420 GCA_001773855.1 Candidatus Aminicenantes bacterium RBG_13_64_14
GTTCGAGTGGGCTTTCGCCAAGGCCGGAGGCCTGCTTCTCGCCGGACCCGATCCGACCGGCTACGGAGGCGTTCTGCCCGGGTTTGGAGACCAGCGCGAGGTCGAACTTCTGGTCGAGGCCGGATTCACGCCCGTCGAGGCCATCAAGATCGCCACTTACAACGGCGCCCAGTACTTGGGCCGTCTGGAGTGCATTGGATCCTTGGCCGCCGGCAAGCAGGCGGATATGGTGTTGATCAAGGGGAATCCGGCCAAAGCCATCGCCGACATCGAAAACGTCGTGACGGTCTTCAAGGACGGGATCGGTTACGATCCCGCCAAGCTGCTCGAAGCCGCCCGAGGCTGCGTCGGGATCCGCTGAAGGATTCCGGTCGGCCGGCCTGTTCGACGTAATTTTCTTCCCTCACCAAGCGGTGTTGGGTTATAATTATTAGGCATGTGCCGCGACGCCCTTGTTTCACGAAATCCGAGGAACATTTCCGTGCGCCGCGGATCCGATACCATCTCAGGGGAGGACCATGAACGTTAGAAGATTCGTCACGAACGGTATGCCGCGCCGGAGGTTCCTCGAGCTCGGCCTGAAAGGCGGCGTCGTGCTGGCGGCCGCGCCATCAATCATGTCCTGCGTGAAAGCGGGACGCCGGGCCGAGCCGCTGGATTTGGACAAGGCGATGCTGGACACGGTCATTCGCAAGGCCCTGGCCAGGGGCGGCGATTTCGCCGACATCTACGCGGAGAGCCGCGTGTCCCGCAGCATCCTGATGGAGGAGTCGAAATTCAAGAGCGCCGTCTTCGGCGTCAGCCGCGGCGCCGGCGTCCGCGTCATCGCCGGCGACAAGACGGGGTTCGCTTACACGGATGAGATTTCCGAGGCCGCGCTCCTTCGGGCGGCCGAAACGGCCTCGGCCATCGCCCGGGACGGCGCGACGACCGCACCCGTGCCTGTCCGCGAAGACAAGCGCCCCTCCTACATCACGGTCAAGGTGCCCCTGGGCGAGGTCGCGGACGAAAAAAGGCTGGCGATCATGAAACGGGCCGACGAGGCCGCCCGGGCCTACGACCCGAGGATAAAACTGGCCTCGATCGACTATTACGACGAGGTCCGGGG
>MEXZ01000037.1:6510-7060 GCA_001773855.1 Candidatus Aminicenantes bacterium RBG_13_64_14
GACGTCCCACATGGGCCGGGAACGCCTCAGCCGCCATTCCGGCATCGAAGCCTTCGACGAAGTCACGCCCGAGGAAGTGGCCAAGACTTGCGCCCGGGAATCGATCGCCATGCTCGAGGCCGAGGACGCGCCGGCGGGCCGGATGGACGTCGTCATGCAGAACGGCTGGGGCGGGGTCCTCGTCCACGAGGCCGTCGGCCATCCCCTCGAGGCGGACAATATCGCCCAGAAAACCGGCGTCTTCGTCGGGCGGCTGGGCCAGAAGGTCGCGACACCGGTTTTCACCATGGTCGACGACGGCACCCTGCCCAATTTCCGGGGCACGACGAACTTCGACGACGAGGGCACCCCGATGCGCCGGAACGTCCTCATCGAACAAGGCGTGCTGGTCCGATACATGACCGACGTCCTCTCGGCGAAACAGCTGGGCATGGAACGGACGGGCAACGGCCGCCGGGAGAGTTTCCGCTACATCCCCATCCCCCGGATGACGAACACTTTCATCGACAAGGGCAAGGACGAGCCGGCCGACATCCTGGCCTCGACGCCG
>MEXZ01000037.1:7105-7600 GCA_001773855.1 Candidatus Aminicenantes bacterium RBG_13_64_14
ACGACGGGCGTCTTCAACTTCACGTGCCGCGAAGCCTACCTCATCGAGGGAGGGAAGAAAACGGCGCCGGTCCGGGGAGCCACCCTGATCGGCAGCTGCCTGGACGTCATTTCGAACATCGATGCCGTGGGCAACAACCTGGACTTCGGGCCGGGCATCTGTGGCAAGGGCCAGGCGGCCGAGGTCACGGCCGGACAGCCGACGGTCAGGATCCGGGGCATCAACGTCGGCGGATCGCGGGCGCGGTAAGGGCAAGGCCAAGGAAAGGAGCACGAAATGGACATCAAGGAAACGGCTGAACGATACGTCGCGGCGTGCCGGAAAAAGGGGGCCGACGCGGCCGAGGTCTACATCGAATCGGGAAGGAACCTGAGCATCCGCGTCCGCAACGGCGAGATCGAGACGGTCGAGGAATCGTCGAGCCACGGCGTCGGATTCCGGGTCTTCGTCAAGGGGGCCATGGCCTTCGCCAGCTCGAACGACCTCGCCGAGAAG
>MEXZ01000037.1:7646-7863 GCA_001773855.1 Candidatus Aminicenantes bacterium RBG_13_64_14
AAACCGAGATCGCCTTGGCCAACTCCAGCGGCCTGCTCAAGAGCTACCGGGCCACCGGCTGTTCTTTCGGCGTATCCGTCGTGGCCGCCAAGGGTGAGGAGCGCTCTTCGGGCGGCGAGTCCTGCGGCCGGCGCTTTTTCGCCGACCTCAAGCCGGTTGAAGAGGTGGCCGGGAGTGCGGCCCGCAAGGCCTGGGAAATGCTCGAGGCCAAGCCCGT
>MEXZ01000037.1:7907-8182 GCA_001773855.1 Candidatus Aminicenantes bacterium RBG_13_64_14
ACGCGCTGCTCGGGGGGATCCTGGGCGCCGTCAACGGCGAACGCGTCCTTCAAAAGGCCAGCTTCCTAGCCGGAAAGGTCGGCCAGAGGATAGGGTCCAATCTCTTAACCCTGACCGACGACGGCCTCCGGCCCAAAGGGCCGGCCAGCGCGCCCTTCGACGGGGAGGGCGTTCCCCAGCAGACCCGGGTCATTGTCGAAGAGGGGGTCCTTCGCGGCTACATGTACAATACCATCGTCGCCGCCCGAGCCGGCGTCCGCAGCACGGGCAACGCC
>MEXZ01000037.1:8219-8477 GCA_001773855.1 Candidatus Aminicenantes bacterium RBG_13_64_14
CCCACAATTTCTACATGGCCGCGGGGAAAAGCAAGCCCGAGGACATCGTCAAGGCCACCCGGCGCGGGCTTCTCGTGCGCGAAGTGACCGGCTACGGCATCAACCCGGTAAGCGGTCATTTCAGCGGGGGCGCGGCCGGCTTTTGGGTCGAGAACGGCAAGATCGTCCACGCCGTCCGCGGCCTGACCATCGCCGCGACGGCCGCCGCCATGCTCGAGGGCATCGACATGGTCGGCGACGACCTCGACCTCAACCGGG
>MEXZ01000037.1:8486-9197 GCA_001773855.1 Candidatus Aminicenantes bacterium RBG_13_64_14
CCCCGACCTTCCGCATCGTCGAAATGCAGATCGGAGGCGAGTGAGGCCTTAGCCGTCTGACACATCGGGACGGCGCCTAAGAAAGATTTTCGACCTGCGCCGAGGGGCGCAGGCCGCTCCCTTCGCGGCCGACGTCACCGAGTTCCTCGCGGGCCCGTTCGCCTACGCCTTGGAGCTCCGAGACGACATCCGGATGTGCCGCCGCGAGGTCGGTCGTTTCGCCGGGGTCGGCCTCAAGGTCGTAGAGCTCGAGACCGCAGCGCCTTTTAGCGTAGGGACCGGGCATTCCGTCCGTCCCGGGTTCGACGCCGAGATAAGACCGGTATTCGTGGGGGAAGACCAGCTTCCATCGCCCCCGACGGACGGCGCAGAGCTGTTTATCGTAATAGTAGAGCAGGTCGGCGCGCCCCAGGGCATGGCGCCGCCCCCGCAGCAAGGCCGCCACCCCGATACCGTCGATCTTGAGCTTGGGCAAGGCGGCGCCCGAGAACTCGGCGAACGTGGGCAGGATCTCCAGCGTGGAGACCAGCTCCCGGCTAACCCGCCCGGCCTTTATGACGCCCGGCCAGCGCATCACGCACGGTACGCGGACGCCGCCCTCCCAGGCGGTCCCCTTGGCCTCGCGGAAGGGGCCGGGCGAGCCGGCGTGCGCCCCGAAATTGATCCAAGGACCATTGTCGCTCGTGAAGATGACCAGGGTGTCCCCGGCCA
>MEXZ01000037.1:9211-9386 GCA_001773855.1 Candidatus Aminicenantes bacterium RBG_13_64_14
AGCGCGGCCAGCACCTCTCCGACCGACCAATCGATCTCCAGGAGCGTGTCGCCGTACTTGCCGCGACCGCTCTTCCCCTTGAACCGGTCCGAGACCCCGAGCGGCGTATGGACCATAGTGTGGGCCAGGTAAAGGAAAAAGGGTCGCTCGGCGTTCCGGTCGATAAACTGCACGG
>MEXZ01000038.1:0-184 GCA_001773855.1 Candidatus Aminicenantes bacterium RBG_13_64_14
ACGCCGATGTTCGACTGCTTCACCGGGACGCCGGATCTCACGCCCTTCGACGCCGTGCCCAACGTGATCCCGCTCGACACGATGAACCCACCGAA
The DNA here is from genome assembly GCA_001773855.1 of Candidatus Aminicenantes bacterium RBG_13_64_14. Lineage (GTDB taxonomy): Bacteria > Acidobacteriota > Aminicenantia > Aminicenantales > Saccharicenantaceae > RBG-16-66-30. Next base: position 96 of record MEXZ01000038.1, read on the forward strand.
AGTCAAGATCGCCGACACCCTGCTCCGCCGGCAAGCCATTCAGTCGGCGCGCCTGAACTTCCGGAGGATCGACGCCTGCCCGGAAGACA
>MEXZ01000038.1:205-3928 GCA_001773855.1 Candidatus Aminicenantes bacterium RBG_13_64_14
AACATCCGACGAATACTTCCTGGCCGGGCGCAACCTGGGCTGGCTCATCGTCGGGGCCTCCATCTTCGCCTCGAACATCGGGGCCGAGCACCTCGTCGGCCTGGCCGGGTCCGGCGCGACCGACGGCGTCGCCATGGCCCATTACGAGCTCCACGCCTGGTGTCTCCTCGTCCTCGGCTGGGTCATGGTGCCGTTCTACATGCGCTCCAGGGTCTTCACCATGCCGGAGTTCCTGGAACGGCGCTTCTCCCCAACGGCCAGGACCGTCCTCTCGCTCATCTCGCTCGTGGCCTATGTCCTGACCAAGATGGCCGTCGGCATCTTCGCCGGCGGGATCGTCTTCAGCGTCCTCCTCCCCGAAGTCAATTTCATGGGCCTCGACAGCTTCTGGATCGGATCCATCCTGGTCATCGTCATCACCGGGCTCTACACGGTCATGGGCGGGCTCAAGGCCGTCGCCTACACGGAGGCCATGCAGACCTTCATCCTCATCATCGGCGCGGCCCTGGTGACCTACTTCGGCTTGAAAGCCCTCGGCGGCTGGGGCGAGCTCCGGAGGATCGCCGGCTCGGAGATGTTCAACCTGTGGAAGCCGCTCGTCCCGGCCGGGGTCCAGGGCACCTGGGCCCCGATCAAGGAGGCCGGCCGGATGGCCTGGTATTTCAACGATAACTACCCCTGGATCGGCATGCTCTTCTGCGCGCCCATCATCGGCCTGTGGTACTGGTGCACCGACCAGTACATCGTCCAGCGCGTGCTCGGGGCCCCGAACCAGCGTCAGGCCCGCCGGGGCTCCATCGCCGCGGCCTTCTTCAAGCTGCTGCCCGTCTTCATCTTCATCATCCCCGGCATGATCGCCTTCGCCCTGGCCAAGAGCGGCCAGAACCAGGCCCTCCACCAGGAGCTTTTCGGGACCGGCACGGAGCTCATCCGGGCCAACGCCCAGAAGGCCTTCCCCATGCTCGTCGCCAACGTCCTTCCGGTCGGCATCCGCGGCATGGTCGTGGCCGGACTGCTCGCCGCGCTCATGAGCTCCCTAGCAGGCGCCTTCAACGCCGCCTCGACGCTCTTCACCATGGATTTCTACCAACGCCTGCGGCCCAAGGTGACGCAGGAACGGCTGGTCTGGGTTGGACGCGTGGCGACCGGCGTCATGGTCCTCATCGGCCTTCTCTGGATCCCCGTCATCCGCGGCGGCCGCGGCCTCTACGACTACCTCCAGGGCGTTCAGTCCTATCTCGCCCCGCCCATCTTCGTCGTCTTCTTCTTCGGCGTCTTCATGAAGCGGCTGAACGCCAAGGGCTGTCTGGCCGCGCTGACGACGGGCTTCTCGCTCGGGCTCTTCCGCCTGGCCGTCGACACGCCGGTCAAGCTCATCAGCGGCTTCTCCTACGCGGAGGGCTCGTTCCTGTGGATCGTCAATCACATCTTCTTCCAGTACTACAGCCTGATCATCTTCATCGTCAGCGTCGTCGTCATGATCGTCGTCAGCTACCTGACCGAGCCGCCGTCCTACGAGAAGATCAGCGGGCTGACCTACGGCACGGTCACGGCCGAACACCGGAAGGAGTCGCGGGCCAGCTGGACGGCGACGGACATCATCACCTCCGGCATCGTCTTGGCCCTGATCGTCGCCGCTTATCTCTATTTCACGGGGTAAGGGGGACGGGATTCGCGAGCGTGCCCGAATGATGCCCGCGGGCCCGGCCGGGATCCTCACCTTGGCCGGCAAGGTCCTCAGCGAGCCATCCCGCAAGAAGCCCGGACTGGCCGTTTCGAACGCCGGCGGGAAAACGAGGCTGCCCGTCGGCGACGCCCTCCTCGTCTTCCTCCGCTGAGCCCGGATTGACGGCTGGGAGCGGCGCTGATATATTCACGTCTCATGCTTCTCTCACCCCACCTTGTCCGAGGAGGCCCCATGAAAAAGAACGCCGGACTCTCCCTTTTGAGGATCGTCATCCTCGTCCTGCCGCTATCCATCGCAACGGCAAGCGGCACGGCCCCGGCCGCCCCGGCGGAACAGGCAAGCATGTCCGCCGCCGGTGCTGCGGGGACAAACCAGGTCACCCCGGCTGCCAAGAAGCCGATAAGCTACGATGCTTATGATGGCTGGCGGTCGATCCAAGGGACCCAACTCTCCCGCGACGGCCAGTGGCTCGTCTACGCCCTCGTCCCTCAGGACGGGGACGGCGAGCTCGTCGCCCTGAACCTCAAGACGAACAAGGAATTCCGGGCCGCCCGCGGCAAACAGCCCGTCCTGACCGTGGACGGCAAGTTCGTCGCCTTCACCATCGCCCCGCCCAAGGCGGACGTCGACAAAGCCAAGAAGGACAAGAAGAAACCGGAGGAACAGCCCAAGAACAGTCTGGGCATCATGAACCTGGCCACCGGCGAAGTGACGACGGTGGACCGGGTCAAGAGCTTCCAGGTCCCCGAGGAGTCCGGCGCATTCGTGGCCTACCTCATGGAGCCTCCTTTGAAGAAGCCCGACGAGAAGAAGGACGATGCCAAGAAGGAAGAGGCCAAAAAAGAGCCCGAGGTGAAGAAAGAACCCGAGGTCAAGCCGGAGGCCAAGACGGAGGAAGCGAAAAAAGACGAGCCGAAGAAAGAGGAGAAGAAAAAGGAGCCCGGCAACGACCTTGTCATCCGCGAGTTCGCCTTTGGAAAGGAGATCAAGGTCGCCGAGGTCGTCGATTACGTCTGGGCCAAGCCCGGAACTTGGCTGGCCTACGGCGTCTCCTCCAAGACCCCTGAGAGCGACAGCGCGTTCGCCTGGGAAGCGGCTTCGGGCAGGACTGTCCCCTTGCTCAAGGGATTGGGGAATTACAAGAACCTGACCTTCGACGAAAAGGGCGCTCAGCTAGCCTTCACCAGCGACCGCGACGACTACAAGGCGGAGAAATCCGCCTCCAAGCTTTACCTCTGGACCCCGGCGGCGAGCCAACTCTCCCCCGCCGCCGGGGCGGCAAAGCCCGCGGCTCCAAGCGAGGCGGCCATCGAGCTGGTTCCCGCCGGGGCCAAGGGCTTCCCCGCCGGCATGGCCGTCAGCGAGAACGGCAAGCCCCAGTTCTCCAAGGACGGCGGGAGGCTCTTCTTCGGCATCGCCGAAACGCCCAAAGCCGAATCCGAGGACGCCCCGGAACCGGTCAAGGTCGACATCTGGAACTGGAAGGACCCCTACCTTCAGCCGATGCAGAAGGCCCGGGCCGAAGCGGACAAGAAGCGGACCCTGATGTGCATCATGCATCTCGGGCCAAAAGAGAAGAAGTTCGTGCAGCTGGCCACGGCGGAAGTCCCCGATATCACGCTTTCGGAGGACGCCAAGGTCTCCCTCGGCTCCTCCGACCTCGCCTACCGCCAGCTCGTCTCCTGGGACCAGGGCTACGAGGACGTTTTTGTCGTCAACGTTAATGACGGCTCCAGGAAAAGGGTCCTCGAAAGAACGCCCGGCGGGGCCCGTCTCTCACCCGGCGGGGCCTGGCTCTATTATTTCGACTATACTGACGACGCCTGGCACACCTATCGCCTGGCCGACGGCAAGAGTTTCAACCTGACCGGGAAGATCGACGTCAGTTTCACCGACGAGGAGAACGACTCGCCGGGCGACCCGCGGCCCTACGGCGTCGCCGGCTGGACCGACGGCGACAAGTCGCTCCTCATCTACGACCGCTACGACATCTGGGAGATCGCCGCGGACGCCGCCAAGGCCCGGATGGCCACGAA
>MEXZ01000038.1:3955-6545 GCA_001773855.1 Candidatus Aminicenantes bacterium RBG_13_64_14
ATTCCGCTACAGCCGTCTCGACCCGGAGAAGACGACCATCCCGGCGGCCGAACCGCTCCTTCTGCAGACGACGAACGAAAAAACCCGGGCTTCGGGCGCCACCCGGGTCAACCTGGCCGCGCCGGGCGATCCGTCGAAGGTCGTTATGATGGACAAACTCTTCGGCGGCGTCCAGAAGGCCAAGAATGCCGACACCTACGTGTTCACCGTGCAGCGCTTCGAGGAGTTCCCCGACCTGTGGGTGAGCGGGAGCGATTTCGGCGCCGCCAGGAAGGTCAGCAACGCCAACCCCCAACAGGCCGAATACACTTGGGGCAAGGCCGCGCTCATCGAGTACATCAACAGCGACGGAGTCCCACTCCCGGCCGTCATGATCAAGCCCGATGACTTCGACCCGTCCAAAAAATACCCGCTCATGGTCTACATCTACGAAACGCTGGCCTCGAGTCTCCACCGCTACTATGCGCCTTCTCCGGGGACGAGCATCAACATGGCCCGGTACGTCAGCAACGGCTACGTCATCCTCCAGCCCGACATCATTTACGACATCGGCTACCCGGGCCCGAGCGCCATGAAGTGCGTCCTCCCGGCTGTCCAGAAGGTCCTCGAGATGGGCTTCATCGACCCGAAGCGCGTCGGCATCCAGGGCCACAGCTGGGGCGGCTACCAGATCTCCTACCTCGTCACCCAGACCAACATGTTCGCCGCCGTCCAGGCCGGGGCGTCCGTCGTCAACATGACCAGCGCCTACGGCGGCATCCGCTGGGGCACCGGCATGTCGCGGGCCTTCCAGTACGAGAAGACTCAGAGCCGGATCGGCGCCCCGCTCTGGTCGCGGGCCCTCCAGTTTCTCGAGAACTCGCCCCTCTTCTGGGTCGAGCGGGTCGAGACGCCCTATCTCTCGATCCACAACGACGAGGACGACGCCGTGCCCTGGTACCAGGGGATCGAGTTCTTCTCGGCCCTCCGCCGCCTCGGCAAGGAGGCCTACATGTTCAACTACAACACCGAGAAACACGGCCTCCGCCAGCGCGAGAACCAGAAGCACTGGACCGTCCACCAGGACGAGTTCTTCGACCACTTCCTGCTGGGGAAGCCGCGGCCGGAGTGGATGGAGAAGGGCGTGCCCTACCTCGAGCGCGGCAAGCGCGACGTGACGCCGCTTTACAAGAAGCCCGAGGAAAGGAAGGCCGAAGAGCCGAGGAAGTAGGTTCTTCTCCTGGGAGCGTTTCTCGGTCTCGTCTGGGGCGCCACGCTCGGCGGGTTGGTTTCCCTGGCCGGCGCCCTGCTTGGACGCTGGCTGCTCAAGTTCTAAAGGCCCAGGCGATCATCTGATCATCGGGTGCCATCAGGGGTCGTCCGTCGAAGCCGCCGAGGATGTCCCAGCGGGCGAAGCCGGCCGCCCGAAAGAGAAGCTCCAGCTCGAACCGGTAGACCCAGCGCTGGGAGGTCGAGAACTTGTGGACGGCCTGCGGACGGTCCGAGGCGCCGAGCTCCCATATCTCCACTTCGGAATCCTGTCGTTGAGCGACGATATTCTTTTTTCGGTTGTCCCACAGCTGGAGCTTGCCTCCGCCGGGCCGCGGCGCTTCGTGCTCGAGGACCGCCGCGCCCTCCGGTTCGGACCAGTAGGCCGGCCCGGGGTATGACATGTGGAGGACGAGCGCGCCGCCCGGCTCCAAGTGCTCGAACGAGCGGCACAGGAACGCGAGCTGGTCTTCGATCGTCTCACAGTGAGCGAAACCGTTGAAACCGCAAAAGATACGCGCATAGCGCCGGCCCATCGTGAAATCCCGCATGTCCGCCACGTCGGCCCGGACGGCGAGCCCGCTCGATCCGGCCTTCTCCTTCAAACGGGCGATCATCGCCGGGCTCGCATCGAACCCGTCTATCTCGAACCCGGCTTTGATGATCGGGAAGAGGACGCGGCCCGTACCGCAAGCGGCTTCGAGCACGGGACCGCCGGCAGCCCTGGCGACATCGACCCAATACGGGATATCGAAGTCGAGCGTATCGAACAGAAGGTCGTAGAGTTCCGGGGCGTCGTAGGGGGAGGGGTTCGGCTTACCGCTCATGGCTCTCTTTTCTCCTGGCGAAATCCTGATCGCCGTCCGAACATCATAGGCAAAACCGGCTCCGGAGGCAAAGACTATCTGGATGGTCGCGACCCTGCAACCTTGCGCCCCGAAACTGCGTCTTCTTAAATGGAGAGCGGCGCGCCGCTGGTCGCTTTCTTGAGGGAGAAGCCGCGTGTTTAAAAACTATCTGATCACGAGCTGGAGGAACATCCTGAGATCGAAGGGGTTTTCCTCCCTCAACATTGCCGGCTTGGCCGTCGGCCTGGCCGTGTGTTTTCTCATTCTCCTCTATGTCCGGGCCGAGACGAGCTACGACGCCTATCACGCCTACGCCGACCGGACCTATCGGATCCAAAACGCCACGCTCAACGCGGACGGCTCGATCCAAGGGGAGTTCTCCACCCTGGCCCCATCCTATGCGCTGCTTCTGCGGAATGACTTCCCGGAAATCGAACACCTCGCCAGGATCTGGGGACCGGGAGGGACCGTGCTCAAGGTCGGCGATCAGGTCT
>MEXZ01000039.1:0-344 GCA_001773855.1 Candidatus Aminicenantes bacterium RBG_13_64_14
TGGTCAGCGGGACGGCGGTGCCGCCTGCGGACGGGACGCGGTAAAGGTCGCCCTTATAGGTGAAGACGATCGTCTTGCCGTCCGGCGAGATGGCCGGGTAGCGCAGCCAGGACGGGGCCGTCTGGGCCGCGGCGGTAGCGCACACGGCAAAGAGGGCGAGGACGACGAACAACGCTTTGGCTTTTTCGATGGCGGCGAGATGACGGTTCATGGCGGGACTCCTTGACTTGAAATCGGGAATGCAGGTGCCCGTAGCGCCGAATGATACTCCCGGGCCTCGGCGGAGGTCAAGGCGAGGAAACTGATATTACGACTTTTCCACGGGCGCGGCCTTCTTCAAGGTA
>MEXZ01000039.1:354-4193 GCA_001773855.1 Candidatus Aminicenantes bacterium RBG_13_64_14
TCCGCGGTCTCGTTTAACGGATAACGTTTATCTATGATCGACTTGACTTTGCCCGATTCGAGGAGCTCCTTAATGAAGAGCAGATCCTTTTGGTTCACATTCGCGACCACGAGCCGCATATTCTTGACTCCGGTCATCGACTTGAGCATGAGCTGGAATATCCGAGGCATGGAACCTCCCGCCAGGACATAGATCCCGCCGGAGCTCATAATGAGTTTATACTCCGAAATCGAACGGTATGCCGCGATATCGAAGATCAGGTCATACAGCTTCCCATTTTTGGTGACATCTTCTTGAGTGTAATCAATGACATGGTCCGCGCCGATCGAGCGCACAAGGTCCATTTTTGTCGTGCTGCAAACGCCGGTCACCTCGGTGTCGAATGATTTGGCGATCTGCACCGCAAAGGTACCCACACCGCCCGAGGCACCGTTGATCAAAACCTTTTGCCCTGCCTGGATCAGTCCTTTATCGCGGAGACCTTGCAAAGCCGTGAGCGCCGCCATGGGCACGGCCGCGGCTTCTTCAAAAGTCAGATCGGCCGGTTTCAGCACAAATCTATTTTCATCGGCACAGGCATACTCGGCAAATCCTCCGTAGCCGCCGTCTCCGAAAACTTCATCACCAGGCTGAAACTGCTTGACATTGCCGCCAACCGCTTCAACTCGCCCCGCCATGTCAGCTCCAAGTATTTTGTGTTTCGGCCTGAGAAGCCCGGCGCCCATCAGTCTGCTCAAGAACGGGTCAGCTCTCAGGTGACGCCAGTCATAGGCGTTTACGGACGCAGCATGGACTTTTATCAATATTTCATTGTCCTTGGGAACGGGTTTTTCCACCTCTTGAAGCCGAAGAACATCGGGCGGACCAAACTTTGTGTAAACTATGGCTTTCATGAATATTTATCTCCCTGGATATCAGGCTTCGGGTTTGGGCGGCTTGGCGAAGCTCTCCAGGGCGGTTTCTTCGGTCGAGTAGACGTCGAAGACCTTGATCAGCCTGGTAATATGAAAAATATAGTTGAGTTTATCGGAAAGCCGGCAGAGCTTGAACCGCCCTCCGAGATTCTGCGTCGAGGTGTAGCTGGAGATGAGCTCCTGGATCCCGAACGTGTCGACGAAACCGACCTTTTCGAAATTAAAAAGGATGCTCCTCTTGCCCATCTCCAGTTGGGATTTGACGATTTCGTGGAGGGTTGGGATCGGGCTGGTGGTGCGAGAGAACTCTCCCTCGATATCGAGGACGACTACGTCGCCGATAGCCCTGGTGTTGAAGACAGTCTTCGGTGAACCGTCCAAATCGTACCCCTTCTACTTCATACCAAAACCTCAGGATGTATTCAAGGGGATAATTTGAGCGGTACTTTTGCGACCTAAGGGGGGGACCGATCAAAAGTGAAGGGGAGGTGTAAGCTACGACGACTTATTCGCCTGCGACGGTCATCTCGGCGACCTTGACGGTCGGGCCGGTGACCGGGCTGTGGAACTCGAGGTCGCTGGCGACGGCTTCGATGCCCTCGAGGATCTTCCCCAGGTTCCCGGAGATCGTGACCTCGGAGACGGGATAGGCGATCTCGCCGTCCTCGACCCACAGGCCGAACGCCCCGCGCGAGATGTCGCCGGTCACGGAATTCAGCCCGTGGCCGAGCGTCCGGATTAGGATGAGGCCTCTCTTTGTCCCGGCGACGATGTCCTTGGGTGAAACCGTCCCCGGCTCGAGGTAAAAGCTGTTCGGCCCGACCCCGTTGCCATCGGCATTTCCGGTCGACTTCAGGCCGAGCTTGCGAGCCGCATAGTGGTTACAGAGGTAGTTCTTGAGGACGCCCCGCTCGATGACGACCGTCCGCCGCGACGGCTGTCCGTCCGAGTCGAAAGGATGGGAACCGAGCTCTCCCGGGATTATCCCGTCGTCGACGACTGTGACCAGGCGGTTGCCGATCCGTTGGCCGAGCTTGCCTTCGAGGAACGTGGCTTTCCGGAAGACCGCGGTCCCCGTGATACAGCCGAACAAAAATCCCATCAACCACGCCGTCTGGGTCGGCTCGAAGATGACCGGCACGTTCTGGGTCTTGACCTTTCTCGGCTTGAGCTGGCGGACCGTCCGCTCCACGGCCTTGCGGGCGATCGCCTCGGGGCTCTCGAGGTCCTTGAAATGGCGCTTCGACGAGGACCAGGAGTCCTCGACCCGGTTGTCGGTGTCGCCCGCCTGGAGGCCGACGCCGAGGCCGCAGTAGGTCTGGGCATATTCGCCGACGAAGCCGTTCGTCATGGCCAGGACCGAACGGATCTCGTTCGAGGCGAAGGTCGCCCCGTAGGAGTTCGTAATGCGTTTGTCGCGGAGGGCGGCCCGCTCGGTCGTGAGGGCCAGGCCGATCTTCGTCTTGGAGTCGAGCCCGGCGATGGCCGGGTCGTAGAGCTTGAGCGATTCCGCGTCCACGGTTTCTTTCGACAGCGGGGCCAATCCCGCATACTCATCCGGATTGCCGAGCTCGGCCCGCCGCACGGCGTTCCGGACGAGGCGCTTGAGCGTCCCGGGGGCGAGGTCGGATGAACTGGCGAAGGCGGTCTTCTTGTCTTTGATGATGCGCAGGCCGCAGACGCGCGACCCGGCTTCGATCAGCGTTTCGATCCGGCCCCTGCGGACGTCGACGTTGAACTCGTAGCCGTCGGAAACGGAAACCGCGGCTTCGTCCGCGCCGCACGTGCGGGCGAAGACGACGAGCGATTCGGCCAGGTCGCGCAACGTCGGCGCCTCTTTCTTCACGAGGTGCCTCCGACCGTCATCTTCTCGATCCTGAGCGTCGGGCAGCCGTCCGTCACCGGGACGTCCTGCCCATCCTTGCTGCACGTCCCCGTCTGGAGACCGAACTCGAGGTCGGAGCCGACCCTGCCGATCTTATTCAGGATATCGATGTTCGTGCCGATGAGGGTCGCCTGTTTGACCGGGGCCGTCAGCTTGCCGTCCTCGATGAGGTAGCCGAGGCTCACGGAAAAGGTGAACTTGCCCGAGTCCTCGACCTGGCCGCCGGAGAGGCTGGCGACATAAAACCCTTTTTTGACCGAGCGAAGGATGTCCTCGGGCGCGTCGTCGCCCGCCGCGATGTAGGTGTTGGCCATCCGCGGGATGGGCGCGCAGCTGTAGTCCTGTCGCCGGCCGTGCCCCGTCAAGCGGCCGTGCATCAGCCGGCTCGATAGCTTGTCCTGCAGCAGTCCGCGGACGACGCCCTTCTCGATGAGCAGGGTCTTCCGCGGCGGCGTGCCCTCGTCGTCGATGTTGTAGGAGCCGCGAAACGAGGGGATGGTCGGGTCGTCGTAGATCGTCACGAGCGGAGAGCCGACGCGCTTGCCCATCTTGTTCCAGAAGACCGAGGTCTTCTTCCGGCTGAAGTCGGCCTCGAGCAGATGCCCGACGGCCTCGTGGATGAGGACGCCGCTGTGGCCCGGGGCGAGGACGATGGGCATCTCGCCGGCCGGGGCGTCGGCCGCGTCGAGGAGGAGGACGGCTTCGCGGGCCGCCTCTTCACCGATGCGGCGCGGCGTCAGGACATCGCGGAAGTACTCGAGGCCGACCCGGCCGCCGCCGCCCCAGTAGCCCGACTCGCGCTTGCCGTTTTTCTCGGAGATGGCGACACAGACGAGCTTGACCATGGGTCGTGTGTCGTGGACGAGGAGGCCCTCGGAGTTGGCGATGCACATGTGCTTGAGGCTGTCCGAGTAATGGGCCTTGACCTTGGCGATGCGCTTATCGAAAGTCTGGGCCGCGGCGTAAGCTTCGCGGACGAGGGCCATCTTCGCGAGAAGGGAGGCCTTGTGAGCGGGACGGCCGACGATGTAGCGGCTCGT
>MEXZ01000039.1:4210-9068 GCA_001773855.1 Candidatus Aminicenantes bacterium RBG_13_64_14
TCCATGTTGATGAAGTCGTAGGTCCGGTACTCCATGAAGACCTCGGCGAAGTCGCCGCCGCTCGCGAGGGCCACGCCGAGGACCGAGCGCAGGTCGGCCGGCGCGAAGCCGAAGTGGTCGACGTAGGGGAGGGGGGCGTTGGGCTTATTCACGGCCCCGCAATGATGGCATATTTTTCGCGCCCAGGCAAACCGCTCCCTAGCCGGCGGCCGTCACAGCCAAAAAGGGTGATGACCGCTGGCTGACGTCTTGGCCTGCCCCGGGCCCTGGGGGTTTGACGGCCCAGGCGGAAAAACCTATAATTTGCCCTATCATGGAAACTCAGGAATTCGACGCGATTATTGACGCGGCGCTGCGCGAGGATATGCCCGAGGGAGACATCACCTCGGAGAGCCTCATCCCGGCTGACGCCCGATCCGAAGCCATTTTTCTGGCCAAGGAGGACGGTGTCTTGGCCGGCTTGCCCGTTGTTCGCCGCGTCTTCGAGAAAATCGACTCCGCTGTCGAGTTCACCGAGAAGATGGAGGACGGGGCGGCTTTCCGTAAATTCGACATCCTCGCGGGCGTCGAGGGTCCGACGCTCGCCCTGCTCAAGGGCGAACGGACCGCCCTCAACTTCCTCCAGCGGCTCTCCGGCATCGCCGCGGCCACGCGCGGCTTCGTCGACGCGGTTTCCGGGACCAAAGCCAAGATCCTCGACACCCGCAAGACGACGCCCGGCCTGCGTCTCCTCGAGAAATACGCCGTCAAGACGGGCGGAGGAACGAACCACCGCCTGAGCCTCTCCGACATGGTCCTGATCAAGGACAATCATTTGCGCTACGTCGGGAGCGCCGCCGAAGCCGTCCGCCGCGCTCGTGCCGTCGTCCGCCCCGGCGTCCGCGTCGAGGTCGAGGCCGCCGACCTCACTCAAGTCCGCGACGCGCTCGCCGCCGGAGCCGACATGATCATGCTCGACAATATGACCCTCGAGATGATGCGCGAGGCGGTGAGCATCGCCGCCGGCCGCGTCCCTCTCGAGGCCTCCGGGAACATGAGCCTCGACCGCGTCCGCGCCGTCGCCGAGACGGGAGTCGATTTCATTTCCGTCGGCGCCCTAACCCATTCGGCCCGGGCCGTCGACATCAGCCTGGAGTTCCTGAATTGAGGCGAATATGAGTGAGCGCGACATCCGGACCGACGTCCTGGTCATCGGCTGCGGCATCGCCGGCGCCGCGGCCGCGCTCGAAGCGGCCAAAGCCGGGCTCCGGACCGTGGTCGTCACCAAGGCCGAGAAATCCGAGGAATCGAACACGCTCTACGCCCAGGGCGGCATCGTCTCCTTCGCCCTCGACGATCAGCCCGAGCTCCTCAAGGAAGACGTCCTCGAGGCGGGCGATTACGTCGGCGACCCTGCGGCTGTGGACATCCTGGTCGAGGAAGGCCCGAAACTTGTCCGTAAGACGCTCATCGAAGAGCTCAAGATCCCCTTCACTCGGAGCTCGCCCGACGCCCTTGACTTCGCCCAGGAGGCGGGGCATTCCCGCCGCCGAATCCTCCACGTCGAGGACGCCACCGGCCGGACGATCGAGGACCGCTTCCTGCGGGCCCTCAAGAGGCACCCGCGCGTCACACTCCTGGCCGGGCACACGGCCGTCGATCTCCTGACCGTGCCTCACCACTCGAAAAATCCGGTCGCCTATTACCGTGAACCCCTGGCCATCGGCGCTTATGTCCTCGACAACAGGTCGGGCGAGGTCGGCCGCGTCTTCGCTCCGTTCACCGTCCTGGCGACGGGCGGCTGCGGCGCCGTCTTCCTCCACACGTCCAACCCGCCTGGGGCCGACGGCTCCGGCTACGCCATGGCCCTGCGCGCCGGCGCCCGGATCGGCAACATGGAGTACATCCAGTTCCACCCGACGGTCTTCAGGCGCGAAAACGGCGACGGCTTCCTCATCTCGGAAACCGTCCGCGGCGAAGGGGCGCGCCTGAAAACCCGCGACGGCAAGACGTTCACGGAAAAATATTCGCCCAAGCGCGACCTGGCCCCTCGCGACGAGGTCGCCCGGGCCATCTACGAAGAGATGATCGTCACCAACTCGAACTACGTCCTCCTCGACCTGGCTTCCTACGCCAAGGGGACGGACATCCGCGCCAGGTTTCCGACGATCTACAAGACCTGCCTCGAGGACGGCGTCGACATCACCCGCGAGCCCATCCCGGTCGTCCCGGCCGCCCACTACAGCTGCGGCGGAGTCCTCGCGGACGGCTGGGGCCGGACCTCGCTCGCCGGGCTCTATGCCGCCGGCGAGGTCTCCTGCACGGGCGTCCACGGCGCCAACCGCCTGGCTTCGACCTCGCTCCTCGAGGGGCTCGTCTGGGGAACGCGGGCGGCCCGCGACATCGCCGCGCGATTCGATGACTCGCGGCCCTATAAGGCCTCCGAGATCCACCGCTGGTACCACCCGAAGAAGGAAGAGGCCGTCGACCCGGCCCTGGTCAATCAGGATTGGCTGACGATCCGCTCGACGATGTGGAACTACGCCGGCATCATCCGGACGCACAAGCGCCTCGAGCGAGCCAAGTCCGACCTCGAGTACCTTAGCCACCGCATTGAGAAATTCTACCGTGAGGCGCGCCTCGACCCGGCCCTCATAGGTCTCCGCCACGGTATCCTGGTCGCCCTGATGATCACCCGGGCCGCCCAGGCCAACCCGACCTCCCGCGGCGCGCACTTCCTCAAGAAGTCGTAATAAGGTCGGCCGCGGCGGGTCCTCGGGCATCATCCTCGTTCGCTGCCGTGATTTAATACGCCGATCAGCGCGCCGGCCTCGGCGCCAAAACAACTCGCTCGGCGTTCGCTACGCCTCGCTCAAACACGTTTTGGCGGTTTCCCCTGAAACTGCCCTCGTCCGGCTTCTGATCGACTAAATCACGGCTTATGCTCTCTCCGATGACGCCCTCAGCCCCCAATGCCACGGCCTATTCTGGGAACACCTCCCCACTCCCCATCCTCTTAACTATTCCTTCCGCTAGGGGAATGGACGATATTAACGCCACCCGGGCTGTGGCGGGAACCGTCCAGAGCCCCCGTAGCGGAGGGGCGGCAGGGAGCGGATTCTGAGAAGCGACCAGCAGCACCGCTCTGGAGCGACTCGGAGGAGCGGTGCTGGGAACTATCGGAATCGAGTCCTGGACCTCAGGCCGCAGAGGATTCATAGCATTGAAGAATCCCTGGCCGACCGCCGGGACTGGTTCCCGGGGGGGCCGGGGGAAATGGAGGGTTCCCGTCATAGCCCGGGTGGCGTCGTCCATTCGGACTAGCGGGACACCGCGACTTGGCCTATAATACGCCATTAGATTCCGACGACTGGAGCCCCTGATGGCCGATAAGTCCGACGTGAAGAGCACGCTGAACCTGCCCCAGACCTCTTTCACCATGAAGGCCTCCCTGACCCAGAAGGAGCCGGAAACCATCAAGAGGTGGGAGGCGGAGAAGCTCTACGAGCGCATCCTCGAGAAGCGCGCCGCCGACAACCGACCGCGCTTCATCCTCCACGACGGCCCGCCTTACGCCAACGGCCACATCCATATGGGGACGGCCCTCAACAAAATCCTCAAGGACTTCATCGTCAAGTCGCGCTCCATGCTCGGCCATTATGCCCCGTACGTCCCCGGCTGGGACTGCCACGGCCTGCCCATTGAGATCCACGTCGACAAACAGCTCGGCGAGAAGAAAAAGGCCATGCCCGTGACGGCTGTCCGTGAGGAATGCCGGAAATACGCCGAGAAGTTTATCGGCATCCAGCGCGAGGAGTTCGAGCGCCTCGGCGTCCTGGGCGCCTGGGCCGCTCCCTACCTGACCATGCATCCGGCCTACGAGGGCAAGATCCTCGAGTACCTTGGCGCCTTCTTCGAGAATGGCGAGGTCTACAAGGGCAAGCGCCCCGTCCACTGGTGCATCCACTGCCGGACGGCCCTGGCCGAGGCCGAGATCGAGTACCGGGACAAGACTTCACCCTCGATCTACGTCCGCTTCCCGGTCGTCTCCGACTTGGGCGCCAAATTCCCGGCCCTTGCCGGCCGCCGCGCCTCCGTCCTCATCTGGACGACCACTCCTTGGACGCTCCCGGCCAACATGGCCATCGCCTTTCATCCCGACCACGAGTATGTCGCCGCCGACGTTAACGGCGAGGTCTATATCCTGGCCAAAAGACTTCTGCCCATCGTCGCCGAGGAACTCGGTTGGACGGCGCCCAAACCGCTGGCCACGTTCACGGGCCGCGAGCTCGAGGGCTTCAAGGCCCGCCATCCCTTCATCGACCGCGAGTCGCTCTTCGTCCTGGGCGAGTACGTCACGCTCGACGACGGCACGGGGGCCGTTCATACCGCCCCGGGACACGGCCACGACGACTATCTGACGGGCGTCTCCTACGGCATCGACATCTACACGCCCGTCGACGACGACGGCCGGTTCACGCCCGAAGTGCCGCGCTACGCCGGGCTCCGGATCTTCGAGGCCAACCCTCGCATCACCGCCGACATGAAGAACGACGGGACCCTGCTCAAGGAAACGGAGATCTCCCATTCGTACCCGCACTGCTGGCGCTGCAAGAAGCCGGTCATCTTCCGGGCGACCGAGCAGTGGTTCATCTCCATGGAGAAGAACGGTCTCCGGGCCAAGTCGCGCCAGGCCATCGGCCGCGTCCGCTGGATCCCCGAGTGGGGCCAGGAGCGGATCGACGGCATGGTCGCCGGCCGCCCCGACTGGTGCATCTCGCGCCAGCGGTCCTGGGGCGTGCCCATTCCGGCCTTCAAGTGCCAGGCCTGCGGCGCGCCGTACGCCGATGCCGGCGTCTGCCGTCACGTCGCCGGCATC
>MEXZ01000039.1:9091-11732 GCA_001773855.1 Candidatus Aminicenantes bacterium RBG_13_64_14
GGTTCAACAGCTCCCTCCTCATCGGCGTCGGGGCCAAGGGTGGCAGTCCGTTCCGGACCTGCATCACCCACGGCTTCATCCTCGACGAGCAGGGGAGGGCGATGTCGAAGTCCCTGGGCAACGTCATCGACCCCGGCGAGGTCATCAAGAGGAGCGGCGCCGAGATCGTCCGGCTCTGGGCGGCCATGCTCAACTACAAGGAGGACGCCCGCTTCGGGCCGGAGATCGAACAGAGGCTCGTTGAGGCCTACCGCAAGTTCCGCAACACCTGGCGTTTTCTCCTCGGGAACGTATCCGACTTCGAGCCGAGGCGCGACACCGTCGCCGCCGCGAACCTCCTCGACCTCGACCGTTTCATCCTCCACCGCTTCGAAGAGGTCCGCGTCCGGGTCGTCAAGGCCTACGAGGATTACGAGTTCCACCCCATCCTCCACGCCGTCCTCGACTTCTTCACGGTCGACATGAGCGCCTTCTACCTCGACGTGATCAAGGACCGGGCCTACTGCTCGGGCAAGGGCTCGCTCGAGAGGCGCTCGGCGCAGACGGCCATGTTCACGATCCTCCGCGACAGCCTGCTCCTCATGGCCCCCATCCTGTCGTTCACTGCCGACGAGGCCTGGGCCCACGTCCCCGCCTTCCCCGGTAAGGATGATTCCGTGCACCTGGGCGAATTCCCCAGGGCCCAGGATTGGCTCGGGGCCCGGGGCGCCGCGTTCATCGACGACATGGAGAGACTCCTCGGTGTCCGCGAGAGGGTCCTCAAGGAGCTGGAGAAGTCCCGCGAGGCCAAGCTCATCGGCAATTCGCTCGAGGCCTCGGTCACTCTCAAGGCGCCGGCCGCCGACGCCGCCTTCCTCGAGGTCCGCAAGGAGGACCTGGCCGCGCTCTTCATCGTCTCCGCTGTGACGGTCGAAAGGGGCGCCGGCGACGACCTGGCCATCGAGGTCGCGAAGGCCCCCGGCGGGAAGTGCGAGCGATGCTGGAACTTCTCGACCCACGTCGGGACGAGCCCGGGCTATCCGACCTTCTGCGCCCGTTGCGAAAAAGTCGTCAAGGCGGCCCGCTCATGAAGAAAAACGCCCCGTATGTCCTTCTCACGATTGCGCTGGTCGCCCTGGACCAGGCGACAAAGCACCTCGTCGACCGGACCGTCGACCTCAAGGAATCGATCCCGGTCATCCCCGGGTTCTTCGACATCACCCGCATCCACAACAAGGGTGCGATCTTTGGGATGTTTTCCCAAACGGACAACGAGCTCGTCTTCGCGCTCTTGACGGCGGCCTCGTTCGCCGCGCTGGCCCTCGTCGTCTACTTCTTCTTCAAAACGCCGTCCGGCGACCAGCTGATGAAGGTCGCGCTGACCCTGATCGCGGCCGGGGCTCTCGGCAACCAGTTCGACCGCCTCATCCGCGGCTATGTCATCGACTTCCTCGACTTCTATGTCGGCCAGGCCCATTGGCCCTCTTTTAACGCGGCGGACTCGTGCATCACTATCGGCGCCTGCCTGATGCTCGTCATCCTGTTCAGGAGGAAATCCGAATGTTCCCCATCCTCGTGAAGATCGGCCCCCTGACCATCCATACCTACGGCTTCACGATGGCCGTCGGCGTCGCCATCGGCCTCTGGTTCATTTACGTCCAGGCCAAGAAAGCCGGCCTCGACGCCAACCGCATCATGGACGCGGCGTTCTACACCATCATCGTCTCGCTCATCGGCGCCAAGCTCATCCTGTTCATCAGCAACATCTCGTATTACGTGGCCTACCCCAAGGAGCTCTTCGCGCTGGCCCGGTCGGGCGGCGTCTTCCAGGGCGGGCTGACCTTCGGCGTCATCTTCGCCCTGTGGTATTTCCGGCGCAAGAAGATCCCGACCTGGTCGACGGCCGACCTCATCGCGCCGGCCCTGGCCCTGGGCCACGGTTTCGGCCGGATCGGCTGTTTCAGCGCCGGGTGCTGCTACGGCAGCGAGTGCGCACTGCCGTGGGCGGCGGTCTTCAACAACGAATACGCCTCCGAGTTGACCGGGGTCCACCTCCACACGCCTCTCCATCCCGTCCAGCTCTACGAAGCCGTCCTCAATTTCCTCAATTTCGGCATCCTTTACGTCATCTTGAAAAAGAGAAAGTTCGACGGCCAGGTCTTCGCCTTCTACATCATCAACTACTCGGTCATCCGGTTCTTCACCGAGTACTTCCGCGGCGACCATTCGGAGAAAATATTTTTCATCCGCGGCGCCACGCCCCTTTCCAGCCTGTCCTACCCGCAGCTTTTCTGCCTCCTCGGCCTCCTCGGCGGGGTCGTGCTGGCCGTCGTTCTGAAGCGGCGCAAAATTGCCTAAAGCGGATTTCGTCGTCACACCCGACGCGGGCGGCGGGGGGAGGCTCGACGTCTTCCTCGCAGACAAGCTCCCCGGCCTGAGCCGGGCCCAGGTCCAAAAAGTCATCCAGGGGGGCGGGGTGCGCGTCGGCTCTTACGCCAGGAAAGCGGGCTATAAGCTCAAGGCCGGCGACCGCGTCGCCGTCGAGTACGAGGTCCCGCCACCGGATGGGGGTCTCCTGCCCGAGGATATCCCGCTCAAGGTCATCTACCAGGACGCCGAGGTCATCGTCATCGACAAGCCCGCGGGCCTCATCGTCCACCCG
>MEXZ01000039.1:11825-16393 GCA_001773855.1 Candidatus Aminicenantes bacterium RBG_13_64_14
GTTCACCGGCTGGACAAGGATACCTCGGGCGTCATGGTCGTGGCCCGGAGCCCGCTGGCTTACACGGAACTCGTCAACCAGTTCAAGAAGCGCGTCGTCTGGAAAACTTACCTCGGCTTGGTCTGGGGACGGGTTTCGGAGCCTGAGGGCAAGTTCAGCTGGCCCCTCGGACGGCATCCGAAAGAAGGGCGAAAGATCTCGATCACGGCCCGGAGCCCCAAGAAGGCCGAGACCTTTTTCCAGGTCCAGCGGATGTTCGCCGAAACGACCCTCCTCGAGATCCGACCCGTCACCGGACGGACCCACCAGATCCGGGTCCACATGGCCACGGCCGGCCACCCCATCGTCGGCGACCCCATCTACGGGCGCAAGAAGGAGCCCCGGGAGTTTCCTCGTATCTTCCTCCACGCCCAGACTTTGTCCTTCATCCACCCGGGGACCGGAGAGCGCCTGACCTTCGCCTCGCCCCTTCCGCCCGATTTAGAGGCAGTCATCGCCGCCGAGCGAGATCTTGCGGTTTGAAGGCTAGGGCCCCTCTCGGCAGCTTTGTTCAGGGGATTTGACTCAGGTCACCCTTCGTGCTAACTATTGTCCTCGATGAAAGCCGGGAGGAGGGCCGGATGAAGTGTCCTCATTGCTCTGCCGATAACACGTCGGATAGCCAATTCTGCAAGAACTGCGCCTCTCCGCTCCCCCCGTCCCCGGACTTTCCGCTTTCCCCGACCTTGACTCTCCCGCCCCAGGTCCAGGAGCTTGCCCTCGGCAGCGTATTCGCCGGCCGGTACCAAGTTCTCGGAGAGCTTGGAAAGGGGGGTATGGGAAGGGTCTACAAGGTCCTGGACACCAAGATCCATGAAACACTGGCCTTGAAGCTCCTTGATCCGGTCATCGCCGCCGGTGACAGGATGATCGAGCGCTTCAAGAACGAGATGATATTGGCTCGCCAGATCTCCCACCGGAATATCTGCCGGATGTACGACCTCAACGAAGCCGACGGCGTTCCGTTCATCACCATGGAATACGTGGGCGGTGAGGATCTGAAAAGCACCGTCCGCCGGGTCGGCCCGCTCGGCATCGGCAAAGCGGTCCTCATCGCCAGCCAGGTCTGCGAAGGCCTAGCCGAAGCCCATCGCCTCGGCATCATCCATCGCGATCTGAAGCCGCAGAACATCATGCTCGACAAGGGCGGTGTCGCGCATATCATGGACTTCGGCATCGCCTATACTGCCCGGCGGCCAGGGCTCACGGGACCGGGTGTCATGATCGGAACGCCGGAGTACATGTCGCCCGAGCAGGTGGACGGGGAGGAAGTGGATCAGCGCGCGGATCTCTACGCCCTCGGCATCGTTCTCTTCGAGATGGTCACGGGCCGAGTGCCGTTCGCGGGGGATTCGACCCTCGCCATAGCCTACAAGCAGAAGAATGAAGCGCCTCCTGACCCGGCCGGGCTCAATCCCCAGATCCCCGAAGACCTGGTCCGCGTCATTCTCAGATGTCTCGAAAAAAGCAAAGAGCAGAGGTATCAAAGGGCTGAAGACCTTATGGCGGACCTGACCGAGATAGGAAAACGATCGGCCACGCCGGAGAGCCGGGTCTTAAAAGAAAGGTCCACAGCCCCAAAACCCGTTCCCACCCGGGGCAGGCGTCGAACGTTCGTTCTCCCGGCGGTGGCGATCGCGGCTGTGGCCGGGATCGTCGCCATCATCCTTATCTTCTTCTCCAAAGTCGCACCGAAGCCCTCTCTCGCTACCCAATACAGACAGATCACGTTTTCCGGGACCGCTTTTTATCCGACGGTCTCGCCTGACGGGAAATTCCTGGCCTTCGCCGAACCCGCTGGCGCCGCGAGCAAGGTCATGGTCCAAGACCTGGCCGGCGGAGCGCCACTCGAGGTCTTCCGGGGCCAGAGATGCGAGTTCTTGCGCTGGCTTCCGGACGGCACCGAGCTATCGATGATCGGCAGAGATAGTTCACTCCAGACGGCTTTGCTTCTTATCCCCCGCCTTGGAGGAGCAGCCCGTTCCGTTGAGAGCCGTGCCGGCTTGACCTGTATCGCCTGGTCGCCCGACGGCTCTCATTATGCCCGTCCTGAGGACATGAGCATCTCCATCGTCAGCAGAACATCCGGAACGGCCAAGGCAGTGCTTGTCAAAGGACCTGTTTTACATATTTTCGATCTGGATTGGGCGGCGGTCGGAGATCGTTTGGCTTTCGCGGCCATCAATGACAAGCGAGAGTATGCCCTGAGGACGATCCGGACCGATGGGAGCCAACAACAAGATCTTGTCGCTGGGACGTCCCGCATAGAATCCCTGCGCTGGTCTTCCCAAGGAGACGCGGTCTACTATCTTCAGGGGACCGAGCAATCCATGGATCTATGGAAGATCGCCATCTCGTCCAAGACGGGCGGGCCGTCAGGGCCGGCGTCGCTCGTCCTCCCCGAACTGCAAACTCGCTTTTCTTTCTCGGTCTCGAGCGACGGCAAGAGACTGGCCTATAGTCGTCTGCTCACGACCGGCCATCTTTGGCAAGCTGAGTCCCCGGCTTCAGGCCAAGATCGGGCCGTGAGGGCTTCGGCCCTGACAACGGGGACATCGCTCAATCGATTGCCGAACATCTCGCCCGACGGAAAGCAGGTGGCGTTCGTCATGGCCACCGGCAAGACGGCCGAGGTTTTCGTCATGCCGCTCGACGGCAGTTCCGCCCGGCAGCTCACCTTCCTGAATTCCATGAATTACGGCTCCGCCTGGTCTCCCGACGGCCGGGAGATCGCCTTTATTTCCATGGAAGGAGGAATGGCGCGGGTCTGGAAAGTCGGCTCCAAGGGGGAGAGCCCTGTTCCTTTCAGCGCCGGAGAGGTCGGTGGCTATGCGCTGGCCTGGGATCCGGGGGATCGGATCCTCTATCAAACGCTCGGGAATCGCAACATCGGGATGATCGACCCTGTGTCGGGGCAGGTCGATTTCCTGATCAAAGAGAACGAAGGCGGCTGGCTTTTCAATCCGCGATATTCGCCGGACGGAAACAAGATCGCCGTCTTCTGGAATCGGGGCTCTTCGCGCGGGATCTGGATCCTCTCACCAAAGACCGGCGAGCGGAGGTCCCTGTATCCAGGAAACCATTTGCCCGTGGGATGGACATCTGACGGCCGAGGGATCTACGCCGCGATCCAAATGGTTCAGACGCTGGAGATCATCGCCATCGACGCGGAGAAGGGGAGTTCGAAGACCGTCCTCGTGACCTCCGTCGACCAGGAAAAGGGGGCGCCGAGCCATTTCTACGTCAGCATGACGGCGGACGGCAAAAGGTTTATATTTCAGGTCGGAAAAAGCCAGTCAGACATCTGGCTGGTCGAGAATTTCGACCCGGGCGTCAAATAGGGGCCTCCCCGGCCGGGAAGCTCGTTTTTAGCTTGAGGAAAAGCCCGAATTTGGGTAGAATAACCTTTCTGCTTTTCCGAGAATCCCAGGAGGCTCGAGGATGAAAGACTACGCTGTCGACAAAATCCGGAATATCGCCCTGGTCGGGCACGGCTCGTCGGGGAAGACGTCGCTCGCGGCCGCGTTCCTGTTCGATACGGGTGCGACGGGCCGCCTGACCAAGGTCGACAAGGGCAACACGGTCACGGACTACGACCCCGACGAGATCGAGCGGAAAATCTCGATCAACGCCGCGGTCTGCTTCTGTGAGTGGAAGGACCACAAGGTCAATATCGTCGACACTCCCGGCTACAGCAACTTCCTCTGGGACACCAAGGCCTCCCTCCGTGCCGTGGACGCGGCGACGGTGGTCGTCTGCGGGGTGGCCGGGGTCGAAGTCGGCACGGAAAAAGTCTGGGGCATGCTCGAGGAACACCGCCTGCCCCGGACGATCGTCATCAACAAGCTCGACCGCGAGAATTCGAACTTCGGCCGGGCTTTGGAGGCCGTCCAACAGTTCTTCGGCCGCCAGGCGATCCCCGTACAGCTGCCGATCGGCGAGGAAAAGAACTTCAGCGGCGTCGTCGACGTCATTGCCGGCAAGGCCTACCTCTTCGAGAAGGACGAAAGCGGCAAGTTCAAAGAAGCCGCGGTGCCCGCCGACATGCAGGCCGATGTCGAGAAGCGGCGGCGCGAGCTCATCGAGATGGTCGCCGAGAGCGACGAGAAGCTCATGGAGAAATACCTCGAGCAGGGCGAGCTCTCGCCCGACGAGTTCCGCGACGGTCTGAAGAGGGCCATCCTCGGCCGGCAGCTTTTTCCCGTCTTCGCGGCCTCGGGGCTGACCAATACCGGCGCGCAGCTGCTCCTCGACGGCATGATCGCCTATCTGCCGTCGCCGGTCGAAAGGGAAACCGTCAAAGCTATGGTCAAAGGACAGGACCAGGCTATCCAGCCGTCCCCTGACGCGCCGTTCTCGGCCCTCGTCTTCAAGACCATTTCCGACCCCTACACCGGCCGGATCTCCCTGATGAGGATCTTCTCGGGCCGGATGAACCCCGACGGGAGTGTCGCCAACGTGACGCGCGACACCGACGAGAAGTTCGTCGGGCTGTTCTACCTCCAGGGCAAGGAGCAGATATCCGCGGG
>MEXZ01000039.1:16425-19831 GCA_001773855.1 Candidatus Aminicenantes bacterium RBG_13_64_14
CCAAGCTCAAAGTCACTTCGACCGGCGATTCGCTGTGCGCCAAGGGCGCCGGGATCTCCTTCGCGCCGATCAAATTCCCCGAACCGTCCATCTCGTTCGCCATCGAGCCCAAAACCCGGGCCGACGAGGACCGGATCTCCGCGGCGACGCACCGGATCACCGAGGAAGACCCGACGGTCCGGTTCGACCGCGACCCGGACACGGCCCAGCTCCTCATCTCCGGTAACGGCGAGCTCCACGTCCGGATCATCGCCGAACGGCTCAAGAAGCGCTACAACGTCGACGTCGACCTCAAGCCGCCGAAGATCTCCTACAAGGAGACGATCAAAGGCAAGGCCGACGTCCAGGGCCGGCACAAGAAGCAGACCGGCGGCCGCGGCCAGTTCGGCGACGTCTGGATCAAGATGGAGCCGCTCGCCCGCGGCAAGGACTTCGAGTTCGAGGACAAAGTTTTCGGCGGCTCCATCCCGCGCAATTTCATCCCGTCCGTCGAGAAGGGCATCCTCGAGGCGCGGAAGAAGGGCGTCCTGGCCGGCTACCCAGCCGTGGACTTCAAGGTCATCCTCTACGACGGCTCCTACCACGACGTCGATTCCTCGGACATCGCCTTCAAGATCGCCGCCACCAAGGCCTACAAGAAGGCCATGAAAGAGGCCAAGCCGACGATCCTCGAGCCCGTCATGAGCGTCGAGATCTACACGCCCGAGACCTACATGGGCGACATCATGGGCAACCTCAACGGACGGCGCGGCAAGGTCCAGGGCATGGAGCAGAAGGGGACGATGCGCGTCCTCAAGGCCCAGGTGCCGATGTCGGAGATGCTCGACTTCGAGCCGACGCTGACCTCGATCACCGGCGGCCGCGGCTCCTTCCTCATGGAATTCTCTCATTACGAGGAAGCGCCATCGCACATCCAGCAGAAGATCATCGCCGAAGCGGTCAAGGAAGGCCGGGTCAGGCAGGAAGAGGAAGACTGATCAGGCCGGGCCCGGGTTTTGCCGGGGTTTCTCCTTGACGAAGAGCAGCATCAGCGCGGCCGCCGCGGTCAGCCCCGCCGACACATAGAAGGGCGTAGTCTTCCCGACCTTATCCCAGAGCCAGCCGGCGAGGAGCGAAGCCGGCAGGGCGCACAACCCGATGACCATCTGGAAGCCGCCGAGGACGCTCGCCCGGTAGGGCTGCGGCGCGAGCTCGGCGACGATGGTCTTCTGGACCGGTTCGAGGGCGGCCTTGTGGACGCCGTAGAGGACGAACAAGAAGGCGATGGCCGGGAGGCCGCGGGCGAAGGCGACTCCGGCGCAGACCGCCGCCCAGGCGGCGTAGGCCATGAACAAGACGGGTTTCCGGCCGATCCGGTCGGACAGCCTCCCGAAGGGGTAGGAAAGGAAGGCGGCGGAGGCCGAGAAGATGAGGTAGAGGACGGGAATGAACCCCGCTTTGAAACCCGACGACTTGGCGTAGAGGAGAAGGAACGAATAGGTAAAAGCGCCCAGGGCGAAGACCGCGTTTAGCGCGATGTAGAGAGCGAGGTTCCTGTCGATGTCCTTGAAAGAAAGCCCCTTGAAGACGCGGCTGCCGGCGGTCTTGGGTTCCTTGATGGTCTTGATGATGAGAGTCGCGCCGATGACCGAGGGGATGGCCGCCAGGGCGAAGAGGAGCCGGTAGCCGAGGACGTTAAAGAGGGCAATGGAAATGAGGATGCCGGCCGTGGCCCCGAAGTTGTCCATGGCCCGGAGAAGGCCAAAGTGGCGGCCTCTGTTCTCGTCCGTGGAGATGTCGGCGACCAGGGCGTCGCGCGGGGCGCTCCGGATCTTGCCGGCCCGGTCGAGGATGCGGAAGGGGATGAGGTGCTGCCACACCGAAGAAGCGGCATAGCCGAGCCGCGAAAAAGCGCCGCAGAGGTAGCCGATCCAGATGAAGACCTTGCGTTTTCGGATCCTGTCCGAAATGAACCCTGAAGCCGCCTGGGACAGCGAGACGAGGGCCTCGCCCAGGCCGTCGAGGAAGCCCAGTGCGGCCATGTTGGCTTTGAGGACTTGGGTGACGAAGAGCGGCCAGATGGGGTAGATGATGTCCGAGCCCATGTCGTTGAGGAACGAGGCGACGGCGAACGTCCGGATGGTCTTTTTTGTCTCGGTTTTATCTTCGGCGTTTTCTTCGGCCAAGCGCTTTTCCCTAACGGTCGGTCCTCGATTGTATCGCTTTCCGGCCCGCGTGAAAAGGCCCGCCGCGTTGACTCTCCGATGGGCCGCGGATATGATACGGGGGGAATCCCCGAACGGAGGGCGAAATGATCCCGATCAAGCGCGGCATCCCATGTCTCATCGTCGCAGTCTCGCTTCTCGGCGCGGTCTATGCGCAGGCCCAAGCCCAAGTTCAGGCTCAGCCGGCCGCCCCGCAGGCGCAGGACCAGGACCCGGGCGATGATCCCGCCGATAAGCCCGACCCGACGCTGACGCTCAAGATCGGGAATCCCAAGCTCAAGGACAAGGTCATGGAGGTCGGCGTCGGCGCCATCCTGTCCGGGGAGACGGGCGCGGCCGTCGGCTTCGAGCGCATGATCCGGGACATGATGGCGAGCCGCATCGTCCACGTCGGCGAGACCCACAACTCGTTGCCCATGCACGAGATCCAGTTCCAAGTCCTCCGGGCTCTCTACGCCAAGGACCGGCACCTGGCCGTTGGCCTCGAGATGCTGCCTGTGACCGTCCAGGAGGCGCTCAACAAGTGGACCGCGGGCCTCCTGACCAAGGACGAGTTCATCCGCGAGATCCGCTGGTACGTCAACTGGAACTTCAATTTCGGATACTACGAAAAAATATTGGACTTCGCCCGGGAGCACCGCCTGCCGATCTACGCCCTGAACATCCCCCGCGAGATCATCACCAAGATCCGGATGAGGGGCTGGGACGCCTTGAGCGAAGAGGAAAAGGCGCTCATCCCGGGGACGCCCGACGTCAGCAACCAGGACCACCGGACGCTCATCCGGACGGTCTTCGAGTCCTCCGACATCCCCCACGCGATGAAGGGGCCGGGCCTCGACTCCGTCTTCGAAGGGCTCTACAGGTCCCAATCGGCCTGGGACGAGGTCATGGGGGCGAACGCCGTCCGGGCCGCGGAGAGCGAGGGACGGCGCGTCGTCGTCTGCGTCGGTTCCGGCCATCTCCTCTACAACCTCGGGCTCAACCGCCGGGCTTTCGAGAGGTCGAAGCTGCCGTCGAAGACGGTCATCGCCGTGGCCATCCCGGCCGGGAAGAAGAGCCTGACGGTCTCGCGGGCGCTCGGCGACTACGTCTTCGGCCTGCCTGAGGAGGAGAAGCCGGCATTCCCGACGATCGGCCTGGCCTTCAAGAAAGTCGATGATCTGGAGAACCTCGTCGTCGACCCGAAGCCGACAGACGGCATC
>MEXZ01000040.1:0-4278 GCA_001773855.1 Candidatus Aminicenantes bacterium RBG_13_64_14
AATCCTGGGACACAAATGATCGGCGAGGTTTATTTCGAGGCAGAAAGTTGGCCGATTAAAAAAGTGGAAAGTGTAGACGCGACCCCTTCTTGCGGCGCTTGAGATTCGCGAGGACGTCCTTGACGCGCTGGTCCTGGTCGCGGCGGCAGACGAGCAGGGCGTCGCCCGTCTCGACGACGATGAGATTATCGACGCCGATCAGGGCCGTGAACCGGCCCGGGTTGTAAATGAGGTTCCCCGAGGCATCCAGGGCCAGGATCTCGCCGCGCGCGGTATTGCCCCGCTCGTCGCGGGGCCAGACGTCGAGGAGCGACGACCAGGCGCCGACGTCCGACCAGCCGAAACGGGCCGGAAGGACGAGCACGCCGGAAGCCTTCTCCATAAGGGCGTAGTCGATGGATTTTGCCGGCATCGTCTTGAACGCGGCGTTCGCCGCCCGACGGTCATCCTTCCGGAGAGCGGCGAGCATTCTGTCCCAGCCGGGGGCGTACTCCGGAGAATGCCTTTTCAGCTTCCCGGCGAAGACGTCCGCCCGCCAGATGAACATGCCCGAGTTCCAGGTGTAGGTCCCGGCGCGGACGAACCGGCGGGCTCTTTCGAGCGGCGGCTTTTCCTCGAAAGACCGGACTTCATGATAAGGGAAGCCATTGACCCGGCCCGCGGGTTTGGCCGCGGCTTTTATATAGCCGTAGCCCGTGGAGGGAAACGTGGGAGGGATGCCGAAGGTGACCAGGACTCCTCGCTCGGCCGCGGCCCGGCACCCGGCCTCGAGCTGTCTCCGGAAGAGATCGGCCGGCCGGATGAGGTGGTCCGAGGGTAGGACGACGACGACCGCCTCGGGATTGTCCAGGTGGATGCGCGCCGTGGCCAGGACGAGCGATGGCGCCG
Organism: Candidatus Aminicenantes bacterium RBG_13_64_14; assembly: GCA_001773855.1. Taxonomy (GTDB): domain Bacteria; phylum Acidobacteriota; class Aminicenantia; order Aminicenantales; family Saccharicenantaceae; genus RBG-16-66-30. The sequence goes on from MEXZ01000040.1 coordinate 889, forward strand.
TGTTCCGGCCCTCGGGCTCGACAAGGAGGTTCCGGGCCGGGAATCCCGGGAGCAGCCGGCGGATCGTCCGGGTCTTGGCCGCATCGGCCACGGTGAAAATCTTCCGCGCCGGAACGAGCGGAAGGAGCCGCTCCACGGTCTCCTCCAGCATGGACCTTTCGCCCGCGATGGGCAGAAACTGCTTGGGCCGGCTTCCGCGGCTGAGCGGCCAGAAACGCGTGCCGCTCCCGCCGGCCATGACAACCACGCGGATGTCGAGTTTCATGCTCCGCCGCCGTTCAGCCCCTTGATGACCGCCTCGACCTCCGCCTTGACCTCTTTCTGGATGGCGGCCAAAGCCTCCGGCGTCTCGGCCTCGAAGCGCATGACGAGCACCGCCTGGGTGTTCGAGGCCCGCACCAGGGCCCAGCCGCCGGGCAACTCGGCCCGGACGCCGTCGATGTCGACGACCGGGTAGCGGCCGGCGAGCGCCCGCCTCACCTCGTCCACGATCTTGAACTTGACCTCGTCCGAGGCGTAGACCCGGATCTCTGGGGTGCTGTAGGTGACCGGCAGGTCGGACAGGAGCTCCGAAAGACTGCGCCGCGTCCGGGACAGGATCTCGAGCAGCCGGCCCGAGGCGTAGATGGCGTCGTCGAACCCGAAGTAGCGGTCGGCGAAAAAAATGTGCCCGCTCATCTCGCCGGCCAGGGCCGCCCGCTCCTCCTTGATCTTCTTCTTGATCAGGGAGTGGCCCGTCTTCCACATGATCGGACGTCCGCCGAGCCTGGCCACCTCCTCGAAGAGGAGCTTGCTCGACTTGACCTCGGCGATGACCGCCGCCCCGGGCTGCCTCGACAGGATGTCGCGGGCGAAGAGGATCATGAGCTGGTCGCCCCAGAGGATTTTCCCCCTGTCGTCCACGACGCCGATGCGGTCGGCGTCGCCGTCGAAGGCGATGCCGGCCTCGGCGCCCGTTTCGGCCACTTTGCGGATGAGGTGCTGCATGGCCTCGGGCAGGGTCGGGTCGGGATGATGGTTGGGGAATCGGCCGTCCATGTCGCAGAAGAGGGGGATGACTTCGGCGCCCAGCTTCTCAAAGATCGGGACGGCCACGACACCTCCCGTCCCGTTGCCGGCGTCCACGACGACCTTGAGCGGCCGCTCGAGCTTGAGGTTCCCCAGAAGATGAGCCTGATACTCGGGCACGACGTCGAGCGTCGAGCGCCGGCCCGGGCGGTCCTCGACGAAATCGCCGCTCCGGACGATCCCGCCGATTTCCTGGATCATGGGGCCGAAGACGGCCTCCTCGCCCAGCATGACCTTGAAGCCGTTGTACTCGGGCGGGTTGTGGGAGCCCGTGATCATGACCCCCGCTTCCTTCCTGTTGTTGAAGATGGCGAAGTAGAGCAGGGGCGTGGGGACGACGCCCAGGTCCACGACGTCGCAGCCCGTGGACAGGAGCCCGCGGGCCAGCGCCACGAAATAGGAGGGCGAGCTCAGGCGCACGTCCCGGCCCACCGCGACCTCACGGGCGTTGTGCCGCCGGAAATAGGTGCCCAGCCCCCGGCCCAGGGCCTCGACGACCCCGGGCGTCAGGTCCTTATCCACGATGCCCCGGATATCGTATTCCCTGAAAATGGCGGGATTGACGTTCACGGTTCCCCCTTCCTATCCTATCGATCCCTGGCCGTTCCTCAGAACATCTCGGTCCGCCACAGGTCGTGGAGATGGACGACACCCTCCACGCGACCCCGGGCGTCCCGGACTACGAGCGAAGTGATTTTCCGCTCCTCCATGAGGTTCAAGGCCTTGGTGGCCAGCTCGTTGCGGTCGATGACCACGGGGTTGCGGGTCATTCCCTTCTCCGCCGTCAGGCGCATGGCCCGCGCGCCGTGCTTCTGCAGCAGGCGGCGCAGGTCGCCGTCGGTGATGACGCCCTGGAGCGCGCCCCGGTAGTCGAGGACGCAGGTCATCCCCAGCTTCTTGGACGACATGACCTCCACGGCCCGGCTCATGAGGGTCGTCGCTTGGACTCGCGGGATGTCCTTGCCCCGGTGCATGATCGACTCGACGCGCAGCAGCTTCTTGCCAAGCGCGCCGCGCGGGTGAACCGAGGCGAAGTCCTTCTCGCTGAAGCCCTTGACCTTCATCAAGGCCACGGCCAGGGCGTCGCCCACGGCCAGGGCGGCCGTGGAACTCGCCGTGGGCACGAGGCCCGAGGGCTCCGCCTCTCTTTCCACGCGGGCGTCGAGGACGATGTCGCTGTAGAGGGCGATCTTCGCCTGCGGGTGTCCTGTGATGGTGATGAGCTTGACGCCGATGCGCTTGATGAAGTCGAGGAGCCCCACGATCTCGCGCGTCTCGCCGCTGTAGGAGACGGCCAGGACGACGTCGTTCCTGAGGATCATGCCCAGGTCGCCGTGCCCCGCCTCGGCCGGATGGACGAAGAGGGCCGGCGTCCCGCACGAGGCCAGGGTGGCCGCGATCTTGCGGCCGACCAATCCGGACTTGCCCATGCCCGTGACGATAATGCGCGCCCGCGAGAGGGCCAGAAGCTTGACCGCCCGGGCGAAGCTCTCGTCGACCTTCGGGGCCAGCTCCGCAAGCGCATCGGACTCGATCTCGAGGACCCGGCGGCCGATGGCGATGATTTCCTTGTTGGTCATGGAGACTCCGTATCCGTGACGGCCCGGCGGACGGCGAGGAGGGTCCCGAGCAGCTTCTCGAGGTCCCCGAGGCGCAGGGAATTCCTTCCGTCCGAGAGCGCCCTCTCCGGCGCCTCGTGAACCTCGATGAACAGGCCATCGACGCCGGCGCTCACGCCGGCCTTGGCCAGGAGCGGTATGAACTCCGCGTCGCCGCCCGAGGCGTCACCCAGGCCTCCCGGACGCTGGACGCTGTGGGAGGCGTCGAGGACCACGGGGAAACCCAGGGACTTGAGGATGGGGATCGACCGTATGTCCATCACCAAATCATGATAGCCGAAGGACGTGCCCCGCTCCGTGAGCAGGATCCGGTCGTTGCCCCGGCTCAGGACCTTGTCCACGGCGTGGCGCATGTCGCCGGGCGCGAGAAACTGTCCCTTCTTCAGGTTGAGGGGCTTTCCCGTCCGGGCTGCTTCGAGGAGCAGGTCGGTCTGGCGGCAGAGGAAGGCGGGAATCTGGAGGACGTCCAGGACCTCGGCCGCCCGGGCGACCTGGCCGGCCTCGTGGACGTCGGACAGCACCGGCACGGAGAACTCTCCCTTGACCGCCTCGAGGATCTTGAGGCCTTCCTCAAGCCCCGGGCCGCGGTAGGAGCGGAGCGAGGAGCGGTTGGCCTTGTCGAAGGAGGCCTTGAAAACGAAGGGCACTCCGAGCTTCCGCGAGATCGCGGCGAGCTCGGAGGCGATCAGCCGAGCGTGGTCGC
>MEXZ01000040.1:4306-4588 GCA_001773855.1 Candidatus Aminicenantes bacterium RBG_13_64_14
GAGAAACAGCGGGTTCCGGCCGCCGGCCTTAACCGCGGGTCCGAGGACGACTTCTCTTGAGACGATGGGCATGACTCGCTCCGATGAAATCCTTAAACAGCGGATGGGGTTCGAGCGGCTTGGACTGGAACTCGGGATGGAACTGGCATCCCAGGAACCAGGGGTGGTCCCGAAGCTCGACGATCTCCACGAGGTCGTGCTCGGGGTTGACGCCCGAGATGACCAGGCCGGCCGACTCCAGGCGCCGCCGGAAGGCGGGGTTGAATTCATAACGATGGCGGT
>MEXZ01000040.1:4628-4749 GCA_001773855.1 Candidatus Aminicenantes bacterium RBG_13_64_14
AATCCCGAAGTAGGGAATCTTGTTCCGCCGAGCGTAGGTTACGGCTTTGATCTTTCCTTCGATGCCGCGTATACCGAACCCTCCGGGCACGAGGATGCCGTCGGCCTGGCCCAAGATCTTC
>MEXZ01000041.1:0-2730 GCA_001773855.1 Candidatus Aminicenantes bacterium RBG_13_64_14
TGTCGACGTGGAAATGGAGGCTGCCCGCGCCCGCGCCCTGGCCCTCGAAGACCCCCTGGGTGTCCCCGAGGTCTTTGGCCCCCGAGACGGCGACGCGGTAGACGGCGGAAACCAGGGCCAGCCGCCCGTCGTCCGTGGGGATGACGTCGTCGAGCGTGTAATCAATGACCAAATTGACCTGGAGGTCGAGTCCCTGGAAGGGGATGGTCAGACGCCGGCTTTCCGTCCAGGTGTCGCCGCGCCCGACCGGCTGGACGGGGAAGGCCGGAAAATAATCGCGCAGGATCTGGGGGATGGAGATGTTGAACGGGTTTCCCGAGCCGAGGGCTTCGGGGTTGCGGATGGACTCGACCTTGCCCGTCCGGTTGAAGACGACCTCGAGGGCCTCGCCCTCCGTCGTGCCGAGCTTCTGGGCGAGGACGCGGTCGGTGAGCCGGACGTTGACCTCGATGCCGGGACTGGTCAGGTCGGCCCGGACGGTCTCGTGGGTCGACGGCTTGGCGAACAGCCGGATCTCCCCGCGGGAATCGGCGTTGAGCGCCAGATCTTTGCCGAGGAAGCTTTTACCGTCCACGTTGACGACGCTGGTCAGCGTGTAAGTCAGCCGGGTGCCTTCGGCGGGGGCGAACCGGAGAGCGACCTTTTCCTGGGCCGCGAGGGACCCGAACAGCCCGGCCAGGGCCCCGACGAGCAGGCCCGCCGCCATGCGTTTTCGAGCTGTCATGGTTCCTTCTTTCCTCCGCCCCGTCCGCGTCTCCGGCCTAGAAATCGGGGTCGGTGATCTTTTTCTCAAGCCAGGTCCCGTATTTCGCGAGCAGGGGCCGGATATCCGCCGCCTTGCCGACGACGACTAGCACGAAGTCCTCCTGGGGAAGGAGCGCCGCGGCCGCGGCCTTGACCGAGGCCGGCGTGAGCCGGCCGACCTCGTTCAGATACTTGTCGTACTGGTCGAAGCCCAGCTTGTAGAAGGCCAGCCGGACGTAGGCGCCGGCCTTGCTGGCGTTCATCTCGAGCGTCGGCGGGAACTGGCCGAGGATGTAATTGCGGCTGCTTTCGAGCTCTTCCGCAGAGAACCCCTCCTTCGCCCCCTTCTCGAGCAGGGCAAAGACGATGTCCAGCATCTCGCCGATCTTGTCGTTCTTGGCGTAGGAGCTGATGGTGAACAACCCGCCCGCCGCCCAGGTGCGGGCGTTGCTCCCTGCCCCGTAGGTCAGGCCCCTCTTGATCCGAAGCTCGGTATTGAGCCAGGAAGTGAAGCGTCCGCCGAAGAGCGTGTTCATGGCCGAGGCCGCGGCGGTGACCTTGTCCCCCATGGCGTAGCCCGGCGCCCCGAGCATGAAATAAGCCTGCGTCGCGTCGGGCTTGTCGACGAGCAGGAGCTTGCGGCCCTTCGGCCGGGGGAGGGCCGGGATCGCATCCGAGAGCGCCGCGCCGGCCGGGTTGGTCATCCGGCCGATCGTCCCTTCCAGGAGCGGGACGAGCTTCGCCTTGTCGATGTCGCCGACCACGGCCGCGACGGCCCTGTCGGGCCGGAAATGATTCTTGTAGAAATCCTTCACCGCCTGGGCCGACATCGTCTTGAGGGACGTCTCGGTGCCCGAGGCGAGATAGCCCATCGGGTGGCCTCCGAAATAGGCCTTCTGGAAGTAATAGCGGACGGCCGACCCGGGGTTGTCCTTGGCGGACTTGAGACCGTCGATCGTCAGGGACCGTTCCTTCTCGAACTCGTCGGCGGAGAAGGCCGGGTCGGTCAGGCAGCCGGAGGCGATCTCCATAAGGCGGGGGAAATGCTCAGCCAGGCTATCCCCGTAGACTTGGGCGTATTCTTCCGCCGCGGTGATGCCCAAGTTCGCACCCATGAAGTCGAGGGCCTCGGCGATGGCGTCGGCGCCCATCTTCGAAGTCCCCTTCATCATCAGGGACGTCGTCAGGCCGGCCGCGCCTTCGGCCGCCGGGGGCTCGTAGGCCGAGCCGGCGCCCCGGATGACCATCCGGAAGCTCACGATCGGCAGGTCGGAATTCCTGAGGTAGTAGACGGTGAGGCCGTACTTGAGGACGAATTTCTCCGGCGCCGGCAGCTGCCGGGCCGCTCCGGGAAGGAGGGTCGCCGCGCCGAGGACGAAGAGGACGAGGACGAGCGCCGTGCCGATGAGGCGTTTCATTTCGCACCTCCCTCGGGGATGAGCTTTCCGACGGTCTTGTTGTTCGCCGTGAAATATATCCCGGCAGCCATCTTGATCCGGTCGATCTTGACCGCTGCGTAGTCGTCCATGACCGTAAAGAGCTTGGCGAAATCGCCGTAGAGGAGCTCGGTCGAGCCGAGCTGGCCGGCCTTGCCGGAGATCGTCTGCAGGCTCATGTAGAAGTCGTTCCGGATGATGTTCATGGCCTTGGCGTATTCCTGCGGCGTGATGCCTTCGGCCTTGACCTTGGCCAGTTCCTCCTCGATGATCCGGTCGATCTTGTCGAGGTCGACACCCGGCCGGGGCTTGACGTCGATGGAGAAGAGGAGCGGATCGATCGTCTCCTGGATGCCGCCGCCGACATCGATGGCCAGCTCTTCCTCGCGGACGAGGCGCCGGTAGAGACGGCTGCTCTCGCCCTCGAGGAGGGGCTTGGCCAGGATCGCGAGCGGCAGAAAATCGGCGTCCTTGGCGCTCGGGGCGTGCCAAACGGCCAGGAAGGACGGCGCTTGGGCCTCCTTGCGGACGATGACGGTCTTCATCCCCA
>MEXZ01000041.1:2740-5644 GCA_001773855.1 Candidatus Aminicenantes bacterium RBG_13_64_14
CTCGACCGTGCTGACCGGGGGCGGGGCTGGCGACGCCTTGACCGGCCCATAGTATTTCTGGATGAGCCCGAGGGTCTTGGCCGGGTCGATATCGCCGACGACGATGAGAATGGCGTTCCCCGGGGCGTAATAGGTTCGGTAGTAGGCCATGACCTCGTCGCGGCGCCAGCTCAGAATGTCGCTCATCCAGCCGATGACGTCCCAGTGGTAGGGGTGGGCCATGATGGCCGTGGCCCGGACGTTCTCGTTGAGGATGGCGTCGTTGTCGTTCTCGACGCCGAGCCGGCGCTCCGAGGCGATGACGCCGCGTTCGGACTCGAAGACCTCGGGCACGAGGGCCAGCCCCTGGATCCGGTCGGCCTCCATTTCGATCATGGCTTCGAGGGCGGCGGGCGGGAACCAGTCCGTATAGCCCGTCATGTCGTCCGAGGTGAAGGCGTTGTTGCGCCCGCCCTGGAACTCCATCCGCCGGTCGAACTCGCCGGGGCCGACCTTCGGCGTCCCGTTGAACATCATGTGCTCGATGAAATGGGAAACGCCCGTCAGTCCGGGCCGTTCGTTACGCGACCCGACGCGGAAGAAGGTGTAGAGGGCGACGCTGGGGATGTTGTGGTCCTCGACGAGCAGGATCTTGAGCCCGTTGTCGAGCTTGTGGACCTTGACGTCCTCCTTCTTGAAGGCCGCCGATAGGGACAGGGTGAAAACCGCCAGGAGCAGGACCGGGAGCCAGGCTCTTTTCCTCATGCCGTCACCTCCAGGGAGAATAAGCAAGATTATACCACAACGTTTTCATTTATTTACCTGGCCGAGGATAATCCCCGAGGCCCTCTTGACGGAGGGGAGGGGAGTGGGATATAACTGGCCGAAAGTCCGAGGCCGACATGAGCAAACCCGACACTCCGTTCGAATATCAGAAAGCGCTCAAGAACGTTTCGTCATACCCTTTCGTCCATAAGTACCTGCCTATCGACCGCTTCATTATCCGTCCGCCCGCGTCCCTCATCGTCAGGGCCGTCTTCAAGACCTCGGTGACGCCCAACCAGCTGACGGTATGCTCGTTCCTATTCAGCCTGGTTGCGGGGCTCGCCTTTTTCCTCGGGAAGCCCGCCTTCTTCACTCTCGGGGGCGTCCTGGCCATGATATCGATGATTTTCGATTGCGCCGACGGCATGCTGGCCCGGGCCAAGAACATGACCAGCCGCTACGGCGCCTATCTGGACATTTTTTTGGACCGGATCGCGGATTTCGTCGTCCTCCTGGGAGCATCCTTCGGCTATTCAAAGTTCACGGGGGACACCCGGATCCTCGTCTTCGGGCTCCTCACCATTGGCCTTTATTTTCTCCAGGTTTCGCTGTATTACATCAACAACATCTACACCCGTTCCGATAAGAGCGGAGAAGGCGCCGAAGCGAAGAGCCTCGCGGTCTTCGTCATCTTCGTCTTCTCCCTGCTCCAACGCCCGGACGGATTTCTGCTCGGCGTCTTCCTGATGGCCTCATTCGGCACGGTCATCAAGCTGATCAGATTTCTGAGGAAGGGCAGGGGCCAGGCGGTGGCTCCGGCCCCGTCATCGTGACGGGACTAGCTCAAGGTTTCGGCCCCGTCACGATGACGGGACTGTCTCAAGGTTCCGGCCCCGTATCAATGACGGGACTGTCGCAAGGCTCCGGCGCAATAACCCGCCGCGCCGATCTTTTCTTCATCAGGGGAATGAGGCCGATGCCCGCCCAGGCGAGCCCCACCACCCGCCGGATGAGGATGACGGCCATGCCGGCGTGCATGTCGATCCGGAGGAGGGCGAACAGGGAGACGTAGGTCAGTTCGTAGACGCCCATCGAACCCGGCACGGGCAGGAACGAATAGAACGATCCCAGGGTGACGATCAGGAAGCACTTAAAGAACGTCGTGGTGTTCCCGCCGAGGAAGAGGAAGGTCAGGTAGATCTCCGTGGCCCAGAGCCATGACTGGGCGAAATAGGACGCGAATAGGGCCAGAAAAAGACGCCGGTTTCCACCATAGAAATCGGCGATATGGGCGTCGGTCTCGAGGATCTTGTCCCGGCGGTTCTCGAAGAACGGGATGCGGATCTTGATCTTCCGCAGCGTGTCGAGGGCCCAGGTGAATAAGCCCTGCCTCTGCTTGAGGACGAGGAAAATGAGGACGAGGAGGAGGGCGGCGATCGCGGCGAAGAGCCCGATCTTCTGACGGCGGGGGAGGGCGAACTCGGTGATGAGGAAGACGACGGCGAGCGCGATCGTGGATAGACCGGCCAGGAATTCCACGGTCTTGTCCACGATGACCGTGGCCAGGGCCTTGTTGCGCCCGACGCAGTCGAGACAGAAGATCCTGGCTGTTTCTCCGCCGATGTTGCCGGCCGGGGTCAGGTAACTTACAGCGTAGCCGGCGATCCGGGCGCCGAGGATCTCCCGGAAGGGGACGCGTTCTCCCGAGGCTATGAGGAGAGCCTGCCAGTTCAGGGCCCGGATGAGCCAGTAGAGGAAACGGAGGCCCATGAGGGCGGCGATCTCGAGAAGGCTCAGGCGGCCGAGGGCTTTCAAGATCTCCTTCGGGCCCGTCTTGACGATGAGATAGACGAAGAGGGCGAATCCGGCGTAGCCGAGAAGTCTCATGACGAGGATCCGGACGCGGGCCCGGCGCGACGGCGGCGGGCCCGCGTCCGGACCTAACTGCGATAACTTGAACATGGCTTGACTCGGCTTATCGAATGGCATATTTTATTCCCTCTTAAGGGAAATTCAAAGCTCTAAGATATGAAAGATAAGTTCCTAGCCAGGGCCGCGGGGTTTGCCGCCTTGGTCCTTCTCCTGGGAATTCCCGTCGCGGCTCCTCAGGAGCTTTGCGACAGCCCCGTCCGCGGGGACTTATCGCTTGCCGGCGCGGCG
>MEXZ01000041.1:5694-6941 GCA_001773855.1 Candidatus Aminicenantes bacterium RBG_13_64_14
CGCTTCCTGACGACCGAGGCCATCCGCTTCGACTCGAACGCCTACGTCGTCAATTGGACGCACGTTTTGGGCGGGGCCCTCTACTACGAGCTGGCCAGGACCAACAACTTGACCTGGGCCGAATCCCTCGCGGTGACTTTCGGAGCGTCACTGTTCTACGAGTACGTCTCGGAATGGCGGGAGGTCATCTCGGTCAACGACATGATCGTGACCGCATCAGGCGGCTACACCGTGGGCGAGCCCTTTTTCCAGCTCTCCTCTTATTTTTCCCACCAGAAGTCTCCGGTCCGGAGATTCCTTGGGTGGATGAACCCCTTCCTCAAGTTCAACAAGTGGCTGGACCGGAAGAAACCGGGCTCGAAGGTTTATTCCGATCCCGGTTGGCACGACTTCGTCCTCTCAGCCGGATGGAGACGGACCTCGGGGGCCGGCCGCGGCGCTATGGACACGGGCTTTGTCGCTATCGAAACGCAGATCATCCTCACGCCGGAATACGGCCGGCCCGGAACGGTGCGCAAGACCCTCCGGGACACGTCCCTGAGCGAGCTCGTGCTCGATGTGGCTTTGGGGCAAAGGCCTCCGGGCGAGGAACACCTGCGGACCGGCTTGGACGAAGAGGTCAACTTCTCCACCCGGGTCGTTGGCCTGGCTATGTACCGGCAGAAGATCGACGAACTCGGCCGGGGCTACGCCTTGTCGATCGGTTTGGGCTCCGCTTTGACCTATGTCCGGAAGAGGCCGACCCTCTACGATTCGCGGAGCGCTCTGGTGCGCCTCGATCCTCCCCCCGCGACCCCGACGGATTTCCGGGACAAGATGACGGTCGCCCACCTCGCCGGGCCGGTCGTCGACTGGACGCGGTTCTCCCGGGGCCTGAAGATCCGGGCCGTGGCCGATGCCTACCTCGATTTCGCCATGATGAACGCCTACGCGTTCAACGCCTACTCCGCGGTTCACTCCATCGAGGGGCTGAAGACGACATTGAGCTATTACGGCTATCACTATGCCCTGGGGGGGAGCGTTTCCGGGCGGGTCGATCTGGATTGGCGGAACCTCTCGCTCCGCGGCCTCGTCAGCGCCCACGTCTGGAATTCCGTCGAAGGCCTGGACAGGTTCCAAGCCGATCTCCTGGACGATGGCAATGTTGTCGACACCCGGGTTCGCTATCTCCTCAAGGCCGGCTGGCGCGTGCCCAAGGTCCCCCTTCGCGTGTATTTCGCCCTGGAGGGCATCCACCGCTGGGGCAA
>MEXZ01000041.1:6954-10414 GCA_001773855.1 Candidatus Aminicenantes bacterium RBG_13_64_14
GAGGCGGGCGGCCGGGAAACGCGGCTGTTCGCCGGCCTGGCCTACCTTTTCTGAGGTTTCAGCCGATGATCTCCCAGCTCCGTTGCCGGGCCAGCTTGCGCAGCTTGCGGTCCGAATGGACGGCGACCGGGTGACCGACGAGCTCGAGGACGGGTAGGTCCGATCTCCGGTCGGCCAAGGCCCAGGAGCTGGACCAGTCGATACCGCCCGGGTCGATCTTCTGGAAAAGGGCATCGACCTTCATGGGGCCGTAGGGGAAAATACCCGTTTTCCGGCCTGTCAGCTTGCCGTCGTCCACCTCGAGGTCGGTTCCGATCAGGATCTCCGCTTCGAGCCGCTCTTTGAGCTGGTCGACGAGGAGTTGGAGCGAGCCGGACAGGAGGACGATGCGGCAGCCCTCCTGTTTGAGACTGAGGATCTTGCCCCGGAGGTCGTCGGGGACTGCCTTCCTGAGGAAGACGCGGCCGAATTCGCGGGCCCACTGCCGGACCGCTTCCGGCGTCTCGCCGCGGAGGATCCGGGCGTTCGTGGCGATCGCCCGGCGGATACCCAGGCGCAAGGTGTCTCCGATGAGCGTCAGCAGGAACGCGGCCATCCGCATGACCCCGACCCGGCCGTGGACGAGAAGATGCAGGTAGAATATCCGCTCCGCGTTCATCCCCTTGAGAAGCGTGCCGTCGAGGTCGATGATGGCCAGACGCGTCTTTTCCGGAAAGGCGATCCTGGCTTCTTCACCTGGCATCATGGCTGGCAACCGCGCGATCGAGCGTCGTGAGGGCAGATATAGCACACAAGCCGGGGCGAGTCAAAAACAGACCAGGCGGCTCGGCGCGCCGGGTGCGTCTACAGCGGCCGGGGCCCCGGGCTTGCCCGGGGGTCCATTTCCGCAGTACTCGCCGGTGGATTTAGGCCACGGGCGAGTGGCGAGCCGAAGGCTTGTCCCTTGACCGGGCCCGAGCGCGGACGTCCTTGGCGATAAGGAGCGTCGTCGGGTCGAGCTTGAGCCGGAGGTCCTTGGGGACCAGCCGGTCGTGGTCCTTGACCAGGCTGAAATAGACGTGGTCGCCGTGGTGCTGGAGGGAGATGAGGACATCGACGACGCTCAGATAATCCGCCAGCTCGAAGGGGATGCCGCGGTCGTCGAAGAGGGGCTCGTCCCTCTTGAGCGAGGCGCTGAACCAGACCTCGAGGCCGAGCCGCCCGGCGAAGTCCTTGAATTTCCGGAGGTCTTCCGGCCCGGCCTGGGTGAAGTCCAGGCCGTCGACGATGACCGTCTCGGCCCGGAAATTAGCGTGGACGATCATGGCCTCGAGGCTGCGCAGGACCTGTTCCGTCTTGGCCCCGTCCTGCTTGAAGTTCATGATGACCCGGTTGCGGATGAGTTCGTCGAAGGTGTCCAGGGCGGACTTCATCTTCGGCTTCTTGGCGATCTCCTTGAAGATGTCCTCGTACCAGGTGATGATGTAGTCTACGCGGCTGGCGTAGGAGACGTGGATGATCGGTTTGTCTTGGAGAAGCTTGTCGGTGGCGATGTGGACGAGGCAGGCCGTCTTCCCGACCCCCTTCCGGCTGGCCAGGACGCCGATGTTCCCCTTTCCCAGCCCGCCGGAGATCGACTTCTCCAGGATCCTCAGGGGGCTGCGCTTGATGAGTTCTTCCTTGACCGTGAGCGTCATGAGTGTCTCCTCCGTTATTTCTGGGACTCTTTCTTCTTTTTTTCGAGGTGTTGTTCCGTCAGGAGCTCGGCGATGTAGACCGGCACGCGGCCGTATTTCAGGAATTCCATGGTGAACTCGGCCTTGCCCTGGGTCAGCGAGCGCAGGACCATCGAGTAGCCGAACATCTCGCTCAGCGGGACCTCGGCGTCCACCCGCGTAAACGTGCCGTCCTCGACCGAGCTGACGATCGTCCCCCGCCGCTGGCTGATCGTGGCGAAGACGTTGCCGGCGAACTCGGTCGGCCCTTCGACCGAGACCTTCATGATGGGCTCGAGGATCTGGGGCTTGGCCAAGGCGTAGACCTGCCGGAAGGCGCCCTGGGCGGCGGTCTGAAAGGCGATGTCGGACGAGTCCACGGTGTGGTACTGGCCGTCGGTCAGAACGACGCGGATGCCGGTCACGGGGAAGCCGATAAGCTGGCCCTTTTTCATGACGGCCTTGAAGCCCTTGTCGCAGGAGGGGATGAATTCCCGGGGGATGCGGCCGCCCCTGACCTCGTTCGAGAACTCGTAGGCGCCCTTGCCCAGGGGCTCGAGGCGGCCGATGACCCGGGCGTACTGGCCCGAGCCGCCCGTCTGCTTCTTGTGCGTGTAGTCGAAATCGACCTTCTGGCCGATAGCTTCGCGGTAGGCGACCTGGGGCATGCCCGTCTTAACCTCGGCCCGGTACTCGCGCTTCATGCGCTCGACGTAGACATCGAGGTGGAGCTCGCCCATGCCCTGGATGATCGTCTCGTTGGATTCCGGGTCGACGTGGGTCCGGAAGGTCGGGTCCTCTTTGGTGAACCGGTTGAGGGCCTTGGCCATCCGGTCGGCGGCGTTCTTGTCCACGGGCTCGATGGCCAGGGAGATGACCGGTTCGGGGACGTAGATCGCCGTCATAGCCAGGTTGAGGCCCGGGCTGCAGAAGGTGTCGCCCGAGGCGCACTCGACGCCGAAGAGGGCGACGATGTCGCCGGACCCGGCCTCTTGGATCTCAGCCATGGTATCAGCGTGCATCCGGATGAGGCGGCCGACCTTGATCTTCTGGCCGGAGCGGGTATTGACGAGCTCGTCGCCCTTGCGCAGGCCGCCCTGGTAGATGCGGATGTAGGTCAGCTGGCCGTAGGACCCGTCCTCGAGCTTGAAGGCCAGGGCGACCGTCTTGGCCGCGGGGTCGTTGGTGAGGACGCGCTCGGCGCCCTCCCGGTCGAGGTCGATGGCCCGGTTCTCGACTTCCGAGGGGTTGGGCAGGTAATGGACGACGGCGTCGAGCAGGGGCTGGATGCCCTTGTTCCTGTAGGCGGAGCCGACGAAGATGGGGACGAGCTTGCGGGCGACGACGCCCCGGCGCACGGCGGCCCGGACGAGTTCCTCGGTCGGGCGGCCTTCGAGCACGGCTTCCATCAGCTCGTCGGAATGCATGGACACGGCGTCGAGCATCTCCTCGCGCTTCTCTGCGGCTTCGGCGGCGAGTTCGGCCGGGATCTCCTCGATCCGGATGTCCTCGCCCTCCGGCCCGTCGAAGTAGAGGGCCTTCATGGTGATGAGGTCGACGAGGCCCCGGAAGGCGCTTTCGAGGCCGATCGGGAGCTGCATGAGGACGGCGTTGTGGCCGAGCTTGTCGGCGATCTGCTCGCGGACCTTGAGGGGGTTGGCCCCGACCCGGTCGAGCTTGTTGACGAAGGCGATAAACGGCACGTTGTAGCGGCGGAGCTGGCGGTTGACGGTGATCGTCTGGGATTGGACGCCGCCGACCGAGCA
>MEXZ01000041.1:10529-12424 GCA_001773855.1 Candidatus Aminicenantes bacterium RBG_13_64_14
GTCGTGGCCGAGGTGATGGTGATGCCGCGCTCGCGCTCGAGGTCCATGGAGTCCATGGTCGCGCCGACCCCGTCCTTGCCCTTGACCTCGTGGATCTTGTGGATCTTCTTGCAGTAGAAGAGGACCCGCTCCGTCAAGGTCGTCTTGCCGGAGTCGATGTGGGCGCTGATGCCGATGTTGCGCATTCTCGCGATGTCGGTGCTCATAGAACGATGCCTTTCAAAGATTCACGCCTGTCGGGATGTTCGGGGTGTTGCCGGCGCGGGGCCAACGGGTGTACCGAAATCGAACAGTCGAAACCTTATTATAGCGGAAATCCCGGCCGGGCTCAAGAGGGGTCCGCAAGCCGTGAATGTCCTCCCGACCGGGACAAGCACGGGCCGGTTGTGTCGCAGCGGGCGCTGGCCTATAATTGCCGGGAAGATACGAGGAGGCCCGCATGATGAAGTTCAAGCCTCTCTCCGCCGTCCTCGCCTCCGCCGTCCTCTTCGGCGTGAGCACGCCTCTGGCCAAGCTCCTCCTCGGCGGGATCCCTCCGATCGCACTGGCCGGGCTTCTCTATGCCGGGGCTTTCCTGGGGCTCGCCGTCTACCGCGGAGCGGCCGGATGCGCCCGACGCTGGAACCTGACCCGCGGGTACGCCGGGGAGGCACCGCTCGAAAAACATGACCTCCCCTGGCTCGCCGGCGCCATCTTGGCCGGAGGGATAGCGGCCCCGATCCTCCTGATGCTCGGGCTCAGCCGGATCACGGGCTTCGCCGGCTCGCTCCTCCTCAATTTCGAGGCGGCGGCCACGGCGCTGATAGCGGTTTTACTTTTCCGGGAAAACGCCGGGCGGCGTGTCTGGACGGCCCTCGCTCTCATGACCTCGGGCGGGGTGCTCCTCTCCTGGAATTCCGGCCAGGGACGGCTCGATCTGGCTGGGCCGCTCCTTATCCTGGCGGCCATGGCCGGATGGGGCCTCGACAACAACCTCACCCGGCAGATCTCCGGCAAGGACCCGGTCCAGATCGCCATGGTCAAGGGACTCGTCTCGGGCGCGTTCTCGCTGGGCCTGGCCTTCGCCCTGGGGCAAGGCGTTTCGCCGCAGCTCCCTGTCGTCGCCGGGCTCGCGGTCGGGGCGCTGGGCTACGGACTGAGCCTGGTCCTTTTCATCAAGGGCTTGAACGGTCTGGGGGCTTTCCGGGCGGGTGCCCTGTTCAGCATCGCCCCGTTCGCCGGGGCCCTGGCTTCGATCCTCGTCCTTGGCGACCGCGTCAGGCCGGGCATGGCCGCGGCCGGCCTGGTCATGGCTGCCGCCGTGGCCCTCGTCGTCCGCGAAAAGCATGCCCACGCCCACCATCACGACCCGATGACCCACGCCCATGCCCATGTCCACTCGGACCTTCATCATGACCACGCGCACGAAGGGGACGTCCGGGAGCCGCACGTCCACGGGCACGTCCACGAAGTGACGGACCACGTCCACGGTCATTGGCCGGACAGCGGCCACCGGCACGACCACTGAAGCTCCACGGACTTACGTCCGTGGAATCCCGCGAAGGGGATTGAATGGTGGAAAATAGGAAGGGCGGGTCAAGCCGCGGATTCGATGATGCCGCCGCCGAGGACGATGTCCTCTTGATAAAAGACCGCCGATTGGCCCGGCGCGACGGACGAGACGGGTTCGGCGAAGACGATCCGCGTCCGTCCTCCGTCGAGCGGTGAGACCATCGCCCGGACGAGCCGGCCGCCCGAGCGGACCTTGACCTGGACCTCCGCCGGGGCAGCGAGCCTTTCGACCATGACCCAGGCGCAATCCCGGGCCACGCACGACTGCTTGTAGGTCTCCTCTTCCGGGCCGACGACGAGCCTGTTGTTTTTTGCGTCGATAGCGACAACGTAGAGCGGGACGG
>MEXZ01000041.1:12440-12540 GCA_001773855.1 Candidatus Aminicenantes bacterium RBG_13_64_14
TCCCTTCCGCTGCCCGATGGTGTAGTTCCAGACGCCGCGGTGCTTGCCGAGGACATGCCCCGCGCTGTCGACGATGTCGCCCTCGAGGCCGTCCCGACCG
>MEXZ01000041.1:12547-12742 GCA_001773855.1 Candidatus Aminicenantes bacterium RBG_13_64_14
CCTCGATGTCGCCGCCGTAGAAATCCTGGCTCTCCTTCTTGTCGTGGACGGGGAGATGCTCCTCCCGGGCGATCGTCCGGACCCGGATTTTCGTGAGTTCCCCCAGCGGGAAAAGGGTTGTTGCGAGCTGTTTCTGGGACAGGCGGTAGAGAAAATAGGATTGGTCCTTGCGTGAATCGACGGCCCTTTTCAGCA
>MEXZ01000041.1:12839-14330 GCA_001773855.1 Candidatus Aminicenantes bacterium RBG_13_64_14
GATGCCGAACTTGACCAGCGGATTGCAGCGGACGCAGGGGTTGGGCGTCGTCCCGGCCAGATATCCTTCCCGGAAATAGCGGAGGACGAGGTCTTCGTAGCCGGACGAGCAGTCGAAGACGTGAAGCGGAATGCCGAGCCGGGCGCAGACATCCCCGGCCGCCCGGATGTCCTCGGCCTCGTCGGGGCCGTAGCAGGCGCTCCTCACGGCTCCCGGCGCGTCCGGGCCGGGCCAGATCTTCATCAGGACGCCGGAGACATCGTGTCCCGCCCGGACCATGAGGAGCGCGGCGACGGACGAATCGACCCCGCCGCTCATGCCGACGGCTACCTTCATCCTTTCTCCGCCGCTTCCTAGGATTGCTTCAGCGCCCAGTCCTTGAGCTTCTCGTAGTCCATCTCGCCGCAGACGGCGTCGTTGGCGTCGGGGTTGAGGAATGCCGGGACCTTGAGCTGACCCCCGCACTTGGCCGCGATGATGGGCCGGTAGGACCTCATGAGGTCCGCGTTCTTCTCTTCGTGCCAGACTTCGCGCTTGTCGAAGCGGACGCCGGTCTCCTGTTCGAGCTTCTCAACGAGGGGCATCATCCTCTTACAGTGGGGGCATTCCCGCCCATGGAACATGAATAGATTGGCCATCATTTCCTCCTGACAAAGAGTCCGCACCAGCATTCCCCGTCCGGAACACCCTTGTAGGTTTCGTGGATGGTGAAGTTGCAGGGGCAGACGATCCCCAGGTCCTCGTCCCAATCCTTGCAGCGCAGCCGGCAGGGACAGTACTTGAGGCCGTGATTGCGCTCGTTCTCGAAAATGCCCTTGACGAGCAGGTCGACCTTCTCGCGGTCGGGGTTGACTTGGAACTCGTGGCCGGCCGTGAACCGTTCGATGGCCGCCCGAAACTCGTCCGCCGTCAGGGAGACGCCGGGGCCGCCGCCGAGGATCCTTCGGGCCTCCTCCGCCGAGATCTCGACGTAGCCGTTGAGGACCTTGCACGTGGGGCACAGCTCGGGCGGGGCGATGCCGCAGTGGATGTCGTTGCAAACAAAACAGCGCCAATAGCGTTTCTTCATCGGGGCCCTCCGCCCGGTATTCTCGACTATAATACTAGGAAATCAAGAAGGGGTCAAACAAACAAGAATTAGAAATTGATAACGATCGAGGTCGTCATTAACGTGTCGAGGTTCTTTAGGGGGACCTGGACGAAGAGGCCGGTCGGCAGGCCTTCGAGATCGAAGAGGGCAAGGTTTTGGAGAGCGGGGATATAGGTATAGAGCATCCGCAGGCTTATCTTGAGGGCCAGGGACCTCGAGATGGACGCCGACACCGAATTCGTCCAATCGAACCGCCAGTCATCCATCCGCTTCAGGTTGTCGTCCAAGACGAACTGGGTCGAGACGGAGGAGTTTTCGAGGATCTTCTGGTCGGCGAGGAGGCTGAACCGAAGACCGGCGAACGAGGCCATGTCCTGGCCCACGTATTGCCTCAATGTATA
>MEXZ01000041.1:14379-17046 GCA_001773855.1 Candidatus Aminicenantes bacterium RBG_13_64_14
GGCAGTCCGGGTTGTCGTCGTGGAATTGCTCTTCAGGATGTAGGACTTGAACAGGAGGGAGTCATTCGTCCACTTCCGGTTGAATGACGTGCCGAGGCTGAAAGCTGAAGTCGTTGTGTTGCCGCCCGTGACCACGAAGCTGAGTTCGGCTGTGGCCTTCCAGGGGCCGAGAAGGCCCGGCTTTTTCTCCTCGCCGCGGACGAGGACGGGCCAGATGGCGAGGACCGCCAGCAGGCCGAGCGTCGCGGCCGCCACTTTAATATGGCATTTTCCTGTTCTGTTCATGTTCATCACTTCAGATCGACGAGTCGTCATGAGTTTCCTAAAATACCCGTTGGCCGGAGGGCTGTCAACAAAAGAAATAATAAAGCGCGCTATTTCGCCAGGGCGTCGTAATAGAGGGCGGCGGCGCCGAGGATGGCGATGTTCTCGGTCTCCGAGACATCGATCTTCAGCCCGTCCTTGGTGATGGAATAGGCGAAGGACTGGAACGCGTCCCACATGGCCGCCTGGAAGAACCGGGTGGACTTGCTGACCGACCCGCCGAGGACGATGACCTCCGGGTCGACGGCGTAGCAAATGGCCTTGACCGCTTCTCCGAGATGGGCGCCGAATTCGGCGAAGATCGCGAGGGCTCGCTCATCGCCCTGCTCCGCCCGCCCGGAGAGCTCGCGGCCGGAGACGCCGTGGACGCGCTCGAAGAACCGGCCGCTGGCGTAGGCCTCGAAATTCCGGTCGAGGTAGGGGAGCATGCCGAACTCGCCCGCCCCGCAGTTCCTCCCGGAGTAGAGCCTGCCGTTGGCGATGACCCCGGCCCCGAGCCCCGTCCCGAGGATCAGGCCGACGGCGTGGTCGCAGGGCTTCGCCTTGCCGAAGTATTTCTCGCCCGCGGCGAAGCAGTTGGCGTCGTTGTTGACGTAGGCGGGAAGACGGTAGCGTTCCTCGAGATGGGCCTTGAGGGGGACCTTTTTCCAGGACCGGATGTTCTGCACGTCGTAAACGATCCCGGCCTTGAGATCGATGACCGAGGGGACCCCGGCCCCGATCCCGGCCACGTCCTTTCGCATGACCGCGTCGATGGCGCTGAACATGTCCTCGAGCACGTCCCGCTCCGAGCCCTGGCTCCTGACGGCGACGGACCGGACGTCGGTGAGACGGCCGCCTTCGACGAGGCCGGCCCGGACGTTCGTCCCGCCGAGGTCGATGCCGATGACGGCCGGTTCGCTCACGCCGCCTCCCTTTTCTTCTTCATGGCGATCGTCTCGTTGAGGATGATCGGCTTCGCCCAGAGACCGATGCTCAGGATGTAGCCGAGGGTGAGATAGAGGAAGAACATGCCCTGGCGGAGACCGAACGCATCCCCGAGAGCGCCGATGACCGGGGGCACGAGCGCCCCGCCGATGATGCCCGTACAGAGGATCCCGGAGAACGAGCCGTGGTGGCTCGAAACGGAGTTCAGGGCCAGCGAGAAGATGATCGGCCACATGACCGAGGCGGCGAAGCCCATGAGCGGGAACATGACCAGGGCCAGCGGCCCCGGCCCGAACAGGGCCAGGCTCAGAAAAATCAGGGCCGCGACGGCGAACCCGACGAGGACCTTCCGGCTCTCGAAGAGCTTGAGGAGAATAAGACCGAGGATTCCGCCGACGGTCATCAGGAGCCAGAATAGAGCGACCCGCCTGGCGCCGATCGTCTGGGGATCATAGCCGTGGTAGACCTTGAGAAACTTGGAGAGCCAGAACGAGACGCCTTGCTCGGTCCCGACGTAGGTGAAGATGCCGAGGAAATATAGGAGGACAACTTTGTTTTTGAAGAGCGTCTTGTGGGTCGCCCAGGCGCCGGCCCGCTCCTCCTCCTTCTTGATGACAGACGGGAACCTGACGACGGTCATCACCACGACCATAACGACGAGGATGACGGCGAAGATCCAGTAGACGGAGACCCAGGGAAGGTCGGCCGGGACGAGCTTTGACATCAGCCCGATGAGGGGCTTGCCCTCGCCGCTGGCTTGCCCGATGTTCCGGACGAAGTAGGAATAGATGAACGGACTGAGGAAGGAGGCGCTGCCGAAGATGAGCTGGGCCATGACCGAATTGAAGGCAAAGTGCTCTTCTCCGCCCGAGACGCGGAGGAGGGGATTGATGGCCACCTGGAGGGCGGCCATGCCGGCTCCGATCAAGAACAGCGAGAGCAGGAAGACCGGGTAGCTGGGGAAAAGGGAGATCAGCATGGCCCCCGCAACCGCCAGTGAGAAAGCGGCGATCATGACCGGCTTCTCCCGGAACCTCTCGAGGAGCATGCCGGCCGGAATGGACATGACTCCGTAGGCGATGAAGAAGGCAAAAGCCAGAAGGCCGACCAACGTAAGGTTGAGGCCAAAGCTCTGCCCGACGTCGGGATTGATGGTGCTGATGACATTTGTCACCAGCGAGATGACGAAGAAGGTCAGGAAAATGAGGGCGACCATCCCGTAATGACGAGTCGGCGCTCCCTCGGAAGACGGGGGGACGGACGCCTTGTCGTTCATGGGCAGGCACCGCCTTTCGGACACAGTTCTATAACAAATCGGGGCGAAAAAAAAGGTTCTTCTCCCGATTTCGGGGAAGTCCTCTATTCGGCTTGGCGAAGGATATCGCCCTTAGCCCCCCGGACCCCTGGGAACCTGTC
>MEXZ01000042.1:0-3649 GCA_001773855.1 Candidatus Aminicenantes bacterium RBG_13_64_14
GCCGCGGCAAGGTCCAGGGGATGGAGCAGAAAGGGACGTCGCGCGTCCTCAAGGCCCAAGTGCCGATGTCGGAAATGCTCGACTTCGAGCCCACGCTGACCTCGATCACCGGCGGCCGCGGCTCCTACCTGATGGAATTCTCCCACTACGAGGAAGCGCCCTCTCTCGTCCAGCAGAAGATCATCGCCGACGCCGTCAGGGAAGGCCGGGTCAAGCCCGAGGAAGAGGAATAGACCTTTTTTCCTTGACGAAGAGAAGCAGAATCGCCGCGACCGCGGTGAGCCCCGCCGACACGTAGAAGGGTGTCGTTTTCCCCGTCTTGTCCCAGAGCCAGCCGGCGAGAACTGAAGCCGGCAGAGCGCACAAACCGATCACCATTTGGAACCCGCCGAGGACGCTGGCCCGGAAGGGCTGGGGCGCGAGCTCGGCGACGATGGCCTTTTGGACCGGTTCAAGCGCGGCCTTGTGAACGCCGTACAGGACGAAGAGGAAGGCGATAGCGGCCAGACTGCGGGCAAAGACGACTCCGGCGCAAACCGCCGCCCAGGCGGCGTAGGCCATGAACAGGACGGGCTTCCTGCCGACCCTGTCCGAAAGGCGGCCGAACGGATAGGAGAGGAAAGCGGCGGAGGCCGAGAAAACAAGGTAGAGGACGGGAATGAACCCCGCCTTAAAGCCCGACGACTTGGCGTAGAGGAGAAGGAAAGAATAGGTGAACGTGCCCAGGGCGAACACAGCGTTGAGGACGATGTACAGGGCGAGGTTCCTGTCGATGTCCTTAAACGAAAGGCCCTTGAAGACGCGGCTGCCCGCGGTCTTGGGTTCCTTGATGGTCCGGAGGATGAGCATCGCGCCGATAACCGAGGGGATGGCGGCCAGGGCGAACAGGAGCCGGTAGCCAAGGACGTTGAGGAAGGCGATGGAAATGAGTATGCCGACGACGGCCCCGGAATTGTCCATGGCCCGGAGCAGGCCGAAGTGGCGGCCCCTGTTCTCGTCGGTCGAGATGTCGGCGACCAGGGCGTCGCGCGGTGCGCTCCGGATCTTGCCGGCCCGGTCCAGGATGCGGAAGGGGATGAGGTGCTGCCAGACCGAAGAGGCGGCGTAGCCGAGCCGCGAAAAAGAGCCGCAGAGGTAGCCGATCCAGATGAAAACCTTGCGTTTTCGGATCCTGTCGGAGATGAAACCCGAAGCCGCCTGCGAGAGGGAGACGAGCGCTTCGCCCAGCCCGTCGAGGAGCCCCAGGGCGGACATGTTGGCCTTGAGGACCTGGGTGACGAAGAGCGGCCAGATGGGATAGATGATGTCCGAGCCCATGTCGTTGAGGAACGAGGCGATGGCGAACGTCCGGATGGTTTTCTTAGTCTCGGTTTTTTCTTCTGGCACGGACTTCTCTCATATGATAAGGCCCCTTATTGTATCGCTTTTTGACCGCGGAAAAAAGGATTGATATGATAAGGATGGAATTTCGCAGATGGAGGACGCCATGACCCCGACCAAGCTCGGTATCCCGTGTATCGCCATCGCCGCTTCTCTCCTGACGGCGGCTTTCGCCCAAGCTCAACCGACAACCCAGCCGGCAGCAGCCCAGGTCCAAGCTTCGATCCCTGCCGCCGACAAGCCCGACCCGACGCTGACGCTCAAGATCGGCAATCCCAAGCTCAAGGGCAAGACCATGGAGGTCGGCCCAGGCGCCATTCTCTCCGGTGTAACGGGCGCGGCCGTCGATTTCGAGCGCATGATCCGGGACATGATGGCGAGCCGCATCGTCCACGTCGGCGAGACCCACGACTCGATGCCCATGCACGAGCTCCAGTTCCAGGTCATCCGGGCCCTCTACGCCCGGGACAAGCATCTGGCCGTCGGCTTGGAGATGCTGCCGGTGACCGTCCAGGAGTCGCTCAACAAGTGGACCGCGGGCATTCTTACCAAGGACGAGTTCATCCGCGAGATCCGCTGGTACGTCAACTGGAACTTCAACTTCGGCTACTACGAAAAGATATTCGATTTCGCCCGGGAACACCGCCTCCCGATCTACGCCTTGAACATCCCGCGCGAGATCATCACCAAGATCCGGATGCGGGGCTGGGACGCTTTGAGCCAAGAGGAAAAGGCGCTCATCCCGGGGACTCCGGACGTCACCAACCAGGACCACCGGACGCTTCTCCGAACGGTCTTCGAATCCTCCGATATCCCGCACGCGATGAAGGGGCCGGGCCTCGATTCGGTCTTCGAAGGGCTCTACAGGTCCCAATCGGCCTGGGACGAAGTCATGGGAGCGAACGCCGTGAGAGGCGTCGAGAGCGAGGGGCGGCGGGTCGTCGTTTGCGTCGGTTCCGGGCATCTCCTCTACAACCTCGGACTCAATCGCCGGGCTTTCGAAAGGTCGAAAATGCCGTTCAAGACTGTCATCGCCGTGGCCATCCCGTCCGGGAAGAAGAGTTTGACGGTCTCGCGGGCGATCGGCGACTACGTCTTCGGCCTGCCGGAGGAGGGGAAACCGGCTTTCCCGACGATCGGCCTGAGCTTCAAGACGGTCGATGATCTGGAGAACCTCGTCGTCGACCCGAAGCCGACCGACGGCGTCGCCGGCCGCTCCGATTTCGAGAAGGGGGATATCATCCTCTCGGCCGACGGAAAGGCCTATACGGACATTAACGAAATTCGGATAGCGCTGGCCAAGCTCAAATGCGGAGACGAGGCCAAATTCAAGATCCTGCGCGCCGGACAGGTCAAGGACGTCTCGCTCAAGTGCGAGAAGGAGAAGCAGGAATAATTCGTCGATCCGGGCAGGGACTTGACAATCTATCCCTGAGGGCCTATTTTATCCAGTGAGGTGATCTAGGTGAAGTCGCCTAGGATAAGTCTTCTATTGATCCTGCCCTCCCTTATCATGCTCTCGGGGTGCACCCCGCAAAACCTCCATCCGTTGGAAGGCCGGCTCTTCTTCGCCGTTCACGAAGCCTACCCGGGAGGGGAAGAGGGCGTTGAACCCTCACTCCTGCTGTCGATGGAGACGGAGATGATTTACGGTTGCTGCAATTACTCCATCGACGCTGTTATCCATCATCTGGGGGCACTCCTGAGCGTGGACATCCGGGGAATCCAGCAGCCCGATTTTTGCCTGACGGCTCTGGGGCCAGCCAATCTGGGGCGTTTTCTGGAACCTGAAGAAGGGACCTACTCCCTGGAATTCAGCGATGGCCCCAAAAAAAACGTCTACGAGCTTCGAGTCAGTCAAGAATCCGTGACGATCACCGGGGAGGGGAGCAGACTGGGCGGATTCGCCCAGCCGGAATACGAGGTCTTCTGGCGGTATCCCACCGACTCATTCGCCGTCATGTGCGGGACGACGACGGATACGGCCTGGGTCTTCGAGGACTTCCTGGCCCGGCTCCGGGCCGCCGTAGATATCCAGGAGCACGAATTCCCTTCTTACGGCGAGATCGGCTACCCGCGCGCGCCCCAGGGTTCTCAGGTCAACCACCCGGCGCGGTATTTTATCTACGGCGACGAAACGGGCTTCGCGGCGGCGGGGGACGTGCTGAGAACCTATGTTCGTGACGTGATCGGCGGGTTCCAAGGCGTACACATTTGGCTCCTCAACTGGAAAAACGAATCCTTCCGGTCCTGGCAGATGGCCGGGACG
>MEXZ01000042.1:3674-4062 GCA_001773855.1 Candidatus Aminicenantes bacterium RBG_13_64_14
TTCCAGCTTCCGGAGCATCTCCAAGATCTCGGCCGACGGCCGGGCCGCGCGGCCGAGTAGCTCGCGCGCCTTGAGCCGGTCCTCCTTCCTGCCCAGCTTTTCGAGGACGAGCCCGCCGAAGTAGCCGTGCGGCCGGGATTCGTCCCAGTAGGTCAGGGTATAATCGCGGATTGCCTGGCGCAGGGCCGAGGCCTTGTCTTTCTGGCCCATTCTGTCCAACGCCAGCGCGATGAGGTAGTCCTGCATGCGGGTGTCGGGGTCGAAGGGCGCGCCGGTGCCGAGCCTTTCCGGGTAGAGCTTGGACTTCTCGAAGGCTTCGACGGCCGACGGCCAAGCCGCTTTCTGCATGGCGGCGATGCCGATCCCGACATGGGCCCGGACATAAAGG
>MEXZ01000042.1:4139-4683 GCA_001773855.1 Candidatus Aminicenantes bacterium RBG_13_64_14
GACGGTTAACAGGGTCTCGGCGAGGTCGATCTGGAGCGGGACTTCGGCCGGGAAATCGGCCGCCGCCTGCCTGGCCGCGGCCAGAGCCTCCGTTTTCTCTTTCTGACGGAGATGATACGCGACAAGGATGTGCCGGGCCCGCCAACTCCCGGCGTCGAGTTCGACGGCCTTCTTATAGTCGGCGGCGGCCCGGACAGGAGCGTCTCTCTCGAAGAAGGAGCCCCGGGCGATGTAGAAGGGGGCGAAGTCGGCGTTCTCGCACATCTCGAAAAGGTCCCGCGTCTCCTCCAGTCGGCCCTTGCCCCAGAGGATGAGGGCGAGATAGTACTTGGGCTTCCAATCGGCCGGCTTGGCCGCCAGGGCCCAGGAGAAGACGGCGATCTCCTCCTCGCGGAAGGGGAAGACGAGGTGCGGCGACATGGCGGAGGCCTTTTCGAGCCAGGCGGCGCTTTCGGAAGGGGAGCCGTCGCGGAGAAGGAAGGCCAGCGTATAGAAGACGGTTGGATGGACGGGAGCGGAACGGAGAACGGCGGCCGCGTCGTCG
>MEXZ01000042.1:4732-5033 GCA_001773855.1 Candidatus Aminicenantes bacterium RBG_13_64_14
GCGGCAGTTCGCTGCGAATGAGGCCCCGGCAGGCCTCGAGATCTTTCGGGTTCCGATCGAGGAGGTAGCGTTCGAACCGGGCCAGGTGGTCGAGGGGGTCGAGATCGAGGAGTCGATCCAGGACGCGACCGGCCTCGGCCTTCCGGCCGGCCAAACGATGGGCCGCGGCCAGGACCTCGAGGGCGTTGACGCTCCGGGCGTCGGTCTCGAGGGCCTTGAGGGCATATTCCTCTGCCCGCCCGTAGTCCTTTTCAAGGACGGCGATCTCGGCCGACTGGACTTGGGCCACGGACTTGAATTG
>MEXZ01000043.1:0-2007 GCA_001773855.1 Candidatus Aminicenantes bacterium RBG_13_64_14
GGGAATTTCAGATTGACAGGAGCGGATGTCCTTGGGTAAATTAGGGGTATCCGAGCTGCGCAATTTCCGTTGGATAGGAGGACGCGATGACCGGATTCCGGAAGGGTACCCTGGTTCTGCTCTGTTCGATCATTCTGACCTCGTTCTGGGGATTCTCCCAGACCGAGGAGGCCAACAGCATCCTCGGTCTGGCCGGCGGAGGCGTGCTGACGATCATCGGCTACGGCGCCGACAAGGCGGAGATCGCTAACTCCCGAGGGTCGGCTTTAGCCCTGGCTGAGGACGTAGTCGTTACGGCCTATCACGTCATCGCCCAGGCGTTTGATGTCGAGGCCGTCAACTTCAAGGGGAAGAAGGTCAAGATCGAGGGCGTTCTCGGTGTCGATAAGGCCAATGACATCGCGCTCCTCAAGCTGAAAGGCAAGGCCCAGCCCCTGCCCATCGGCACCATCGACAACTTAGTCGAAGGCGCGCGCGTCTTCGCCTTAGGCTCCAATAACCTTGCCAAAATCATTATCTCCGAAGGCACCTTACGCCGGGTCGTTGACATGGGACCTGAAGGCAAGATCCTCGATGTCGCCATGGCCTCCGCTCCGGACGAGTTCCGCGGCGGGCCGCTCCTCGACGTCAACGGCCAGCTCGTGGGAATGCTCCTCGTCCTGGGAGACCGGGGCTTCAAGTTCGGGCTGCCAATTGGAGCCCTGGCGAGCGTCTCCCGGACAGGGAAGGTCGTCGAATTCAAGGCCTGGACCCAGGAAAATTATTTTGAGACGGTCGAAGGGAACGTCTTCGCGGGGCGGGCGGCGGTTGCCCTCGACGATCAGATGACGGCCCGTCTCTACCTGGAGAAGGCGGTCAAGCTCAACCCCAACTATCTCGATGGATATGTGAAACTTGCCGATATATACGCCAAGCAGCGCGACTATAACGCGGCCGCCGAAGCCTACAAGAAGGTGACCGACCTCGACGCCTCTCGGGCCGATGCCTTTTACGGGATGGGCTCCGTTTTGATGAGACAGATGAAGTTCAAGGAAGCGGCAGAAGCCCTGGAAAAAGCCGTCGCCCTGAACGTCGCCAACAAAGAGGTCCAGTTCGACCTCGGGACGGCCTACGAGGAGCTCCAGGAGTTCGACAAGGCCGCGAGGGCTTACGAGAAGTTCATCGCCCTCGCCCCGGCCGGCTCATGGAACGCTTACCTGCGCCTGGGGGTCTGCCGGACGAAGCTCGCGCAGTTCGATGCGGCCATCGCCGCCCTCCTCGAGGCCCAGAAGGCTCAGCCCAAGGACACAAAGGTCAACTTCAGCCTGGCCGAGGCCTACGAGAAGGCCGGCCAGCCTGAGAAGGCCGAGGCCGTTTACAGCATCCTGGCCGAGATCAACCCGGCCGAAGCCAAGACCTACCATCGCCAATCCTTCCGGATCTACGATGTCGCCGGGAAATACGAGCTGGCCATCACCCCGGCCAAGAAAGTCATCGACCTCGAGCCGAAGAACGAGATGAACCACTACTACCTCGGGCTGACGTATTTCAAGCTCCAGAAGTACGACGAGGCCGTGGCCGCTTTTCAGCAGGGGCTGGCCATCAAGCCGGATTTCCCCCATGCCTGGTTCCAGATCGGTTCCTCCTATTTCAACCAGAAAAAATACAAGGAGGCCGCGGCGGCCTACAAGAAATACATCGAGTTCACCCCTGACGACCCGTCGGGCTGGCTGAGCATCGGCGTCTGCTACATGCAGCTCAAGGACCACGAGTCCGCCCTGGAGCCCCTGAAAAAATGCGTCGAGTTGAAACCCGACAACGCGGTGGCCTGGTACAACCTGGCCATCGTCTACATCAACCTCAAGGACAACTACAGTGCCAAGGAGGTCTACAACAGGCTCGTTACCTTGGATCCGGCCCTCGCGGAAAGGCTGAAAAAGTACCTCCGCTGAAGGGTTCCCGTTTGGAAATTGACAGGGCCGGGTTTCGGGCCTAGAATAGGGGTCCGGCCGGCAGCCCCGCAGGCGA
>MEXZ01000043.1:2034-6907 GCA_001773855.1 Candidatus Aminicenantes bacterium RBG_13_64_14
AGGAAGAGAAGAAGAGATGAACGCACCAGGAAGGCAGAGCCGACTCATAGATGTCAGCCCGAGCCGCAAGGAGATCGAGCTCGAGATCCCTCCCGACGAGGTTCTGAAGGAATACGAGAAGATCCTCGGCGAATACGCCGACAGGGTCAAACTCTCCGGTTTCCGGCAGGGTCACGCGCCCCGGGAAATGGTCCGCAGCCTCTTCGATCACGACATCAAGCACGATGTCTACGATTCCCTCATCCCCCGCGTGCTCGAAGAGGAAATGAGGGGACTCCGGCTGAACCCCGTCAACGTACCTGTCCTCCGGGACCTGAAACACGAGGAGGGACAGCCCTTGCGGTGTACGGCCGCCTTCGAGGTCCTCCCGGATTTCGAGCTTCCCGACTACCGGACGATCCAGGTCCCCGGGCGGACGCCCGAGGTCGGCGAAGAGGACGTCGACAAGATCCTCGAAGACATCCGGGCGAGGGCTGCCGAGTATGTTCCGGTCGAGGGCAGGGGAGTGGGGGATGGGGACTATGCCGTGGTCGAGATGCAGGGCCGGGACAGGCGGACGAACCGCCTCCTGCCCATTGAGAAGGCCGTCGTTCTGGCCGGCCATGCCGAGAACGAGCCCGCCCTGAACGAGAAGATCACGGGCATGAAGGCGGGCGAGGAGGGCGCCTTCGAGGTCGCGTATCCGAAGGACCACCCCAACCGGCGCGTAGCCGGGAAGGACATCGCTTACAGCCTCAAGGTCAGGGAGGTCAAGGAGAAGAAGGTCCCCGAGCTCAACGATGAATTCGCCCGGACTGTCGGGACGCCCGAGGGCCTCAAGGACCTCCGCGAGAAAGTCCGCAAGGAGCTCGTGGAGGCCCGGGAGAAGGCCGGGCGGAACGAAACGGCTTCCGCGGTCCTGGCCGAGGTCGCCAAGCGGGTTTCCCTGGAATTGCCCGAATCCGTGGTCGAGCAGGAATCCCTGGCCGTCCTGAAGCGGTTCCTTTCCGCCTCCCGAGACCGGCGGATCTCCCCGGAAGCCCTCGAAGGGCTGAAAGCCCAGGCCCGGCGCCAAGCCGAAGATCACCTGAAAAACCATCTGATCCTCGAGAAGATCGCCAATAAGGAGGGTTTCGGGGTCAGCGAGGAGGAGATCCAGGCGGAAATCCGGGACTTGGCCCAGGCCAATCACGTCTCTGAACCCTACGTGGCGGACATGATCAAACGGGAGGAACGCCGGGAGGAGCTCGTCGAGACCCTCCTCTTCCGGAAGACGGTTGACTTTCTGGTGAAAACGGCTATAATTTGTTAACCAAGGTCCAATGCTCACGTCTCCCGAGAGAGCGTCAGATTACCGATAAAATGGCAATATTGTCGATGCCGCGTGAGTAGCATACGCTTAAGCCGGCCGGGGGCCCCTTCGGGCCCGGAGCGTAAACCATGCAGGATTCCAAAGAGCACACCGAGGTCCTGAGGAACATCCCCCTCATTCCGTTGAGGGATCTCGTCGTCTTCCCCGCGACCCTCGTCCCGTTCATCGTCGGGCGCTCGTCCAGTATCCAGGCGCTGGAGAAGGCCGCCGAGAAGGACAAAATGATCTTCCTAGCCGCCCAAATGGATGCGTCGGTCGACAACCCGACGCCCAAGGACATCTACTCGGTCGGTGTCACGGCCAAGATCATCCGGACCATCAAGAGCGACGACCGCAACATGAAGGTCATCGTCGAGGGGAAAAGCCGGGCCCGGGTCGTGGAGTACCTCAGCACGTACCCGTACTACCAGATCCTGGCCAAGGTCGTCAAAGAGGTCGAGGACCACGTCCCCGAATCCCGGGAGCTGCTGAAGCGGGTCCTGGCCCTGTTCGAGGATTACCTCAAACTCAACCAGAACACCAACTTGGATTCGATAATTCCCGCTTTGAGGGAGAACACCCCGGAACGGATCACGGACATCGTCGCCTCCCACGTCTACATGCCTCTCGAAGAGAAACAGAACCTGCTCGAGACGGCTAACAGCTTCGAAAGGCTGAGGCGGCTCAACTACGTCCTGGAGAACGAGATCCTGAAGATCCACACCTCCTACCAGAAGGACCCCCAGCGGGCCTCCCGGCGTCGGACGGGGTTGAAGGACCAGCCGCCCGGTCAGAAGGGCGGATTCCCGCCCGGGTCGCCGAATTTCCGCAAGGAAGACCAGCCCAACGAGGTTGAGGAGTTGCGGCAGAAGGTGGCCAAGGCCAAAATGCCCCCGGATGCCGAGGAGAAAGCCTACAAGGAGATCGAGCGGCTGGAATCCATGCCGCCGATGTCGGCCGAGGCTACGGTCAGCCGGAACTACCTGGATTGGCTCCTCTCCCTGCCCTGGAACAAGAAATCGAGGGAGAAACGGGAGCTCAAGGAAGCCGAGCGGATCCTCAACGAGGACCACCACGGCCTGGAGAAGGTCAAGGAGCGCATCACCGAGTACCTGTCCATCCGCCAGTTGGTGAAGAACCCGAAGGGGGTCATCTTGGGGCTCGTCGGGCCGCCCGGCGTCGGCAAGAGCTCGCTTGGAAAATCCATCGCCCGGGCCACAGGCCGGAAATTCGTCCGCCTCTCCCTGGGCGGCGTCCGCGACGAAGCGGAGATCCGGGGACACCGGCGGACCTACATCGGCGCCTACCCCGGGCGCATCATCCAGATGATCAAGCGCAGCGGGACGAAGAACCCTGTTTTCCTCCTGGACGAGGTCGACAAGATGAGCATGGATTTCCGGGGTGATCCGGCCTCAGCCCTGATGGAGGTCCTCGACCCCGAGCAGAACAGCACGTTCCTCGACCATTACATCGACACCGATTTCGACCTGTCCCAGGTCATGTTCATCGTCACGGCCAACATGATCGATCCCATCCCCAAGCCCCTGATCGACCGGATGGAGATCATCCGTATCCCGGGCTACATGGAGGACGAGAAGGCCGAGATCGCCAAGAGCTTCCTCCTGCCCAAGCAGATGGCCGCTCACGGGCTGACCGAGGAGAACATCAAGGTCACCTACCAGGCCCTGCTCAAGCTCATCCGCGGCTACACCCGCGAGGCCGGCGTCCGGAACCTCGAACGGGAGCTCACCACGATCTGCCGCAAGATCGTTAAGCGGGTCGTCGAGCAGGGTAAGGACCACAAGGAGAAGATCACTCCCAAGAACCTCGAGGGGTATTTGGGCATTCCCAAGTTCCGCCGGTCCGAGTTCGACAAAAAGGACGAAGTCGGAGTCGGAACGGGCATGGCCTGGACGGAATTTGGCGGAGAACTCCTGAGGTTCGAGGCGACGAAGATCCACGGCAAGGGCAATTTCACCCTGACCGGCCAGCTCGGCGAGATCATGCAGGAGTCCGCCCAGGCGGCTTTCTCCTTCGTCCGCGGGAAGATCTACGAGCTCGACATCGCCCGGGACCTCCACCGCAATTCCGACATCCACATCCACGTGCCCGAGGGGGCGACGCCCAAGGAAGGCCCTTCGGCGGGGATCACCATCGCCACCGCCATCATCTCCCTCCTGACCGATATCCCGGTCAGCAAGAAAGTGGCCATGAGCGGCGAGATCACGCTGAAGGGCAAAGTCCTGCCCGTGGGCGGGATCAAGGAGAAGCTCCTGGCGGCCTACCGGGAAGGCATCCGCGAGGCCATCCTTCCCCTCGACAACCAGCCCGACCTGAAGGACCTCCCCAAGTCCATCAAGACGGGAATGACCATACATCTCGTCGAGACGATGGACGACGTCCTGAAGTTCGCCCTGACCCGCGAATTGCCCAAAAAGCCCGCCGAGGCCCGGGACAAGAAGGCGCCCGCCGCCGAGGCGGAGCGTCCGGCCCGCAAGGTGGAGGACGAAGCGGCCAAGGAGCCGCCCCTTACCAACTGAACCCGTTTTGAATAATTGACCTATATCGCCAATCCATTTTGGGAGAAAAGCCACAAATGGTGACTAAAAAGAACGATATCGAAACGAACCCCAACAAAGAGTACAACTTGGTCGACCTCGAGGAGAAGGATGTCGCGGCCCTGAAAAAAGTCGCTTTGGGCATGGGCATGGAGGAGAAGGAGGTCGATGATCCCAGCAAGCACCACCTGATCTTCAAGATCCTGGAGGCCCAGGCCAAGAAACAGGGCCTGCTTTTCTCGGAGGGCGTCCTCGAATGCCTGGAGGACGGCTTCGGTTTCCTGCGGGCCCCGGAGTTCAGCTACCTGCCCAGTCAGGACGACATCTACGTCTCGCCGTCACAGATCCGGAAGTTCCAGCTCCGGACCGGCGACACGATCTCGGGCGTCGTCCGGGCCCCCAAGAACGGCGAGAAGTACTTCGCCCTGATCAGGATCGAGGCCGTCAACTTCATGCACCCCGACGTCATCATCGAGGAGCGGCGGAACATCCACTTCGAGAGCCTGACGCCGCTTTACCCCTTCGAGATGATTAAGCTCCAGGACGGCAACCAGAAGAACATGAACGCCCGGGTCATGGAGCTCCTGACCCCCATCGGCAAGGGCCAGCGCGGCCTGATCGTCTCGCCGCCGCGGGCCGGCAAGACGACCATCCTCAAGACGATCGCCAAGTCCATCGAGAAGAACCACCCGGAGATCTTCCTCATCGTCCTGCTCATCGCCGAGAGGCCCGAGGAAGTCACGGATTTCAAGCGTAGCGTCAATGCCGAAGTCGTCGCCTCGACCTTCGACGAGCCGCCGACTCGCAACGCCCAGGTCGCCAACATCGTCCTGGAGAAGGCCAAGCGCCTCGTCGAGATCAAACGGGATGTCGTCATTCTCCTCGACTCGATCACCCGCCTGGCCCGGGCCCACAACGCCATCGTCCCGCCCTCGGGCAAGGTCCTCTCGGGCGGCATCGACGCCAACGCCCTGCACAAGCCCAA
>MEXZ01000044.1:0-88 GCA_001773855.1 Candidatus Aminicenantes bacterium RBG_13_64_14
CTCTATCACGGCGTCCCCTTTCCCCACCGCAGTCCGGGCTCCTACGGCAACCTGCCGCCCGACGTCATCGTCATCTACCAGCGGCCGA
>MEXZ01000044.1:110-5056 GCA_001773855.1 Candidatus Aminicenantes bacterium RBG_13_64_14
CGAGGACATCAAGGACCACGTCCGCGATACCGTCCTTCACGAGGTCGGCCACTATTTCGGGCTCGGCGAGGCCGAACTCCGGGAGATCGAGAGGGCCGTCCGGGAGTCGCGAAAAGGAGAGCATAGTTGAGCAAACCCTTCGAAGGCGTCTACGCCGCCTTGACCACCCCCTTCGCCGGGGACGAGATCGCGACGGACAAGCTCCGGGGCAATATCGAAAAATACAATCAGACGAACCTCTCGGGGTACCTCGTTCTCGGATCGACCGGCGAGAGCGTCTCCCTCACGGATGGGGAATCGTTGCGGCTCGTCGAAGCCGTCGTCGCGGCCGCTCGCCCGGGCAAAAAGATCCTTGTCGGGACGGCCCGGGAGTCGACCAAGCTCACGATCGCCTTCACCAACCGGGCCGCCGAGTTCGGCATGGCCGCCGCCCTGGTCCGCCCCCCTTGCTATTTCAAGACCAGGATGACCCGGGAGGCGCTCCGGGCCCACTACCTGGCCCTGGCCGAAGCGGCCAAGGTGCCCATCCTCGTCTACAACATACCTCAGAATACGGGTGTCCCCCTCGACACCCAGCTCGTCATCGAGCTGGCCGCCCATCCGAATATCATCGGGCTCAAGGAGAGCTCGGGCAGCATGGGCTTCCTCGGGGATGTCAGGCCGTACGTCCCGAGATCATTCCATTATTTTCTGGGCTCGGGCCATATCCTCTACCCGGGCCTGGAGATGGGCGCCGACGGGGCTATTTTGGCCGTGGCCAATGCCGCCCCGGAGCTCTGTGCCGAGATCTTCCGTCTGTTCCAGGCCGGGAATAAAGACGACGCCCGCCGGCTCCAACTCGACCTCGTTCCCCTCAACAAGATGCTTGTGGAGGTTTACGGCATCGCCGGGCTCAAGCACGCCCTGGACCTCCGGGGCTATTACGGCGGGCCAGCCCGGCTCCCCCTTCTCCCGATCGAGGACAAGGCCAAACGGGACATCGCCGCCCTTCTCAAGATCTTGGGATACTGAGGTTCTTCCCTCGCGCTCCTGAATCCGGTTCCAAGGATCATCTCTCGAGGCGGCGAGGGGTATTGCCTCGATGATCCGCGACAAGACACTTACTCAGATATTTCGCAGAGATCCGCCTCCGTGTATGCTCCGGCGGACTTCTGCTCTCCGCTCACTTCGTTCGCTACGTAAGGATGGACCGTGCACCCTGCTCCGACAGCACTCTCCCTGCGTGTCCCCCGCCGCCGGCTCAGGCGAGGCTGACTGCCGCACAAGGAACCGTCCCGTTGCCGCTGCTACCTTCCGGTCCTGACGGGGTTCGCGGGAGGCCCTTCGCGCAGGGCCCCGGCCTTCAACGCCACGTGCGAGGGCACCGGCCAGAAAGAGGGAAGCCTCGGCAGGGAGTTCGACCCCACTGGAGCGGATTGTGGGCCACAGGGCACCGCTACCTCCCCGTCTAGCACGGTCGACCCTATTATACATATTTTTCCCGGATTGGGGTAAAATAGATGTTCGTTCTTAGGAGGACGGACATATGTTTTTTTATGACTGGACATTCTTTCTGATCATCCCGCCCCTGATCCTGGCATTTTACGCCCAGGCCAAGGTCAAGGGGGCCTACAAGAAATACAGCCAGGTGTTCGCCTCGTCCCGGACGACCGGGGCCCAGGTCGCTCACCAGCTTCTCCAAACCGCGGGAGCCGGCGACATTGCGATCGAAAAACAGCCGGGCGAACTGACCGACCACTACGACCCGCGGAAACGGGTCCTCAGGCTGTCCAAGGGCGTCCACGACAGCTCGTCCATCGCCGCCCTCGGCATCGCCGCGCACGAGGCCGGCCACGCCATCCAGCACCAACAACATTACCAGCCCATGAACCTGAGGTCCCTCATCTACCCCGTGGCGAACATCGGCTCGACCCTGGCCTTTCCGCTCTTTTTCGTCGGCTTCATCTTCAGCAAGCGGGGGCCGAGCGTCCTCATGGACATCGGCATCATGCTCTTCGCAGGCGCCGTCGCTTTCTCCGTTGTGACCCTGCCGGTGGAGTTCAACGCCTCGAAGCGTGCCTTGGCCCTGCTCGAGGAGAGGCGATTCCTGACCTCGGACGAGATGGTCGGGGCCCGGAAGGTCCTCGGCGCCGCGGCTCTAACCTATGTCGCCTCCACGGCCATGGCGGCCATGCAGCTCCTGCGCATGTTCCTCATGCGCCAGTCCCGCGACTGAGTCCGGGAGTCCTCCGCCCGGATTACGGGTCCAGGCCGTCTCTCCGCCAACCCTGGTTGATTTTCCCCCCCTCCCCTGCTATTCTCGGCCCTACGCGGTCTGATCTTAACGATAATGCGCGACCGGAGGAGCGATGGATCCAAAAGGCAAGGGACGAAGGCAGTTCATCAAGAATTCTGCGCTGGGTATGATCGGCACGGGACTCGCCGGCGGCCGGGCCCTAGCGGCCTCCCAGATGCCGAGCCGGCCCGCGACGCAGGTGGTCCCTGACGAAGCCCCGAAGATCAAGGAATACCGCACGCTCGGACGGACCGGGTTCCAGGTCTCCGACATCTCCTGCGGCTTCATCCTGGACGAGGGCGTTATACGGGCCGCTTACGAGTCCGGCATGAACTACTTCGACACGGCCGAGGAATACCCGGGGCACCACCGCGTCCTGGCCCGGGTCATCAAAACCATGGACCGCAAGAAGGTCTTCATCACGACCAAGCTCGAGGCCACCAAGCCCGAGCCTAGGGCCACCAAGAGCGAGATCAAAGAGGGCTTTCTCAAGAGGGCCCGCAAGGCGCTGGAGGAGCTCCAGACGGAATACGTCGATTGCCTGATGATGCACTGCCCGGAGAAGGCCGAGACGCTCAAGGACGAGGGCTTCCACGCGGCCATGGCCGAGCTCAAGGCCGAGGGGCGCGTCCGGCACGTCGGCGTATCCCAGCACGGCACGTTCTGGTTCCGCGACCCCGAGGAAACGATGGAAAAAATCCTCCTGGCCGCGGCCGAGGACGGCCGCTTCGACGTCTTCCTTATGGCCTACAACTTCCTCAAGCGGGACAACGCCGAGTGCGTCCTCGAAGCCTGCCGCGGAAAAAAGATCGGCGTCGCCCTGATGAAGACCGCCCCGATCGCCATCTATGACACCTTGAGATCCCGCATCGAGGCGCTCGAAAAGGACAAGAAGGATGTCGATCCCCTCTACGCCGACGGCCTGAAGCGTTACAAGGAAAAATTCGAGGCGGCCCAGGAGTTCATCCGGGCCCATAACCTCAAAAATCCCGGCGAGATCCGCGACGCGGCCATCCGCTTCGTCCTCGGCCACCCCGACGTCCACACCGCCTGCTGTCAAACCCAGACTTACGACGACCTCAACGCTTACTTGAAGCTCTCTGGAACCAAGCTGACCGTCGCCGAAAGCGCCAAGCTCGACGCCTACCGGGAGGACTGTGGCGCTCTCTACTGCCGTCACGCCTGCGGTGTCTGCGAGCCGAGTTGTCCGAGCGGCGTGCCCGTCAACACCATCCTCCGCTACCAGCATTACTTCGCCAGCCAGCGACGGGAGAAAGAGGCCATGGGCTATTACGCGGGCATTCCCGGCGTCCGGGCCGACGCTTGCGGGGATTGCGCGGCGCCATGCGAAGCCGCCTGCCCCTACGGCGTCCCGGTCCAGGGCATGCTCCTCGTCGCCCACGAGACGCTCTCCATGCCCTGATCGCACGCGGCCGGCAGCCCGGGTCCCGGCTTTTTCCTTGACAGCCCCGGGCCCGGGTGATAGAAAGACCTCTTCGATCTTCCACAGGAGGTCCCGATGAAAAGATCCCCCGTCACGATCCGGACGCTACTCGTTCTGACGCTAGTCTTCCTGGCCGCCGGCCGGCTCACGGCCCAGACGCCGCCGGACAAGTTCCTCGGCCACAAGGTCGGCGAGGACCGCAAGCTCGCCGATTACACCCAGATCAAGGCCTACTTCGAGAAACTGGCCCAGGAGTCGCCTAAGATCAAGCTGTTCACGATCGGCGAGTCCGTGCTCAAGAAGCCGATGATCATGGCCGCAATTTCGACCCCCGAGAACCTGGCCAAACTCGACCGCTGGCGGGAGATCACCCGTAAGCTCCGCGACCCCCGCGTCACACCCGTCGATGAGGCCCGCAAGCTGGCTAAAGAAGGCAAGGCCATCGTCCTCATCACCTGTTCCCTCCACGCGACGGAGATCGCCGCCTCCCAGATGTCGATGGAGCTCGCCTACGACCTCGTCACCGGCCGGACCTTCTTCGACGCCGGGAAGATCCTCAACGACGTCGTCGTCCTCCTCGTTCCGAGCCACAACCCGGATGGGAACCAGATGGTCGTCGACTGGTACAGGAAATACGTCGGCACCCAGTACGAAGGCGGCAACATGCCCTGGCTCTACCACCATTACGCCGGGCACGACAACAATCGCGACTGGTACATGTTCAACCTGCCGGAGACGAGGGCTGTGACCAAGGTCCTCTACCACGACTGGCTGCCCCAGATCCACGTCGACGAGCACCAGATGGGCTCGACGGGCGCCCGGCTCTTCGTCCCACCGTTCATGGACCCGCCGCTCCCGAACATCCAGCCCATGGTCTGGCGAGGGGTCAACCTCGTCGGGACGGAGATGGGTTATGACCTCCAGAAGCACGGCCTGAGCGGCGTCGTCAACGGCCGCTCGTACACGGCTTGGTGGATCGGCGCCTGCGACGACACGTCCTGGCTCCACAACGTCATCGGCATCCTCAG
Source organism: Candidatus Aminicenantes bacterium RBG_13_64_14 (assembly GCA_001773855.1). Taxonomy (GTDB): domain Bacteria; phylum Acidobacteriota; class Aminicenantia; order Aminicenantales; family Saccharicenantaceae; genus RBG-16-66-30. The sequence goes on from MEXZ01000044.1 coordinate 4,858, forward strand.
TGAGGCCGCTTCTGTCCGGACCGCGACCCCCATTCACATCGAGCCCAACGAGATCCCCGACTCGTATTACGAGAAGCGGATGGACTTCGTCGATCCCTGGCCGGGGGGCTGGTGGCGGCTCCGCGACATCGTCGACTACGAGCTCGTCCTGTCGAAGAGCATGATCAAGACGGCCGGCCTGCATAAAGAGGACCTCCTC
>MEXZ01000044.1:5075-6423 GCA_001773855.1 Candidatus Aminicenantes bacterium RBG_13_64_14
ACGGCCCAACCCTATAAGACCTATGCCTGGGCCCTCCTTGAAAAACAGAAGTACCCCGACATGAGGCAGTACCCCGGCGGACCGCCTGTCCCCCCTTACGACAACGCCGCCTGGACGCTACCCCTCCAAATGGGGGTCGCCTGCGACGAGATCGAGGAGGCCTTCGAGGCCAAGCTCGAAAAGATCGACGCGGTCCCCTTCCCCAAGGCCCCTGCGAAACAGGGGCAGGGCGCCTACGTCCTCCTGAACTCCCAGGTCAACGCCTCCTATGCCGCCGTCTTCGCCCTGCTCAAGGATAAGGCGGAGACGTGGCGGACGACGGCAACGGTAAAAGTGAAGGGCGCCGACGTTCCGGCCGGGAGCTTCATCGTCAAGAATTCGCCCGAAGTCAAAAAGGCGCTGCCGGCGCTTTTGGACAAGCTCCATCTCACCATCCTCGACCTCGACGACGTCGCCGCCTTGCCGAAGGCGTCCCTCAAGTCCCCGCGTATCGGGCTCTTCCAGTCCTGGCGGGGCAATGCCGACGAGGGCTGGACGCGCTACGTTTTCGACGACATGGGTATCCCCTATAAGAGCCTCCACAATGCCGACATCAAGGGGACCAAGGAAAAAAAGGCCGACCTGAGGGCCGACTACGACGTCCTCGTCTTCGCCGACGAGAACGCCAACACTATCAAGGGCACGCGGCCCGGCGCGACGCCCGGCGCGGGCGGCGCCGAGTCGCCCATGGCCCGGATGCCCCGCCAGGGATCAGTGCCTCCCGAGTATGAAGGGGGTATCGGTCAGGAAGGGGTCGACGCCTTGAAGGCCTTCGTCGAGAAGGGCGGTATCCTGGTCGCGCTCAACGGCGCCTCGGACTTCGCCATAAGCGAATTCGGAGCTCCGGCCCGAAACACCCTGACCGGCATCGACCGGACGAAGTTCTTCTGCCCGACCTCGATCCTCAGGATCCTCGTCGACAACGAGACGCCCATCGGCTACGGCATGCCCAAGGAGGCCGCGGCCATGTTCGTCAACAGCCTGGCTTTCAGCACGTCTTCGCCCCCCTTCGACTGGGACCGCAAGGTCGTGGCTTCGTATCCGGAGGAGGAGGTCCTGCTCAGCGGCTGGCTCATGGGCGAGGAGTACCTGACCCGGAAAGCGGCCGTCGTCGATACGAAATGGAAGGACGGCCGGATCATCCTCATCGGGGTCAGGTGCCAGAACCGGGCCCAGTCCCACGGAACGTACAAGTTCCTCTTGAACGCCCTGCTCTACCCGGAGGCCAAATAAAAGCTTCTTCTCCCGTTTCCGGATTCGTTGGAAGACAGCCGGGCGATAGATGCCGCCGTCTCTTGATTCGCAACTC
>MEXZ01000044.1:6504-6588 GCA_001773855.1 Candidatus Aminicenantes bacterium RBG_13_64_14
CGAGCGTCAACTTATGCGAATGCGCACCGCTGATCCCCCGGCCGGGTGTCTCTCGTAATTCTCAATCGCTCCGGAGGGGGAAGT
>MEXZ01000045.1 GCA_001773855.1 Candidatus Aminicenantes bacterium RBG_13_64_14
ACAATACCAATTTCCGAAATTCTTCGGTCTTCCATCAATCGGTGACAAAATTCGGAAATTGGTACTGTGTCCCCGAATTCGCAATTAACGGCGGCCGCAGGCCATCTTGGCCGAGGCGGGCAAGCGGCGCAGACGAAGCATGGCCCAGACCCCAAGCACGGGTCCGATGGCCAGCGGGACGAACGCCCAGCGCCATGTTACAAGGCGCTCGAGCGCCGGGACGAGGCGGATGGTCACGAGCGTCAGCAGGAAACCCAGGCTGGTCTGAAGCGTCAGGGCCGTTCCCGTCCTCTCGGCCGGGCAAAGTTCACTGACGCCAGCCGAAAACTGGGCCGAATCGGCGACCACGGCGAAGCCCCAGACGAGGCAGAGGGCGGAGAGAAGCCAGGGATTCCCGCCGAAGAAAAAGCCCGCGAGAAGACAACACGATCCACTCAAAGCCATCGCCGCCGAAGTGACCACGGTCCTGCCGAAGCGGTCGGCCAGCCTCCCGGCGGCAAGGCTCCCCGCGCTCCCGGCCGCGATGAACCCGAAGCCGGCCAGCCCGGCCCATTTTTCGTCGAAACCTGAGCCGCGGAAGCTCGCGACAAGAAAGACCGGGACCCAGGTCCAGGCAGCGTAGAGTTCCCACATGTGGCCGAAATAGCCCAGGTTGGCCATGGCGATCTCCTTATTCCGCCACATCCCGGCGGCGTACCTCCAGTCGAATTTCGGGGCGGCCGTCCGCTGGGGCCCTTCGCGTATGAAGAGGCCGGCCAAAAGGCTTCCGGCAACGGCTAACGCCCCGCTCATGAAGAGGACGGGCCTCCAAGCGCCGGCCCCGCCGAGGACCTTAAGCAGGTGCGGGGCCGCCGAGCCCAGGGTCAAAGCGCCGACGAGAAGCCCGACTCCGAAACCGCGGTCCTCCCGCGTCCACGTGGCCATGATCTTCATCCCGACCGGGTAGACGCCGGCAAGGAAAACGCCGGTCAGGAAACGGAGCACGAGGGCCGCAGGCAGGCCGCCTCCGACTGCCGGGATGAACAGCGTCGCCCCTCCGGCCAGCAGGGAAGACATGGCGAACAGCCATCGCCCCGGGATCCTGTCGGCCAGGTTGAGCAGAGCCGAGGCGAGCGCGCCAACGACGAAGCCCAACTGGACGGACATCGTCAGCCAGGCCTGGCCGGCCCCCGTCAGCTTCCAGGCCGCGGCGAGTGCGGGTACGACCGCCGACGCCGAGAACCAGACCGACATCGCCAACAATTCCGTCAGGGATATGAGATACAAGGCCTGCCGCTTGGTCATCCGTCCACCTGTCCGGGTTATTCTCCGCCAGATCGGCCATGGATTCAAGGGCCCGTAGCGGGACGACATGTGCTAGCGTGGAGAGGATTTACAAATGGGCAGGGTGGCCATGATGACAAGCGAGGGGAACTGGCTGGCCGGGAAGAAACTTCTCGCAAGCCTGGGCTTCAAGGCCATCGATACGGCTCTCCCTTCGTTTACCCTCATGGTCAAGAAGCTCAGGCCGGGCCCCCTCGCCCTACGGGGTTTTCAATATCATCTATAACGGGAAACTCCTGGGCCATCACTACATGCTCGAAGAGGATCTTTTCGAGGCTCTCGGACGGAAACCCTGACGGTGTCCGGCTGGCCAAGGGCAGGACCTGCGGCCTTGACCATCCGTCTGCCCTATGTTATCAAACACCTGAGGCAAGAGACTCCAAGGGACCATGCTGACCGAATCCGATACTCGGGCAAAGCTCATCGATCCCGCCATTCACAGGCGCGGCTGGACGGAAGATCTCATCCGCCGGGAAGAAACCGCCGGTGCCATAGAAATCGGGGACAGCGGCCCGCGCCGCCGGTCCCGAGGCCGCATCGACTACGTCCTCAGGGTCAAGGCCACCCTGGATAGCCAGCCCGTAGCCGTCGCCCTCATCGAAGCCAAGGCCGAGCATCTGCCCCCAACTCATGGGATCGAACAGGCTAATCTCTATGCCGCCTGTAAGCGGCTTAACGTCCTGACCCGCCCCCGATCAATGTACCAGCCCTTGACATAATAATCAGAAATCTGATAATCTGAATACAGAATTTACGACGGGAGAGCCGCCATGGACAATGCCAAGCCATATAAATCTCAGATAAGAGAACGCGGGCAATTGACCATCCCAAAGAAAGTGCGGGAAAAGGGAACCCTATATGACGGAGAAAACGTTTCCATCATCCCCATCGGCGACTCCATTCTGGTCACTCCGCGAAAACTCGAACTCGATGAAGCGCGCCTACAGATGGGCAGGATCATGAAGGCCTCGGGGGCAACGCTCGAGGAGCTGATCGAAGGCCTCGAGGACGAGAGGCGTGCCCTCTTAGAAGAGACCTATGGCGAAAAGAAGTCTTAGGATCTTCCTTGATTCGAACGTGATCCTATCCGGCTTGGTATCATGGAGGGGAACGCCGCGCCTGATCCTCGACATTCTGAGCCTGGATCTCCCGGCCCTGACGGGCTTGACGGGACGCTACAATCTCATCGAGATCGAGCGGAATATCGGGAAGAAAATGCCCGAGGCACTCCCGGCCTACCGCCGATTTCTGCCCAAACTGAAGCTCGAGGTCATTTCCGTACCTGCCCCTGAGGAGTTGGCCCCTTTTAGGGGCGCCGTGGGGGACAAGGATTTGCCTGTCCTAGTTACGGTCGTCAACGGGCAGGCCGATTATTTCGTGACGGGCGATAAAAATCTGATTGCTCAGATCGGCCAAAAGGATGGCTTTCCCTTTAAGACGGTCAGTCCGGCTGATCTTCTAGATAAGATGTTGCTTGGAATCCTGAGAGGAAACAGCATCCCTCTTTGACATTCCACGCCGCTTATCTATAATAATGGTCCGTCTTTACGGGCCGACGGCGAACGCGGCCGCCTCCAGGCCGGCCAAGCATCGCGGGTCCCGTCATCCATGGACGAAAGGCACATAAGTCGTTGATTTTCGGCGCGGGAACGGACATCATCGAGGTCCAGAGGGTCGAGGAGAAGCTCGTCCGCACGGAGAGCCTCAAGACCAAGCTCTTCACCCCGACCGAGATCGCCTACTGCGAATCCAAACATCGCCCGGCCATGCATTTCGCCGCCCGGTTCGCGGCCAAGGAGGCCTTCCTCAAGGCCATGGGCACGGGCTGGAGCGGCGGCCACAAGTTCTCCGAGATCGAGGTCGTCAACAACGCCCTGGGCAAGCCCGAGCTTTTCGTCCACGGCAAGGTCAAGGAATTCTGCGACGCCCACGGCGTTTCGGCCATGGAGGTCTCGCTCACCCATATCAAGGATCTGGCCTCGGCCGTCGTCGTCCTTGAAATGAAATCGCCATAACCCTGAACGGAGAGAAATCGCTCATGTCGAACATCGGCTCCTACGACGAACGCGTCAAGAATTTCTCCTGGACGATCGCCGAGAAGGAACTCGGCTACAAGCCGGGCAACGTCGTCAACATCGGCTGGTACTGCACGGACCGGATCTGCGCACAGGGGAAGGGCTCGAAGGTCGCCCTCTACTGGGAAGGCCATACCGGCGTCGAAAAGACCTACACCTACAACGACATCCGCCTGGCGACGAACACCATCGGCGCCTTCCTCCGCGGCCTCGGCCTGAAGGACGGCGAGCGCGTCTGCCTGTTCATGGACAAGATCCCCGAGCTCTACCTCGGTTTCCTCGGCATCTTGAAGATCGGGGCCATCGCCCAGCCGCTCTTCTCGGCTTTCGGCGACGAGTCGCTCTTCGTCCGCCTCTCCAACGCCGAGACCTCGGCCGTCATCACCCAGAAGAAACACGCCCCCAAGGTCCGCAAGATCCTCGAGAAACTGCCCCACATCCGTCACATCATCATCGTCGACCACGACGGCATCGCCCCGCTCAAGGACCGCGATGTCGCCTTCTCGCTCGAGAATGCCGTTCCTGTCGAGCACCTCGACATCCACCCGACAACAGCCGAGTCGCCTTCGGTCCTCCACTACACTTCCGGCACGACCGGGATGCCCAAGGGCGTCAAGCACGTCCACTACTCCCTCATCTCGCAGTACCTGACGGCCAAGTGGGCCCTCGACCTCCGCGAAAACGACATCTACTGGTGCACGGCCGACCCCGGCTGGGTCACGGGCACTTCGTACGGGATCATCGCGCCATTCGCCATCGGCGTCACCCAGTGCGTCCTCGACGCCGGGTTTTCCGCCGAAGCGTGGTACAAGTGGATCGAAAAGCACCGAGTGACGATGTGGTACTCGGCGCCGACGGCCATCCGTTCCCTGATGAAAGCCGGCGACGAGATCGTCAAGAAATTCGACCTGTCCTCCCTCCGCCATCTGGCGAGCGTGGGCGAGCCCCTCAACTCCGAGGCGGTCGTCTGGTCGGAGAAGGTCTTCGGTCGGCCCTTCTACGATACCTACTGGCAGACGGAGACCGGCTCGATCGTCATCGGCAACTATCCGGGCATGGAGGTCCGGCCGGGCTCGATGGGCAAGCCCTTCCCGGGCATAACCGGGACCGTCCTAGATCCGGTCAAGAACGAACCCTACTCGACGTACAGCAAGATCGGGCTCGTCGCCCTCAAGTTTGACTGGCCCTCGCGCATGCGCACGTACTGGAACAACGAAGAGGCCTTCCAGAAGAAGTTCCGCAACGGCTGGTACATCACCGGCGACCGCTCCAAGATCGACAAGGACGGCTACTTCTGGTTCGCCGGCCGGGACGACGACATCATCAATACGGCCGGCCACCTGGTCAGCCCCTTCGAGGTCGAATCGGCCCTGCTCGAACACCCGGCCGTGGCCGAGTCGGCCGTCGTCAGCAAGCCCGACCCGATCAACCTCGAGGTCGTCAAGGCCTTCGTCACGCTCAAGCCCGGCTTCATGGCCAGCAAGGACCTCGACCTCGAGATCATGAACTTTATCCGCAAGAAGCTCTCGCCCCTGGCCATGCCCCAGGAGATCGAATTCGTCCCGTCGCTCCCCAAAACGCGGAGCGGCAAGATCATGCGCCGCATCCTCCACGCCAAGGAGTGGGGCGAGGAGATCG
>MEXZ01000046.1:0-4383 GCA_001773855.1 Candidatus Aminicenantes bacterium RBG_13_64_14
GTAGAGGGGCATGAGCTTCTTCGCTTTTCGGCAAGTCATCGTCCCTCCATTAGGTGGGGGAAATTATCCCGGATCGCTTCCCGCAGTTTCCGCCGGGCCGACGACAGGTTGACGCGTACCGAGATGCTCGAACAGCCCAGGGCACGGGCCGTCTCCTTGATGTCGAGCTCCTCGAGGTCCCTCAGGATGAAGACCTCGCGCTCGCGCGGGCTGAGCACGGCGAGGCATTGCAGGATGTCGGAGCGAATCTCCCGGCGCTCCCGGCCGGCCTCCGGAGTGGAATGCGGCGGCTCCGTCTGGGCTACGTTTTCGAGGGCCGCCTTCTCGCGAGTCCTCTTTCTGAACCTGTCCCGGGCCTCGTTGGCCGCGATCTGGAAAAGCCAGTTCTTGAAGCTCCGGGAGACGTCGTATCGGACCAGGGATCGGAAAGCCCGCAGGAGCGCTTCCTGGGCGACTTCTAGGGCGTCCTCCCGGTTGCGGGTCAGCCGGTAGGCCAGGGCGAGGAGCGGCCGCCGGTAGGGAGTGACCAGCGGCTCGAACGCCTCGGTGCGGCCGGATAGAACCATCGCCACGAGCTCCTTCTCCGTTTCGCTCATCCGCATGGTTATACCCGGGCCCGGGCGAAAATGTTAACGGATTTGAAATCCGGGCGAGGCGGCCGCGGCCCGCGACGCTATTCTTTCTTGCCGACGATGATCAGGTTATCCGTGTCGACCAGGCATACCCCGTCCTCGACCTTCATGTTGTAGGCGGCCTTGACCTTCCGGCTGGCGCCGAAATGCATGTTCAGGATGAGTTTCTGCTTCGCCTTGTCGAGCCCGGAGTTGACGAGCCAGTTGTTGATGTTGAAACGCTTCATCTTGTACTTATAAACCTTGACATCCCGGAATCCGTTCTTGACGAAATAGTGCACGAGGAGGCTTTTCGTGAAGGTCCTCCGGGCTTCCTTGTGCTTGAACATTCCGGTGTACCAGTCAATGACGTCCTGGTCCTCGCTCGGCGGGATCCCTTCGGCGATGATCAGCTTGCCCTCGCTCTTGAGCAGGTCGAAGCAGCGCAGGAAGGCCCGGTCGAGGTTGTCCAGGATGTGATGAAAGACCATGCGCCCCACGATCTTGTCGAACAGCCAGTTGTGGAACAGGCTGTCGGTGATGTCCCATTTCACCATGGAAATACCTTCCCACTTGCCCTGCTTGAGCATCGAGTCGGAGAAATCCATCCCGACGACGTGCCTAACGTGCGGCCGGATCGACCGGGCCATGGCCCCCGTCCCCGTGCCGATATCCAGGATCAGGTCTTTTTTCGAGAACTCGGAGACCGCGAGGATCTTGTGCAGGTACCCCGCGTCCTTGGTCCAAAAAAGCTTATCGTAATTCCTGGCCCTGACGTTCCAAAAGTGCCCATCGGCCATGAGGAATTCTCCTGTCAACCCCCGATGTGAACGAGGTCTTTCACTTTCCGGAAAACTTCGAGGACCCGGTCGATCTGCTCGTCCGTGTGGGTGGCCATGTAGCTCGTGCGGAGAAGGGCCAACTCGGGCGGGACGGCCGGGGGCAGGGCCACGTTGGTGTAGATCCCGGCCTCGTAGAAGACCTTCCAAGCCTCGATCGTCTTCATCATGTCGCCGATGATGATGGGGATGATGGGCGTTTCGGTCTCGCCGATGTTGTAGCCCATGGCCTTGAGCTCGGTCCTCATGCGTTCGCCGATCTTGTTGACCCGCTCGACGCGCTCCGGCTCATTCTCCAGGATGTCCAGGCAGGCCAGGACCGTGGCCACGTTGGACGGGGGCAGGCTGGCGCTGAAGATGAACGGCCGGGCGAACATCTGGATCCAGTGGACGGCCTCCATGGGGCCGGCGATAAAACCGCCGACCGAGGCCAGGGACTTGCTGAACGTGCCCATGACCAGGTCGATGTCCTTTTGGCAGCCGAAGTGATGCCCGGTGCCCCGGCCGCCGCCGAGGACCCCCAGGGAGTGGGCGTCGTCGACCATGAGCCGGGCGCCATATTTCTTGCAGATGGGGATGATCTCGGGCAGCTTGGCGATGTCGCCGCCCATACTGAAGACGCCGTCGACGATGACGAGTTTCGCCGGCCCGGACGGCAGGGATTTCGTGATCTTTTCCAGGTCGGCCATGTCGTTGTGCTTGTAATAGCGGGTCTGGACGTTTTTCAGGACCTTGGCCATCCGGACGCCGTCGATGATGCTGGCGTGGACCTCCTGGTCGGTGATGATGATGTCGTCGCGGTCCATGACGGCCGGGATGGTGCCGAGGTTGACCTGGAAGCCCGTGCTGAAAACCAGGGCCGCCTCCATGCCGACGTACTTGGCCAGGCGCTCCTCGAGCTCGAGATGGAGGTCGAGCGTCCCGTTGAGGAAGCGCGACCCGGTGCAGCTCGTACCGTACTTCCTGATGGCCTCGATGGCGGCTTCCTTGACTTTCGGGTGGTCGGTCAGCCCGCAGTAGTTGTTCGAGCCGATCATGATGAACTTCTTGCCTTGGATGTAGACTTCGGTCCCCTCGGGGTGCTCGATGGGGATGAAATAAGGGAACATGCCCATGGCTTGGGCGGTCTTGGGGTTGAGGGGGTAGCCGTATTTCTGGGCGACCTTGGGGTTGGAGTAAAAGCCGATGCACTTTTCGAAAAGGTCCATTGTCACGTCCTTCCGAAGGATTTCAAGCCCCTAAGTATAGAATTCCCCGCTAAATTAGTCAATTTCAAACTGCCCCGTCAGGTGGAGCGAAGAATGGGGCGGGTTAAGCAGGTCGGCCCGCCGGCGCCTTTCCGCGAGATCTCAGTTCCCTCATAGGTCCGGACCTCGATGCCGGCCTTGTTCAGGACCTCGGCGGTTCGCGGGTTGCCGGTGAGGGCGACGCATTTCCCCGGCGCCACGGCCAAAACGTTCGTGGCCATAGTCGCGTATTCTTCGTCCGGCACCTCGAGGAGCGCGAAGCCCGTTTCGAGCAGGCGCTTGCGGAAAGAAACGGGAAGGAGGCGGGAATAGACCAGGATCTTTCCCTCGTCGACCGGGCTAAGCATGGACATCAGGTGAAGGACATCCCCCGGCCCATCCCAGTGGGGGAGGGGCACCTCGATGACCTCGCAGCCCTCTCCGGCGACAAGGTCCCGGAACTGACGGATGCCCTCGGCGTTGGTCCGGTAGCCGTGGCCGACGGCCGCGGTCTTTTCGTTGAGCCAGGCGACGTCCCCGCCTTCGAGGGTGCCCGGCTCGCGGATCTCTCCGATGACCGGCCAGCCGGCTTTGGCGCAGAAGTCGCCGACCGCGCCGGGTTCTTCCCCCCGGAGCGGCTTTCCCATCCGGCAGAGGATGACGCCGCGTCCGGCGACACAGGCGGCGTCGCGGACGTAGATCGAATCGAGCCCGGTCCGGGCGTCCGCGGGAAGAAAATGGACATCGGTTACGATGCCGCGCAGGATGTCGACGAAGCGGTCGTATTCGGTGATGGCTTTCGCGAAATCCGGCTCCTCCGTGTAGCCCAGGGCATTCCATTGATCCCGGATATTTTCCCGGCCGAGCCAGGCCTCGCGGGGGTGTTTGAGGAGAAGACTCCTGACGGGCGCGATCTCGGATGGACTCTTCATGATTTTTTCATGATAGCCGCTTTCGGTCGGGATTACAAAGGACGCTCGGCCGGAACAGGCCGCCCTCTCCGCCGCGGCCGGCCTGTCCGAAAGGCCGTTCGAGCCGTCAGCCGGGTAAATGGGCCCGGGTTCAGCTCTTTCTGCAATGCGTAACGTGCTGATATCAGTAACGATATATAGAATTTTAGCTTCCCTATGGATTTTCTTTAAAAGTTAGGGTAAAATCACCCGACAAATAGGAGGTAAAATGAAAACACTCGCACGACTGTCTTTGGCCGTCATCCTGGCGACGGGCCTCACGACCGGCCTCTTCGCCAACGGCCTCAACCTGAACGGAAACGGCTCCAAGGCCAACGCCATGGGCGGCGCCTTCGTCGGCCTGGCCAACGACTTCAGCGCTTCGTACTGGAACCCGGCCGGACTGGCCCAGATGACCAAGGCCAGCTTTTCCCTCTTCGGAGCGGACATCCTGCCCTTCGGGACCTACGCCTACTCCCCGGCCGGGATCGATGCCAAGTCGACCTTCAAGCATTATTTGATCCCGGCGCTCGGCTATTTCCAGCCCCTCGGGGAAAAGATCGTCGTCGGCATCTATCTCAATGCTCCTTCCGGTGCGGGCGCCTGCTGGGACGGGGCAGACCTCGCTCCGTTGGTTGGGGGGGGGGTCTATGATTGGACCAGCAAGCTGGGCATCTTTACGATCTCGCCCTCGATCGCGGTGAAACTCACGGAGATGATCATGCTCGGCGCCACGATAGACATCAACTACGGCATG
>MEXZ01000046.1:4424-4629 GCA_001773855.1 Candidatus Aminicenantes bacterium RBG_13_64_14
GGAGAACCTGAAAGGCTGGGCAGTGAACGGCACGTTCGGCCTCCTCGTCAAGCCGGTCAAGCAGTTCAGCTTCGGCGTGACCTACAAGCTGCCCTTCACGGCCAAGCTCAAGGGCGATGTCACCATCCCCGAGACCACGGCCGCCTACTTCGAGGTGGAGCCGATGGCCACGGGCACGCGGTCGGCCAACTGGCCGCAATGGCTC
>MEXZ01000046.1:4650-4882 GCA_001773855.1 Candidatus Aminicenantes bacterium RBG_13_64_14
CAACAGCCTTGCCCTGAGGGCGGGCTATTACTTCGACCCGAACCCGGGTCCCCCGGAAACCCAGAATGTCCTGCTGCCCGAGTTCAAGTACAACTGGGTGACCCTTGGCTTCGGGTACATGTCCGAGAAAATCGTCATTGACTTCTCGGTCGAATACGGCACTGGCCAGGATATTACGGTCGCCTTCCCGCCGCCCGCCATGCCCGGAACCCACGGCATGAAGATCGTGGCC
>MEXZ01000046.1:4921-6699 GCA_001773855.1 Candidatus Aminicenantes bacterium RBG_13_64_14
GCGCCCGGGCCCTCCCCCCCAAGGGGAGGGCTCGGGATTTTCTCGGCCGAAATTGACCCCCGTCGGGCCTTTGTGATATAAGCCTCTGTGGTATGCGGAATCCCGATCCCCTGAGGCTAGAAGCCGCCCCCGCGTTCCCCCGTAATTTCTTCCTGAGCATCCCCTCGAGCTGCCCCCTCCTTCTTTCGGGGCGTCGTCCGCGGCGGCCGGCTTCCCTCGGTCCATCAGGAAAAGCGCGACCCGTAAACTCTGACGGATAGGAAGGTGAGCATGGACGAAAGCACAAAATCCCCCGGGCCCGGCGAACCGCTCTGGAGCCGCCGGAAGTTCCTGGGCGCTTCGGCGACGGCCGCGGCCGGCCTGATGGTCGTCCCCCGCCACGTCGTCGGGGCGACCCAAAAGAAAAAGGCGCCGAGTGACACCCTCAATATCGCCTGCGTCGGCGTCGGCGGCATGGGCTTCTCGGACACGCGCGGCGTCCGCTCGGAGAACATCGTCGCCCTCTGCGACGTCGACGACGAGATGGTGGCCAACCTCCTCCGCTCCGAGGACCTCGAGCCCGCCGAGAAGGCCATGTACGACAAGGCGGCCAAGTACCGCGATTTCCGGCGGATGCTGGAGAAGGAAAAGGGGATCGACGCCATCACCGTGACGACGCCCGACCACAACCACGCCGTCATCGCCATGGCCGCCATCAAGCTGGGCAAGCACGTCTATGTCCAAAAGCCCCTGACGCACACGGTCAAGGAAGCGCGTCTCCTGGCCCAGGCCGCCAAGGAGGCCAAGGTCGTCACCCAGATGGGCAACCAGGGACACGCCGGCGAAGGCGCGCGCCTCATCTGCGAGTGGATCTGGGACGGCGCCATCGGCGACGTCTTCGAGGCCCACTGCTGGACGGACCGTCCAATCTGGCCGCAGGGCGTCGACGCTCCCAAGGAGATCCCCTCGGTGCCCTCGACCCTCGATTGGGACGTCTGGCTCGGCCCGGCCCCGTTCCGGCCCTACCATCCCGCCTACCACCCCTTCAAATGGCGCGGGCTGTGGGACTTCGGCACGGGCGCCCTGGGCGACATGGGGGCCCACATCATGGACCAGCCGTTCTGGGCCCTCAAGCTCAAGTCCCCCATCAGCGTCCAGGCCTCCTCGACGGTGTTCACGAAAGACTACGCCCCCCGGGCCGAGGTCGTGACCTACGAGTTCGCCGCGCGTGAGGGGATGGTCCCCTTGACCTTGACTTGGTGGGACGGCGGCCTGATGCCGCCCCGCCCGGCAGAGCTCGAGCCCGGTCGGATGATGGGCGACGAGGGCGGCGGGTGCCTTTTCCGCGGCACCAAGGGACTCCTGATGTGCAGCACCTACGGCGAGAACCCCCGTCTCATCCCCGAGACCTGGATGCAGGAGTACAAGCGGCCCGAGAAGACCATCCCCCGCTCGCCCGGGATCCGCGAGGAATGGATCGAGGCCATCAAGAAGGGCACGAAGTCGACGAGCGACTTTTCCTACTCGGGGCCCCTGACCGAGACCATGCTCCTGGCCAACGTCGCCGTCCGGCTCAAGGACAAAAACATGAAGCTCCTCTGGGACGGCGAGAAGATGGAGTTCACCAACCTGCCCGAGGCCAACGAGCTCCTGCACTTCCCCTATCGTCCCGGCTGGAGCCTCTGATACCACGATGAAAAAAGCCACGCTTTTCGCGGCGGGTTCGCTTATCCTGGCCGGCGCTCTCTGGGCGTTCCAGGACCAGTGGCTGGTCCACGACCCCAACCGGCCCATGCCGC
>MEXZ01000046.1:6710-10392 GCA_001773855.1 Candidatus Aminicenantes bacterium RBG_13_64_14
CCACGTCGAGTGGATGGCCCCGTCGCCGGCCAAAGGGACCGGCCAAGACCGCGGCAACAGCGGCGTTTTTCTCATGGACCTCTACGAAGTCCAGGTCCTCGACTGCTACGGCAATACGACCTACGCCGACGGCATGACCGCGGCCATCTACGGCCAGTTCCCTCCCGCCGTCAACGCCTGCCGGCCGCCGGGCGAATGGCAGACCTACGACATCGTCTTCCACAGGCCGCGGTTCGAAACGGACGGCAAGCTCCTCGCCCCGGCCCGGATGACCGTTTTCCACAACGGCATCCTCGTCCACGAGTGCGCCGTCCTGACCGGGCCGACGGCCCACAAGGCCCGGCCGCCCTATAAGATGCACGACGCCAAGCTCCCGATCTCCCTCCAGGACCACGACCATCCCGTCCGCTACCGGAGTATCTGGCTCCGGGAGCTCGAGTGAAAAGGGGACGAACGATGAAGAACAGGATCCTTCTGGCCACGGTCATCCTCGGGATCGCCGGTCTCCTCGTCTGCTCGGGCGCCGGCCAGGCTCCTCAAAAGCCGCGGACCGCCCTCGTCGTCTGGGGCGGCTGGGAGGGTCACGAGCCCAAGCAGTGTGTCGACATCTTCGCGCCCTGGCTCGAGTCCCAGGGCTTCAAGGTCGAGATATCCCATTCCCTCGACGCCTACCTCGACCTAGAGAAACTGAAGAAGCTCGACCTCATCGTCCACATCTTCACCATGTCCGACATCAAGCCCGAGCAGGAACGGAATCTCGAGGCGGCCGTCAAGAGCGGCGTCGGACTCGCCGGCTGGCACGGCGGGTTGGGCGACGCCCACCGCTCGGCCGTCGAATACCAGTTCATGGTCGGCGGCCAGTGGGTTGCCCACCCCGGCGGCGTCATCGACTATGACGTCGACATCACCAAGCCCGACGACCCGATCGTCAAGGGCCTGAAGACACGCTTCCATATGAAGTCGGAGCAGTACTACATGCACGTCGACCCCGCCGTCGACGTCCTGGCGACGACGACCTTCTCCGGTCAGCACGCGCCATGGATCGACGGCGTGGTCATGCCCGCCGTCTGGAAGAAACTCTACGGGAAGGGGCGGGTATTCTACACCACGCTCGGCCATGTCGCGGCGGACTTCGACGTCCCCGAGGCCCGCGAGATCGTCAAGCGGGGGCTCCTCTGGGCGGCCCGGGTCATGGGCGACGACCCGGCCAAGATGAACATTTACGCGCCCCTGCTGAAGAAAAAATAAGCGGTGCCCTCCGGGGCTGTCAGCGCAATGTCGGCGCCACGCTTTTGAGATAGCCGTCCCACAGGTCGCGGCGGACGAAGAGCGCGAGGACGACGTCAGGGCGCAAGCCGTAGAAATCCTGCTGATACCCGTCACCGAGCGCCGTCGCGACCTTTTCGACGTTGCCGACCGAGGCGATGACCACAATGGCGTCACCGAAATTTCCCGCTGCCTCGGCGCTCGTCCAGTATCCCACCCGTCCGAAGGACCTCAAGTACCAGGGGAGCGGCCAGGTCTCTTCGGGAGGGGCGATGACCTTGATCAACAGGTCCTTCTTTTCCGGAGAGACGGCGGCGATATTCTCCACGGCGGCAACGAGCTTCAGGAAGTCCGGGCTTGTCTGAGCGTAGACATAAGGGTTGGCCGGGTCCGAGTGAACGATGAAATTGGCCCTGTAGGCCTGGACGGCCAGGTTGACAAAGCCCGGGACGAGGGCGGCCAGGATGAGGATCTTGACGAGACGGAAGCGGCTGATCCTCAGGAGGAGCCCGACGCCGTTTCCGGCCAGGAGCACCAGGCCGAGGTAGAACGGAAGGATGTTCCACGGCGTCTTGTAAGAGATGAAGCTGTAGACGGCGGCCGTGATGACGGTGAAGAAAAGGACGAAACGGACGAAGCGGGGACTGCCGTCCTTCCCTGCTTCGTGTCCGAACGCGGCGATGCCCCCGGCCGCGGCCAGGAAGAGGAGGAAGGCCTCGCTCCGGACCGGGCCGCCGGCGGTCTTGGAATAGGCCAGCGTCTGAAAATAATAATACCAGGGGTGGGCGTGGAAGCCGGGATGTCCGGCCCGGTTGAACGAGGCGGCGATGGCCCGGACCGAATCGGCCAGTCCCTGCGGGTTTTGAAAGAACGAGGTGTAGAACAGGACCGCGGTTACGGCGCCAGCGATGAGGAATAACGCGATGTGAAAGGCCGTCGGAGGCCTCGTCCGGGCCTCTCTCCAAACCCACGCGCCCCCTTCCCTGACGATCCCGTCCCGGCGCTTGCCGAGCCTGTCCACGAGAAGCACGAGCCCGAGCGCCGCGGCCAGGCCGGCGAAGAGGATGACGCTCGTCTCCTTGGTGGCGTACATCATGCCGGCGGAAATGCCCGCCACCACGGCCCAACAGGCGGAGCGCGTTCGCGCGTACCGCCAGCCGGCGGCGACGAGGCCGGCCAGGAAAAAGACGAGCAGGATCTCCTGGATATAGAACCGGCTGTAGTAGGTCATAGCCGGTGAGACGGCGGCCAGTGCGGCAGCCGCTAGCACCGTCTCCCGGGACAATCCCCCGGCGAAGAGGAGGAAGAGCAGAAGGAGCCCCGCCCCGAACAAGGCCGGCACGAGCCGGAGTGTCGTTTCGTCGAGGCCGGCCAGGGTTCTCTCGCCCGCCACCCGGGCCACGGGCAGGGTCAGGTAATAGAGGCTCGGGCCGTGGTGGTCGTTCGGATCGAAGCGGTATTCGCCCCGCTCAAGGAGGTCTCCGAACTTGACCGCCTGGTTGGCCTCGTCGTGATGTATGGGCCGGACGTCCAGGCGGACGACACGGAAAAGGAGGGCGCCGAGGACGGCGCAGATAAAGAGCCCCCGGAAGGCCTTTTTCGTCATTTGGCCGGGAGGCCGTAGACCTCGACCTCCACGTAGTGGTTCATGTCGTTCGAGGTGTTGCCGCCGCTATAGAGGCGGACGTAGCGGGCCTTGACCCCCTTGGGGTCGAAGAGCTTGCCGTCGAAAGTCTCGATGTACTCCTTGTCCTTGCCGGCGCCGAGGCCCGAGGTGTTGTCGTGGTCGTTGTTGAAGATCGTCGTCACGCCGCCGATAAAATCTTTATCGTCGGAGACCTGGACGACGACGTCCCGGTAGACGCGGGCTTGGCTGTGGTAGTGCCAGGCGACGACGGCGAGGAGCTCCTGGGACTTTCCGAGGTCGATCTGGACCCACTGGAGCATGGGCCCGAGCTCGACGTAGTAGCCGTCCTCGCCGGATTTCTTGCCGTCCGTGACGAAGGCGATCTCGCCGATGACAGGCTCTTTATCGCTCGCGGCGACCGGCTTTCCGGCGGAGAGAAGGACCGTCCCGGCCGGCACCATGAAAGGACCCCGCGGTTTGCCGGTGATTATCTCGAGGTTTGCCGTGCGGATGTTTTTCGGCGTGCCGACGAACATCGGTTTGGGGAGGGTGATCTTCAGGACTTCTTTTCCCGGATCCTGGGCCATCGCCGTGGGCGCGAGGATGGCCAAGCCGAGGACAGCGGCCGATATCCAAATTAGAGTTTTCTTCATCTCTGTCTCCTTGTTTGGACGGGCCGGTTTCCGGCGATCGCGCCCGCGTTGAATATTCTACACTTTTTTCGGGCGTTTATCACGAGCGCCCAGACCTCGGGGTGCCGGCCGCAGAGGGCGGAGACACCGGACGCCG
>MEXZ01000046.1:10418-11401 GCA_001773855.1 Candidatus Aminicenantes bacterium RBG_13_64_14
GCGTCGGCCGCGGCTGCGGATGGATGGGACGCCCAGGCGGCGCGGGCCCCCCGGGCTGGGCGGCCGGTCCGCGGGTCGACGATGTGGCCGCCCTTGACCTCGGTCCCCGACCCGCTCAAGGCATGGTCCCGGAGAAAGACGCGGCTGGGCCCGGCCGTCGTTCTCCCGACGGACCCAGTTCCGACCGGCCAGCCCCGCCCGGACCGGCTTTTTCCAGGGCCCGAACCCGCGGCCAGAGCGGTGCTCGTTCCGGCGTGGAGGAGGACGTTCCCAACCTCCCAATCCCGGAGGACGGCCAGGGCGCCGTCCAGGGCGTAGCCCTTGCCGACGGCCCCGAGGTCGAGGTCGAGGACCGGGATCTTGGAACTGCCCTTGGCGGGAATCCGGACGACCTCGACCCCTCGGCCGGTTTGGACGACGCGGATGAGCTTCTCGAGCGGCGGCGGGGAGGCCTTCAGGCGTTTCCCTGCCGCGGCCCGGCCGGCGGCCAAGTAGTTGACGTCGAAGGCGCCGCCCGTCTCCGCCTGGACGGCGGCCGCGATGCCCAGGACTTCGGCCGTTTCGATCCCGATGCGCAATGATTCGCCCGGCCGGAGGCGCCCGATCCGGCTCGTCTCGCTCGACGGGTCAAAACGGCTGAAGAGCCTTTCGAGCCGGTCGACCTCGTCGAAGGCCGCCCGGACCGCCTGGCCGGCATATTCTTCGGTTTTCCCGGCGACGAAGACCTCGAACACGGTCGCCATGGCCTCATGGGCGAACCTGTGAACGGGCGCTTTTTTCAGCGGGGACATAACCCGAGTATCCGCGATTCGCCCCGATTTATCAATCTCTTCCTTGCACGGCAAACGCTGCTGGGGCTGGCCTGACGCCACCCGGGCTGTGATGGGGACCATCCAGAGCCCCCGTAGCGGAGGGGGACCCATCGGCTTGCCGATGGGGGAACCGCCGGGACTGGTTCCCAGGGGGGCCGGGGGATATGGATG
>MEXZ01000046.1:11638-12675 GCA_001773855.1 Candidatus Aminicenantes bacterium RBG_13_64_14
TGCCCCGTCGTGCAGGCGGTCCGAACGGTCGCCTCGGGGCTGGCGAAGAAACCGACGGCGAGCTCCCGGTCGGCGTTCATGAGCACCCGGAGGACCTTCCCGCCGGTCGCCTCGGGGACGTCGATGACCCGCAGGGCGTCGGTCAGCAGGGCGCATTCGGGGCAGAACTCGGCCAGCCTGTTCGGGGCCTGGAGCAGGAAGGCCTCGTTGAACTTCGCGCCGGGATCGTCCGGGTAGAGCGGCAGGTACCGGATGCCCGATTCCACCAGGTCCTGGAAGAAATGCGTCCCGAACGAGACGTCGGGGACGTAGTTGCCTTTTTTTCGGGCGACCTCGATGAGCATGGCCGAGTTGTTGATCTCCGAATAGGTCACGCGCACGCCGAGCTTGATGTCGCCGCGGCTGCCCCACCGCCCCGGGCCCATGAGGATGAACTGGCGGCGCGGCAGGATCTTGTTGAGCTTGCCCACGGCTTGGCCGACGGCGACGAGATCGGCGTACTCGGCGATCTCCCCGTACCGATCCGGATCGACGTAGACGATGTGGGTGACGTCGGCGACGCGGCCGTTCGAGACGTATTTGTTAGCCGAGAAGAGGACGGCCTCGTCCGACAGGTTGGCCGGGATCTCCATGGCCACATCCTCGGCCGCCTGGCTCTGCGGCCGGCACTGGAGGAGGTAGAAGTCCGTGCCCGTGGAGGCGAATTCGATGTCGACCGGGACGCCGAGCGCCGTGGACAGCGTCTTGAGGATGGCCTCGAGCTGGAGCATGAACGGCGTCCCGGAGATGAGGCCGTCGAACGTCACGACGGCGTCCGACTTGGCGATGTCCGTAGCCAGACCCATGGGCCTCTGGAGAAGTCCATCCCCGTAGACCGAGAAGACCTTGGTAAGGGCCGGGAATTCGTGGCCGACCTCGCCGAGGAGCTCCTGGATGTCCTTGGTGACGAAGGTGTTCTCCTCGAGGTCGATGACGTCGATCTTTTTGGGCGAGTAGCGGACGACCTCGTCGACCGAGACGTTGACCCGCAGGTTCGG
>MEXZ01000047.1:0-1662 GCA_001773855.1 Candidatus Aminicenantes bacterium RBG_13_64_14
TCAGGAACCCCCTCAAACGTCAGAAGTCCCAGGCCGCGCTCGGTGCGGACGTCCCCTGCCCGGGCTGCGGCTACCGGATGGTCCTCCGGCCCTACAACTACCAGTACTTCGTCCCGGTGGACAAGTGCCTGTCCTGCTCGAAGATCTGGTTCGATTCCGACGAGCTCGAGATCCTCCAGATCCTCATTGAGGAGCGGAAGGCGAAAGCCTGACCCCGCCTCAGTCGAAGATCTTTTCCAAATCCTGGTAGCGGGTGTGGAGCTTCAGGACGGCCTCTTCGATCGCTTCTCCTTTGGCCTCAGGGCCAAGAGCGGCCAAGGTCGAGGCGGCAGTGACGAGCCCGGCGGCCGCGGCCTTGAACATCTCGGCCTTCGGCTCGAGGCGCGTCGAGAGCTTGGCCAGGGTCACGGCTTCGGCCTTGGCCTTGAGCTCGGGCGCGGCGGTCCGGATGTTGTCCCACTTCTTGTCGGGGAGGTCCTTGTGGAAGACGATGTAGAGGACTTTGTGGAAGTCGTCCATTTCTTTCAGGACGGGCCGGAGGATGCCCGGAAGCTGGGCGGCGAAGACCTTGGCCGCGAGCTCGTTGACCTGGGGCACCAGGCTCTTGAGCATGGCGATGTCCTTATCCGGATAGGCCGTGTGCCAGATGGGGTAGATGACCTCGTGGAACGCCGTAAGTTCGGGGACGGCGCTTTCGGTCTCCTGGGCGATCGCGGGGACCGCGACCGCTGCGAGCACCATCAGGCAAACGACGATCAATCGGTTCAATTTCATAAAGGCCTCCTAAGGATGGACTAAGAAAAATGATTATAGCGGAAACCGCCTAGATTTTGAATTCTCCGGTGTCGATCCACTCTTTTTTCAAGATGGACCAGAAATCCTCGGCCAGGCCCTTGAGGACATAGGCGTAAGGGAGCCAGCCGTAGCCCTTCTCGCCCCAGCCGGTCCCCCAAGAGTTCCGGACGAGGAGCGCGCCTTTCGCCGTTTCGCCGCCGGACGTGTTCTTGATCGCGAGCGCGTCGTCGTAGCCCATGGCGACGACGGCGTGCCCGCCTTCGATCCGCTCCCGGCCGACCGGAAAGGGAATGCGGCCGGTCTCGGCCGCCTGTTCGATAGAGCTGTAGACGGTGAAACCGAACATAGCCGGGTGCCCCGCGGCGAGATAGGTCTTGAGCCGTTCCAGCACGGCGGGTCCGGCCGCCCCGGCCGGGTCGTGGCGGTAGTACATCAGAGTCTTGTAGTTCTGGGCGAAGGCGTAGCAGAAGGCAGGAGGCTCCTTGTCGAAGCCCTCCCCGGAGTCGGTGTAAGGCCAGTACTCCTCGGGCGGGACACCGAAAAGGACCATGGCCCCCATGGTCAGCCGGAGGTAGGCCCCCGTGTCCCCCTTCATCTTCATGAGGTTGCGGGTCACTTTGTAAAGGAAGAGGCGAGATGATTCGACATGACGCCCGAACGACTTGCGCTCGTAATACTCGATGACCCCGGCGCCCGCCTGGGCCGTGCACGAGCCGAGGCCGCCCTGGTCTTCGACGGGCGAGGCCCACTCGCGGAGGTCGACGGCGGCCGGGAGCGGGACGCGAGGTTTGCGGCCGCCGCGGACGGCGCCGGAGGCCGGGAGGCCCGTCGGGGCCAGGATGTCCCGGACGATTTTCGTTTCCCCGG
>MEXZ01000047.1:1835-3525 GCA_001773855.1 Candidatus Aminicenantes bacterium RBG_13_64_14
ACATGGTGATGAATCGCCGCAGCGAACAGAGATGATGCCCGAAGCCCCCCCCGCGACCGAGGGAAGCAACCTCCCGGCGACCCCCAAAACCCTTTCACCCCGGAGATGGGGGGGAAATCATCCCTGGAATCACCTTAAGAGGTGATTGACCCCGACGGGGGGTGAGGAAAAAATGGGGCATGCGAACGACAGCGCCGTCCATAACGTATTTCGGCAGAGCGTTTCCCGGCCGGGACAAGACATCCGGCGGTGTCAAGAAGCCTTAAGGGAATGGGAATGAAAAAGATCCTCGTTATCGATTATGACCAGGTCGCCCTGGCCTCCCTCCAAGGGATCCTGATCAAAGAGGGATACCAGGTCGTCACCGCAGGCGACGGCCAGGTGGGCTGGGAAAAGTTCAACCGGGAATCCCCGGACCTCGTCCTGTTGGAGGCCATGCTCCCCAAGGTCCACGGCTTCGAGCTCTGCCAGAGGATCACCTCGGAACGGAACTCACAGACTCCCGTCTTCATCATGACCGGAGTTTACAAGGATCGCGTCTACCGGACGGAAGCCCTGCGAACCTACGGGGCAGCCGAATACTTCGAGAAGCCCCTCAAAATGGCCGAACTCCTGACATCGGTCGAGGCCGTCCTCGGAAGGCCCGAAAAGAAGGCGGCCGCGGAACCGGCCCCGGCCGGGCCGGCCAAGGCAGCCGGGCCGGAACCCGTGCCGGCCGACCCTCACAAGATCGATAAGCCCAAGCCCGCGAAGGAGGAATTCGCCTGGTCGGCCGACCTGGAAAAATTACGCCGAGAGATGCCGAAAACCACGGTCCGGGCGCCGAGCCGCCATGAGCCGTCCATAGAAGCCCGGCTCGACAGGATCGCCAACGAGATTGTGAGGACGTCCGGCGTCGAGCCCCCGCCGCATCACAGGGCCGTCGAAGACAAGCCGCAGGGGCGCGCGGAACACAAGGGCAACGGGAACGGGAACGTCGACATCGACCAGTTCCTCAAGTTCGCGCTGGCCGGCCTCGACCTCAGCAAGGAAAAGGTCAAGGTCCCCAAAACGGCCCCCCTGCCGCCACCGCCGCCCGCGGAGAAACCCAGCCCGGTTCCGCCGCCGGTCATCGTCAAACCGAGGCCGGCCCCGGCCGCGCCTTCGGCCGCCGCGTTCTCCCGGCCTGCGGAGCCGGCGCCGTCGGTCACGTTGACCCCGGGCGACCCAGGGTCCGACGCTTCGCCGTTCTTCACGCCCGAAAAGAAGATAATGGAAAAGCCCGTGGAAAAGCCCCGGACCCCGGTGCCTCCCCCCGCTCCGAAGCAGCACGAGTCGGTAGAAAAGGTAGCGCCGGCCAAGCTGGTAACGAAGGCCCGGGAAGCCGAAGTCATCTCCTCGTCGCAGATCTTTTCGGAGATCTGCGGGAATAAGCCCAAGAAGGCCTTCTCTCCGCTCCTCGCTGTCGGCGCCGGCGTCGCCGTCATCGCCGTGGTCGGATTCTTCATCCTCCGGCCGAAGCAGCCCGCCGCGCCGGCCGACGACGGGCTGAAGTCGCTGCAGACGGTCACCCCGTCGAACGTCGCGGTAAAGCCGGCCGAGGAAGTCCCACCGCCCGAAGTCAAGCCCACGCCCGCAGCCCCCAAGCCGAAGGTGGAAACCCAGACCTCGGTCGCCAATATCGGCCCCAGCAGTGAGGATGCGATCCTCC
>MEXZ01000047.1:3532-5387 GCA_001773855.1 Candidatus Aminicenantes bacterium RBG_13_64_14
CGCGCCCGCGAACACGCCGTCCACGATCGGAAACCCGCCGGGCCCCGGAAACGGCCAGGGCCAGAACGCCGCGAAATCCCAAGTGGTCCGGGCTGACCCACCCCCCGTCAAGATGGAGGGGAGCGCACCCCCGGCTAAAACCGAAGCGAATCCGACCCAGGGCACGGCCGGCGATGCCGGGACAACCGCAAACCCGGGGACGGAGGCCGCGACGCCGGCGAAGCCTCAGGTCAACGAAGGCGACCTCGTCGACCTGGCCTCGGTCACCGAACCGCCCGTGACGCTGAAAACCATCGACCCCATGTATCCGCCGTCGGCCCAGCGGCTCGGCGTGGAGGGGTCGATCACGGTCAACGCCCTCATCGATGAAAAGGGCAACGTCATCGACACGGGCATCCTCAAGGGGATCCAGGACGACAAGGGCCTGGGCAAGGCCGCCGAGACGGCCGTTCGAAAATGGAAGTTCCGGCCGGCGAAGAAGGACGGGGTCAACGTCAAGGTCTGGAAGCCGTTCGTCATCGTCTTCAAGGCGGCCGCCAAGATCGGCTGAGAAGATGGAAAAGCATATACAATCCGACGATAGGAGTTTCACATGGGCCTGAGCAAGGAACAAGAAGACCTGTACAAAAAGACGATGGCCGAGGTCAAGCATCAGCTGGAACACCTCGACGAGGAAGTCGAGAAGGAACTCCAGAAGGTCCGGAAGCGGCTGGCCGAGCTCCAGGACTCCAAGAAATCGCTGAAGATGGTCTACGAAGGAACGGCCAAGCTTCTCGGCATCGAACTCGAGTCCGAAGAGGAGGCCGGCGAAGAGGCCTCCTCCATTTCCAAGATGTGAGGGCCCCACCGCCGCTCGCGGCCGGACGGCCCGGCGGCGCTCCCCCAACGGACACCCCCACTCCCCCGGAAACCTGCGAATATCCTTTCCCCATCGTTGACGCCCCGGGGCTGTTCTGGTATAAACTGGTTTTTTAAATGTTCATCCTTCTCGGAATTTTCGTCGGATTGCTGGCGGCCGTGCCGCTCGGCCCGGTCAACGTATTCGTCGTCTCCCAGGCGCTCAAGCGCGATTTTTCGCATGGCCTCCTCGCCGGCCTGACGGCGGCCGCGCTCGACATGGTTTTCTGCTTCGTCGCCCTGGCCGGGTTCTTCCAGATCAAGCTCAACCTGCCCCCCTACGCGATGGCGGTCCTGAAGGTCATCGCCGCCATCATCATCCTGATGATCAGCCGCAAGCTGATCCACGATTCCCGGACGTTCTCCATCCCGCGCGACGGCGACAAGCTGCCCTCGGCGGCGCCCAAGCCGATCCTCGGCGTCCTCTTTCTCTACGTGACCAACCCGACCATCTATATGTTCTGGGTCGCCGTGGCCGGGGCCGTGACCGGTCATCACCTCGTCCAGTTCGGCGCCTGGACGGCCGTCGCCTTCGCCGCCGCGGTCGGCGCGGGCTCGATGCTCTGGTATCTCTCGCTCGTCCGCTTCGTCTCCCGCCGGCAGGGCCGGATCAAGCCCGAGACCTTCCGCAGGATCCTCTTTTACCTGGGCCTGGCGCTCGCGGCCTTCGCCATCTATACCCTGGGCACGGTCTTCATCTAGCGCCCGATGACCAAGCGCGGGCGGGTCGAAAAAGCCTACGCCTTCGAGGTTCCCGACCGCATCCCCTTCGTCCCCGCCGTCTACGAGCATAAGGCCCGCCTCGTCGGGCGCCTGCCCTCCGAGGTCTGCCGCAGCCTCGATCTCCTCCTCGAATCCTTGGACAAGGAGCTCGAGGTCTACGACCCCGACATGCTCGTCGTCGGCATCGACGTCTACAACGTCGAAGCCGAGGCCGCCGGATGCGAGGTCCGCTATT
>MEXZ01000048.1:0-197 GCA_001773855.1 Candidatus Aminicenantes bacterium RBG_13_64_14
GCTCTCGGGCGCGGCCTTCGACCGTGGCCGTGTCTTTCTAAGCGACCTCGGCGAAGCGGAAGGTAACCGCGTCACCGGCCCCATCGAAGTCCCCGGCTTCGGCATCCTGACCCTCCGCATCAATCGATAGCGTTGAGTAGCAGCGGCCGTATGGCCTTTGCCCCTGCCCGGGCAGTGATGGGGGCCAAAATCGGGCG
>MEXZ01000048.1:284-5389 GCA_001773855.1 Candidatus Aminicenantes bacterium RBG_13_64_14
CTCCGTCGTTAAGAACCTTCCTCCGGAGCGTCGCGGCCCTCGCCATTCTGGCCGCGCTCGCCGGATTACCGCCCGCCGGCCGGTGCCAGGGCACATATTCCAGGCAGGACCGGCTTGAGCCAGGGACCATGATGCGAGGGCCGTTCGAGCGCGTCGCCAGCCTCAACGACCTCTGGTACCTCCAGTCCTCCGAAAAAGCCAAGGGGGCGGGGGAGCAGATCTCCAAGCCGGGCTTCAAGATCGAATCCTGGTACCCGGCCATCGTCCCGTCGACCGTCCTGGGGACGCTCGTCCAGAACAACGTCTATACGGACATCTTCGTCGGCGAAAACCTCAAGTCCGTCCCCACGGCGCCTTTCGAGACGTCCTGGTGGTACCGCAAGGAATTCACCGTGCCGACGGGCCCCGGCCTGACGCATACCCGGCTCGAGTTCGACGGCATCAACTACCGGGCCAACATCTGGCTCAACGGGAAACAAGTCGCCGACGCCTCGACGACGTTCGGCGCCTTCCGGCGCTTTTCGATCGATGTGACCGCGGACGTCAAGACGACCGAAAAAAATGTCCTGGCCGTCGAGGTCATCCCGCCGAAAAAGGGCGAACCCACGATCGGCTTCGTCGACTGGAACCCCGCTCCTCCCGACAACAACATGGGCCTCTGGCGGGACGTCCGCGTCAGGGCGACCGGGGACGTCTCCATCGAAAACCCCTTCGTCGCGACCAGGCTCGACCTCGAAGCGCTCAAGGAGGCCCGGCTGACGGTCTCGGCCGAGCTCCGAAACCATTCCGACAAGAAAGTCGCGGGCACGCTCGAAGGACGCATCGAGTCCCTGCGCTTCTCCCAGGACGTGGCCCTCGAACCTGGGGAGACGAAAAAAGTCGAGTTCACGCCGGAGAGCGCGCCCGGGCTCGTCATCAAGGACCCCCGGGTTTGGTGGACGCACGACCTCGGCAAGCAGGAGCTCTACCAGCTGACCCTGATCTACGTTCAGAAGCGGGACAAGGCGGCCGAGAAAGCGGCGCCGAAGCCGACCGCCGAGGAATCGGCAGGGGCCGGGCTTCCCAGTCCCGGTCCTGGCAAGACCGGGACCAAGGTCAAAGCCAGGCCCGGGATGCCCGGCATGCCCCGCGGCCCGTTTTCCGACCTGCGGGTCGTCCGCTTCGGGATCCGAGAGGTCTCCGACTATCTCACCGAGCAGGGCCACCGGGGCTTCAAGCTCAACGGCAGGAAGATCCTCATCCGCGGCGGCGGCTGGGCCGACGACCTGCTCCTCGACGTCCGGCCGAAGAAGCTCAACGCCGAGGTCCTCTACGCCCGCCACATGAACCTCAACGCCCTCCGGCTCGAAGGCTTCTGGGGGACGAGCGAAGCTCTCTACGACCTCTGCGACCGGAACGGCATCCTCCTCATGGTCGGCTGGAGCTGCCACTGGGAGTGGGGGCACTACATCGGTAAGCCTGCTGACGAGCGCTACGGCGGCATCACGTCGCAGGAGGACATCGCCCTCGTCGCCGAGTCCTGGAAAGACCAGGTCCTCTGGCTCCGCAACCACCCGGCGATCTTCGTCTGGGCCGAGGCGAGCGACCTCATCCCCCACCCCGACCTGGAGAGACGATACATCGAGATCATGAGGGACATCGACCCGACCCGGCCGACGCTCGTCTCGACGAAGGGAAACACGAGCGACATCAGCGGACCGTCCAGGGTCAAGATGCTCGGCCCCTACGATTACGTCCCGCCGGTCTATTGGTACGTCGACACGCGAAACGGCGGCGCCTACGGCTTCAACACCGAGACCGGCCCGGGCCCCCAGGTCCCGCCCGTCGAGAGCCTCAAGAAAATGCTCCCCGAGGACAAGGTTTGGCCCATCAACGACCTCTGGAATTTCCATTGCTGCCGGGGCTTATTCAAGACGCTCGACCGCTATAACGAGGCCATGGACCGCCGCCTGGGCCCGGCCAAAAGCCTCGATGACTACGTGGCCAAAGCCCAGTTCCTGAACTACGAGGCCATGCGGGCCATGTTCGAGGCCTTCGTCGCCAACAAGCACAAGGCGACGGGCGTCATCCAGTGGATGGTCAACTCCGCCTGGCCGAAGCTCTGGTGGCAGCTCTACGATTATTACCTCCAGCCGAACGGCGCCTTCTACGGCGCCCGGAAGGCCGGCGAGCCCGTCCACATCCTCTACAACTACGGGACGCAGGACATCATCGCCGTCAATAGCACCTCCACGCCCTCGCCGAAGCTCAAGGCCACGATCCGGGTCCTCGACTTCGACCTCAAGGAGGTCATCGCCAAGACGGCCGACTTCGGGCTCCTCGCCGACGAAGTCAAGACGATCGACGTCCTCCGTCTGCCCGGCGGACTGACCACGACTTACTTCCTCGACCTGCGGATCTTCAAGGAGAAAGGGCAGCTCGTCGACGCGAATTTCTACTGCCTCTCGACCAAGCCCGAAACGCTCGACGAGGAGAACTCGACCTGGTATGTAACGCCGATCAAGGACTTCGCCGACCTCTCCGCCCTCAACGACCTGAAGCCGGTGACCCTCAAGGTCAAGAGCAATTTCTCCAAGGATGGCCCGTCGACGAAGGTCACCGTGGAGCTCGAGAATCCCTCCCCCGACCTGGCCTTCATGGTCGAGATCCGCGTCGTCCGCGACGCCACGGGCAAAACGGTCCTGCCGGTTTATCTCGACGACAACTACATCACGCTCCTGCCGAAGGAAACGCGCAAGATCTCCGGCCTCTTCGTGACCGACGACCTCACCGGCGAACTGCCCGTCGTCAAGGTCAGGGGCTGGAACGTCAAGGAAGCGGAAAAATAGGGCCCGGTACGACGGCCGCCCGTCAGCGCGCGCCGAAGGCTTTTCCGACGACTTCGAGAAGCTCCGGCTTGCCCAGACGGTAATCCTGGCTCAGCTCCCAGATGATGACGCCGGCCGCTTGATTGTCCTTGACATACTGGCATTTGAGCGAGACCGAGCGCATGTCGTCGAAGGAGATGATCTTCGTTCCGTCCGGACGGCGCATGACGGGGACTTGGGCTTTTCCGTCCCAGTCGAGGGCCCATTCCGCCGCGGGGAGCCCCATGATTTCGCGGTACGATAAGTGCTCGCTCTTCGTGAACGACTGGCCCCAGCCGCCGCAGTCGAAAGAACTCCCGAAAAACGGGAGTCCGACGAGGAGCTTTCCGGGCGGCACCTGACGCCCTCGGATGTAGGCGAAAGTCTCGTCGACCGACCCGCACGCGTCCCCTCCCCAGGCATGGAGCGGCGAGTTGTGGCCGGAGTGGTTGGACCAGGCGCCGTGATAATCGTAGGTCATGAGCCCGATGAAATCGAAATCGTCGGCGAGCCGTTCGAAGTCGATCCACCGTCCCCAGTAGTTGTTGGCGGGTACGGCCATGGTCAGAAGCAGGGGCGGCGTCCGGGCCTTGAGGGCCGCTCCGAGCGACTCGATGAACAGGACGTAGTTCGCCTTTTCCTCGGCGCTCGAAACGAATTCCCAGTCGACGTCGACGCCGTCATAGCCGTTGGCCTCGCAGAAATCGACGACCTGGGCGATGAAGCGGGCCCTCGTCTCGGCAGTCGAACTCATGCCCGGGAAGCCCGCGCAGTTGTCCCAGCCGCCCAAGCTGAGGATCATTTTGACGCCGTTCGCGTGAGCGGCGGCATTGAGCTCGGGATAGAGAAAACGTGGCGGAACGACGAGGTTCCCCGTCGCGTCGGGCCAGGCGAAGGCATGGGCGATGTGGGTCAAATATCCGTAGGCGACCTTCGTGTGGTCGAACCCGGCCCGCGTCCACGAAGCGTAATAGCCCATGACGACTTTGTTCGGAGTCGCCGGGCTGGGCGGAACAGGAGAAATCCGGCAGACGGCCGCGGCCATGAAAGCCAAAGCGGCCGTCATACACGCGGCGAGGGTTTTACGTCGAGCGGTAGAAAACGCCGGATTCCGGGGAAAGGCCATGAGGGGTCAATTTTACCCAATCCGGCGGTTTTTTCAATCGCCTTCGCGGGATTCCACGGACGTAAGTCCGTGGAGCTTCAGTCGCCCGGCGCCCGGTTAAGAAACGCGTCAGCCGATTTCCGGGAGGCAGAAGGAGATCGTGCGCTTGTCGCCGCAGGCGCCGCAGCGGATCGAGGCCTCGAGCTTCTCGCACTTGAGCCCCTTTTCCGTCCGGAAGTCGGTTTCCCACTTACCGCCGCAGGCGCCGCAGGAGGCCGGCAGGGCGAGCGATACTCGGACCCGCTTGGAACGCCCGCCCGGACGCCGGACAACGACGGCCTGGATGCGAAATTCCATGCCGTGCGCGTCCTTGAGCTCGTCGAGGAAAGCCCGGTAGAACCGCTGCGTGTCAGCCGACTTCTTGGCGGCGAGCCGTCTGGCCGCGGTCGTGCGCATGTTCTCCGGCAGGACGGCCGCGTAGGTCAGCTCCTTGCCCAAATAATCCATCACGGCGGACTCGAGGTTCCGCCCGCGGAGCGCAGACTTGACGAAGAAATTGGCCACACCGAGGTAACCGAACTTGGACAGGAAGTCGGCGTCGTGGACGATGTCGGCGAGGCGGTTGCGGCGCGCGCCGGCATTGTAGAGCGAGCGGAGGGCCCGGACGACGTTGCCGACGGCAGCCATTTTCAGTCCCGCCTCTTCGAGGAGTTCCCGGGCCAGGCGGGCCGCCTCCTCCTCTTCCGGCTTGTCGTCGGCATGGTAGCGCCCGCCGGCGAACTTCCCCGAGTCATGGAAAAGCGCGGTCAGGGCGGCCAGGTCCGCGCTCTCCTTCTCCATCGCAGCCAGGCGAAACGACTGCGCGGCGACGAGGACGGAGTGCTCCCAGAGGAAGCCGCCCCCTCCTTCCTTCTTTCCCGAGAACTTTTTCTCGGCGTCCTCGATCGTCCGACGGATGCGCTCGACGAGCCCGGGAGAAAGCGTGGTCAGTGAGCGGTAGAATTCCTGCTGTTTGAGGAGCATGGGGAACCCGCTCATTATCTGAGCGGCCCGGGCGGAAGTCAAGAGGGCCTCGGCCCAATTATAAAGTTGAATTGAGCTGGGCGACCGCTCTATGATGGGCCCCGTGGAAAGAAAGATCCGGTGCGGCGGGA
>MEXZ01000048.1:5541-6701 GCA_001773855.1 Candidatus Aminicenantes bacterium RBG_13_64_14
GGCCAGGATATCCGCTTCGCGGCGGGTCGGCCGGTCGAGGACGGGACTCCCGGCCAAGGACCTCTGGGAGGGATCCTGGCCGGGTTGAAGGCGGCGGCGAACGACGCCAGCGCCGTCGTCGCCTGCGACATCCCGGACGTCAACGTCCCGCTCCTCCGGTCGCTGGCGCGGGCAGCGGGCGACACCGAGATCGCCGTCCCCGTCGGACCGGCCGGACATTTCGAGCCGCTTTTCGCCGTCTACCGGAAATCCGCCGTCCCGGCGATCGAAGAGCTCCTCCAGGCCGGGGAGCGGAGCATCCTTCCCCTCTTCGGCCGCTGCCGGACAACCGTCCTCCGTATCGAGGACGCGGCCTGGCTCCGGAACCTCAACACCCGGGCGGATTACGAATCCTACATCCTGTCCCTCACGGCCCGGCAGGCAGCTTCCACCGGCAGGCGCATATCCAAGGGCCAGACCGGAACAGGGGGACGCGCGCGGCCGCGGGGAAAGAGACTGGACGCTCAGCGGCCGGGCCGGGTGAGGAGGCCGTAGAAGAGGAAGCGGCCTAAGAACTGGCCCGAGAGGAGGACTGCGAAAGCGGAAGCCAGCAGAACGGCGGGGATTTGTTCGCCTTCGGACCGGCCTGATCCCGCCCTCAGCGCCGCCCCGATAAGGACGATGGCCGCGAGCGACAGCGCCAGTCTCGTCCGATGAAGAAAACGGGGCGCTTCGGCCGGCGGGCGCAGCGACGGACCGGACCGATACCCGAATACCCCGTACCCGGGAGCGGCGAGAAAAGAGAGAGCGGCTTCCGCCGCGGCGAAGATGAAAGAAAGCATGATGAAAACGGCGGAACGGGACAGCGCCTCCGCCCCCAAGCCCCGGATGAGCGCGGCGGCTAGCGCCCCCAGCGACAGGGATGTCAAGAAGAAAGACAGCGGCGTGTAGGCCTGGTTCCACGGGGGAACGGTGGGGAGCATGTAGAGCTTGGACATGCTCAGGATGAAAAGGACCCCGAGAAGCGCCGCGGCGATCATGATCCCCCTCGTGATGCCGGTCCCGGCCCAACCGCCCCAGACCAGGAACAACCCCAGTGAGACGAGGGCCATGAAGCCGAGCTCGAAAAAAATCTCGCGGCTGAGCCAGGAGGTCCCGAAGTTCGTCAGGACCCGGCGGGC
>MEXZ01000048.1:6712-8903 GCA_001773855.1 Candidatus Aminicenantes bacterium RBG_13_64_14
CTCCTTGAGCATGGACCGCTAGACTTCCTCCCAGTTGGCCACCTCGGCCGCGCGCTCCGCAGCCCGGGCAGAATCCCGGTGCGGCTTGATGACGAGGGCCGGGTCGGTCTGGGAGGGGTCGGGAAGGGGAAAGACCTGCCGCGTCTCGCCGTATTTTTTCCGGAGCTCGGCCAGGTCGCCGAAGTCGAGGGCCCGCTGGGGACAGGCCGCGACGCAAGCCGGCGGCCCGCCCGCGTCCACGGCCTCGTAGCAAAAGTCGCACTTGGAGACGGTGTTGGTCGTGGCGTCGAAGCGGAGCGCGGTGTACGGGCAGGCCCACTCGCAGTAGCGGCAGCCGATGCAGCTCGCCGTGTCCACGAAGACGATGCCGTCCTCGCGCTTCCAGATCGCCTTGACCGGACACGAAAGGCCGCAGACCGGCTTTTCGCAGTGGTTGCAGGCCATGGAGACGTTGTAGGCGACGACGGAGGGGACCCAGACCTCGCCCTTTTTCTCCCAGCCGCCGCCGGCCACCTCATAGACGCGGCGCCAGAGGACCCCGGGCTCCAGGTCGTTGCGGTCCTTGCAGGCCATCTGGCAGGCCTTGCAGCCGCTGCAGGCCGCGGCGTTGAAGAAAAAGGCGTACTGGGTGACCATGTCAGGCCGCCTCCGCCTTTTCCACCTGGACCATGATCGTATGCTGGGCGTTCCCGAAAGCGAGCGGCGTCCAGCGCTCCGATGAGAGGACGTTGACCGAACCGCGCCGGTCGACCCCGTTCTTGTCCGGCGTCCACCAGGCACCCTGCGGCAGGGCGACGACGCCGGGCATGATCCGTAGGGTCAGCCGGCACGGGACGATCACGGCGCCCCGGTCGTTGAAGACCCTGACCAGGTCGCCGTTCTTGACTTTCCTCGGCCCGGCGTCGAGCGGGTTGATGAACAGGCGCTGGGGGAAGGCTTCTTCGAGCCAGTCGATGCCCTCGAGGGTCGAATGGACGCGGGAGAGATAATGATGCCCGATGGCCGAGAGCGGGAATTTTTTGGCCTCGGGGCCGAAGGCGCTCTCCCACTCCTGGATGTACTTCGGGACGGCGGGTATCTCGGCCGGGTTGCTCATGTCGTGGAGGCGTTTCGAGAATATTTCGATTTTCCCCGAAGGCGTCGGCAGGGGGTGCTTCACAGGGTCGCGTCGGAAATCGGTGAAGGCCACGGCCGGCCGCTCAACCGGCAGGGAATAGACGCCGGCGTTGGACGCCTCGAACTCGTCCAGGGTCGGCAGCCCGGGGAAACGCGACTGGCGGTAGCGGTCGAGCGACCAGGCGATCCATTCGCGCTCGGTCCGGCCCTCGGTATAGGCCTGTTCGAGTCCGAGCCGGGCCGCAATCTCGGCACAAATGCGGTAATCGCTTTTCGTCTCGAAGGGCGGCTCGACGATCTTGGGCATGAGGATGACTTCGTCGCCGTACTTCCAGCCGTCCTCGAGGCCCCAGGTCTCGAACTGGGTGCAGACCGGGAGCAGGACGTCGGCGAAGCGCGCGGTCGGCGTCAGGAAATTATCCTGGACGAGGAGGAACTCGACGCGCTTCTCGTCGGCCAGGATGCGGGCGGTCCGGTTGACGTTGGCGTGCTGATTGATGAGGGCGTTACAGGCGACGGCCCAGATGCACTTGATGTTCGTGTCGAGCTTGGCCGCGCCGCGGACGCCGTCGGCCTCTCCCATTGTTTTTCCACGGAGGACCGCTTCGGTCCAGAGGAAGCTCGGGATCATGGCCTTGACCGGGTTCTCACCCGTCGGGAAGACGAGCCAGAACGGGCCGCCGTCCGGCGCCTGGAGGGCGATGCCGCTGGCCCAACCGCCGGGGACGCCGACGTTCCCGGTGATGGCCGCGAGGACGCAGCCGGCCCGCACGGCCTGTTCGCCGTAAGCCCGCCTCTGCATGCCGTAGCCCTGGTAGAGGACGGCGGGTTTCGACGTGGCGTATTCGCGGGCGAGGCGGGCGATCGTCTCGCGTGGGACCGCGGTGATGGCCTCGGCCCATTCCGGCGACTTGGGCTGGCCGTCGCGGGTTCCGAGGATATAATCCTTGTAGCTCTCGGCGCCGGCGGCGCCTTCCGGCATTTGGGTCTCGTCGAATCCGACGCAGTGGGTCCGGACGAACTCCGCGTCGTAGAGTTTTTCCTGGATCATGACGAAGGCCATGGCCGACATCAT
>MEXZ01000049.1:0-194 GCA_001773855.1 Candidatus Aminicenantes bacterium RBG_13_64_14
CGACCCCCTTCCCGAAGGCGGCCGGCCGGTCATGTTCCACCCCAGGCGGGTTTTCGGGATTGTTCAGAAAGTCGCCGGGAAGCCCCATGTGCTCCTGACCCTCGACGTCAACGCCGATCGTGACTTGACCGATGACGCCCCCATCGAGATCCCCAAGGTCGAGGACTGGAAGGACGGTGTCATCGTCAAGATCG
>MEXZ01000049.1:204-774 GCA_001773855.1 Candidatus Aminicenantes bacterium RBG_13_64_14
CACGGCCCCGGCGCCTCATACGGAATGGCTGCCCTACCGGATCTCGTACGAGGAGAGCCGCGGCCATGATGGCAAGGTCAGCGAGGGCCTGGATGTCTTTCCCAACTACGACTACAAGGGCGAATTCCGTCTCGGCGAAAAGGACTATGCCGTCCGCCTTTATGACGGCGATCTCGGCGGCCGCTTCGTCCGGGAAAAACAGGTCAACGTCAGCCTCCGGGTCGGCCCGAAAGAAGATTTCGACAAGCCGGGAGCGCTGCCCTTTCACCGCCTCTTCGAGCTCATCCCCATCGGCGATTCGCTTTACGAGGTCAAGGCCATCGCCGAGGACGGGAGTTGGGTCGAATTCGCGGCCAGCGGCCTGACGGGGACGGCCCTCGGAACGCGCGCTCCCGACCTCGCCATGGTGGACACAGCCGGCAAGACCTTTCATATCAGCGACTACCGGGGGAAAGTGCTCGTCCTCGACTTCTGGTATGTCTGGTGCAAGCCCTGCATCGCCAAGTTCCCGGCCATCAAGAAGATGATCGATAGCTACGCGGACAAGCCCTTGGCCGCGGTGGGCATCAA
>MEXZ01000049.1:830-1934 GCA_001773855.1 Candidatus Aminicenantes bacterium RBG_13_64_14
TCACCTGGCGGCAGGTCGTCGAGGGCAAGGGCGAGTTCCTGCCCGTCTACCAGGTCTACGGCCGGCTGCCCGAAAGGCCCATGTCGTTCCCGATCTATGTGGCCATCGACGAGCAAGGCTACACCCGATACGCCACGAACGACTTTGAAAAGATGGGACGTTTCCTCGACGCCCATTTCAAGGAACCGGCCGGGCCCGGGAACACCCTGTTCGTTCCCCTTTGCAAGAAATATGGGCCGGAGAAAAAGATTCCGCCGTTGACCGGGGTCGATTTTTCAAGTCCGAAAGCCCGGGCCCTGGCCGAGGGGAAGACATTGAAACTTCCTCCGGACCTGCCGCCGACGGCCCGGGTGGGCCGACTGCCGAACGGCGTCGCCCTTGTCGCCCAGCCCGGCCCGACGCCGGACAAGGTCCGCATCCGCCTCGACGCGGACGGCAATTCCGACCTTACCAACGAAAAAGACTACGACATCCCGATCCTGGACGAATCGGCCCCAGACGAATCCAAAATGGTCAAAGCAGACTGCCGGATCTTTTATCAAGACGGCGCCATCGGCTTCGGCGGCTTCCCCTTCTTCGCCCGGCCGGCCAAAGAGCCCGGTGGCTCTCCCGATGTCTATTTCAAAGGCACGATATCCGACTTCGTCGGGACGTTCTTCAGCGGCCGCGAAGAATACCGCGTCGAACTCACCGACCCCGACGGCGACCGGCTGATGACGGACGAGGACATGAACGCTCCGGGCCTGCTGAAGCTTAGCGTCAAAAAGGGCGATGCTTGGACCCAGGTCCACGAAGGGACGAGGCGAATCCCGATCGGCCGGTCCCTCTATCGCCTGCGCTACGTCTCGGACGACGGCTATCTCGTCGAGCTCGAAAAAGAAAAATAGAGAGCCCCATGACCGCGAAGCGCGCCCTGCCCGTCCTCGTTTTCGTGAGCTTGGCCGTCCTCTCGGCGGCCGTACCCGCTGCCCAGGACATGGTTCTCGACAACGGAAAGATCCGGGCCGTTTTCAACGATCGCGGGCTCGTCTCCCTCGCCGCGCCGCAGACTGGGCGGAAGCTCACGTTCTCCGCCGACCCGTCCTCGTTGACGATCGACGGCGC
>MEXZ01000049.1:2029-2955 GCA_001773855.1 Candidatus Aminicenantes bacterium RBG_13_64_14
TCATCTACGAGCTCAAGCCGGCCTGGGATTTTCTGACGAAGCAGATCGTCGTCGCCTCGGCTCGAAGCCGCGTCTTCCGCGTCCAGGAGATCAAGCCGCTGGCGGCATCGCTCGGCCTCCCCGTCGCCGACGAGCTCAAGCTCGCGGGCGGCTCCTACGGGGCCCTTTGCCGGTTCGCCGCCGCTGGCGGTCCTCCCGCCGCGCCCGCCTGGGGGGTCTTCTTCCTGCTCCAGAACCCGTTCATGGCCTGGACGCGCGAAGGCCGCGATGTCGCCGTCTCCTACGCCCCGGACATGGATTGGAGCCGCGATTACGGCGCCTTCGCCTCCGACCGCCTCTGCCTGGGGCTCTACGAGCTCTCCGGCACGCGCTTTCCAGCGAAAGCCGTCCCGGAGTGGAAGTTCGTCGCCGACTACGACAAGCTTCTCAAAGAGTCGCCGACGATCGACGCCAACGAGGTCGAGGCCCTGACCGGCTGCGTCCGCGCGTTCCTCCTGTATTACCCCGGCCGCGGCGTCCGCGTCCACATCCCCTGGTGCGAGAACGACTACCAGATCGACGTCGGGACACCCGAGGGCGTCGAGGAATACAAGCGTATCATGGACCGGGCGGCCGAGCTCGGTGTCACGCATCTGCTCTACACCCCCGCCAACAGCCAGCTCTCCCGGCTCGAGGACAACGCCGACGCCTGGGGCTGGGAGAACGTCCTCTGGTTCGGGCTGGGCCAAAAGATCCGGAAAGGGGAGTGGGACCCGCGGCGCGACGACGTCCCGGCCGGGCTCAAGTCCATGCTCGACTATGCCGCCTCGAAGAACCTCAAGCTCATGGCCTACGCCTATCCGTCCCTGCCGTTCCTCCAAAAACCGGAGTGGACCGCCTGGGCTGGGAAGGAGGTCGGTAGCGGCCGCCCCGGGGCGGACACGGGC
>MEXZ01000049.1:2967-4044 GCA_001773855.1 Candidatus Aminicenantes bacterium RBG_13_64_14
GCCGCCAGCAGTACCAGAACTTCGGACCGTGGACCTGGCTGGCCGGCTCCTATCCCCATCCGACCCTTACGGACGAACAGCCGGAAAGCTTCAAGGCCTTCCCCGACCTCCACACCGACCGCGTGTCGGCCAACCGCCAGCGCTTCGCCGCTTGGACCTACCGGATCGAGCGCTTCGCCCCGCCGGAGATCATGCCCGGCTTCATCACCCACCAGTCGGAGCGCACCGACGAAAAGGGCGTCATGCGCCGGGACCGCTTCCGGCCGAAGGATTGGGACTATCTCGGCTGGAAATACTCGCTCCTGTCCTCGATCGCCACGGCGCCCTTCCACCACGTCGTCAATTTCATCCCCGCCCGGGACGCCGAGGAATTCGCGGCTCTTTCCGGGGACGACAAGGCCTGGTTCAGGAAATGGCTCGATTGGACCGACGAGAACGCCCGCTTCCTCTACGCCCTGCGGCCGATCATCGGACCCCCGATGGCCGGCCGTGTCGACGGCACGGCCGCGATCGTCGATGACCGCGGCATCTTCTTCCTGTTCAACCCCAACCCCGGCCGAAAGGAGGTCCGCTTCAAGCTCGACGCGTCGATCGGCCTCCTCAAGGGCGGGCCGTTCATGATCAAGGAGCTCTATCCGGAGGAGGGCCGGCTCATCGCTTCGGCCGAGGGGTTCTGGACCCACGGAAGCGAGGCCGTCCTGCCGATCGCCGGGCGGGAGGCCACGGTCCTCGAAGTCTTTCCGGCCCCGGCGGAGATCGCGGAGCCCATCCTCTTCAACACCCCGGGCAAGGTTTCATTGAATGCGGGGCGGCTCGTCCTGACCGACGTCACGGCGGAGGTGGGGACGACCCGTCGGCTTCTCGTCCTCCTGCCCAAGGATGCCCGGGTGCGCTCCCTGTCCGTCAACGGCGTCCCCTATCCGTTCAAGGCCGACAAGGGCCTGATCACGGCGAACGTCCGTTTCGCGGGCCGGGCCTTCGGCCGCTCCCAGAGCATCGGCAAGGTCCCGGCCGGCTTCACCGGCGGGACGTTCAAGGCCAGGTTCACCGTGCCGGCCCGGGTCTTCGCCCAGCTTG
>MEXZ01000049.1:4080-5430 GCA_001773855.1 Candidatus Aminicenantes bacterium RBG_13_64_14
AGGACGACCTCCGCGCGACCTGGCTCGGTCCCTGGCGCCTCCTTCTCCACCTGCCCATCGCCGAGGGCACGGATGCCATGGCCGTGACCCTGAAGATCAACGGCGTCGCCGTCGAGGTCCTCAAGGCCTACAACAGCGTCTACCCCCAGTCACCGGAAAGGACGTTCATCGGCCATTACGCGGACGTTTCCCGGCTCAGGCCCGATTCGCCCTGCGATATCGAGGTCGGTCTCCCGACCCTCGAGCCGGGCCGGTTCCAGGGGGTTTTCTTCGAGAACGTGGAGACCGAGTACACCCGGCGGATCATGGCCCCCCCGGCCGGCGGGGAGCGGAGTCCTAGGAGCGACCGATAAAAGCGCGGCGGAGCAGCTCGGAGCCGCGCTTTTAGGAAATATCTGAAACGAGTTTTGGCTTCCCGCTACGGGGGTCTTCAGGGCGATATCTACCGCCATCGCTCGCTTTGCTTCCCGATTTCGGGAGAGGAACCAAAAAGAAGACGGGGTGAGTCAGCGTGGACGGCCAAGGGCGAGGGCCGAAGGGGCGACGGCCAGCCCGCCCAGGGCCGTGCAGCGGAGCTCGGCGGGAAGCATCTTCCCCGAAGCGTAGACCGCGTCGATCGTCTCGTCGAGAGGGATGAGATTGACGTAGCCGCCGAGTATGAGGTCGGCGCAGACGAAGGCGCTCGACGCGGCCACGGCGTTGCGCGTGTGGCAGGGGATCTCGCACATCCCCTGGACCAGGTCGCAGACGGAGCCCATGGTGTTCTGGAGGGAGATGGCCGCGGCGTCCGCCGCCTGGCCCGCGCTCCCGCCTGCCGCTTCGACCACGGCCGCGGCGCCCATGGCTCCTGCCGCGCCGATCTCAACCTGACAGCCGGCGACCTCGGCCGCGAAGGTCGCCCGCCTAGCAATAAGGAGGCCGATCGCAGAGGCGGCAAGAAGCGCCAGGGCCGTTGTCTCTTTATCGAGCTTCTTCTCCTCGACCAAGGTGACGGCGACACCGGGGAGGACGCCCGCGGACCCGCCGGTCGGCGCGGCGCAGACGATGCCCATGCTGTTGGAGACGTGCATGGCGGCCAGGGCCCGGGCCGCGGCCCGCGCGTGGAGGCCGCCGACCGCGAGGATCCCCCGGGCCTCAGACCGGAAGATCCTCCCGGCCGAAGGCTTCAGGAGCCGCATCCCGAGCTCGTGGCCGGCCAGGCCCTGGCGGACGGAATCCCGCATGATCCCGTAGCGCCTCAGGACCTCGCCGATAACCTCTCTTTCTGATAAGCCCAGGAGCTCGGCTTCGTAGGCCAGGGCGATCCTCCCCAGCGAGAGGCGTTTGCGCCGGGCCGCTTCGACCATTTCC
>MEXZ01000049.1:5612-10331 GCA_001773855.1 Candidatus Aminicenantes bacterium RBG_13_64_14
TCCATCCGCACCGTGTTCGGATGGTCCGCCTTGTCGAGCCGGGCGATCCGGAAACGGAGCTTGAGGCCGTACTCGGGAGCGATGGCGAGGGCCCGGGCGAAGCGGCCGTCGGTGATCGGCCAGCCCAGGAGGCCGGAGGCGAGGGCCAGGTCGACGCCCTGCTGACGGTACGTCTTGGCGTAGGAGCCGTCCGGGTCGAACGTGAACGCGGCCGTCGCGGCGTCTTCCCCGAGCAGGGAGCGGACGAGGCGGCCGATGTGATAGGACCCAGCTGTGTGGGAACTGGACGGCCCGCGCATGACCGGACCGAGGACGTCGTTGAAGATGCTTATGAATTCCATTGTTCTCCCTCAGCCGAAAACCAGGCTGGCCATGGCCAGGTCCAGGGCGGCGTTGCCCACGGCCTTGAATATGGTGATCTCGTCGGCTGAGCTTCGGCCCGGCTTGAGCCCGGCCAGGACCTCGCCGATCTCCGCCAGGATGTGGTCCTCGTCGATGAGCTTCTCTCGCAGGGGAATGATCAGGTCGCCGGCCTCCTCGAGCGAGGCTTGCCGCTGGTCGACGTAGACCCTGGCCCGCCGGATGGTCTCGCCCGGGATCTCGCGGGCATGCGGCTTGTAGGAACCGACGGCGTTGATATGGACGCCCGGTTTGAGGTCCCGGTCCGCGAAGACAGGCACCGCGGAGGTCGTCGCCGTGCAGATGACGTCCGCATCCCGCAGAGCCTTGGGCGAGGCGGCGGGCTCAACTTCCAGGGATAGCTTGCGCCCCATCTCCTCGGCGAAGGCCGCGGCGGCCCGGGGGTCGACATCGAAGACCAGGACCTTCCGGATCGGACGGACGGCGGCGACGGCCTCCAGCTGCGTTTTTCCCTGAACGCCTGCGCCGAAAATCGCGACCACCCGGGCGTTCCGGCGGGCCAGGGCGTCCGTGGCGACGCCGGAGGCCGCTCCGGTCCGGACGGCGGTGAGATAGGACGCGTCCATCACCGCGAGCGGCGACCCGAGCTCGGCGTCCATGAGGATGGCCACGGCCTGGGCAAAGGGCAGCCCCTTGGACGGGTTATCCTCGCAGAGCGAGATCAGCTTGAGGCCGAGCCTTTTCGTCCGGGGCAAGTAGGCGGGCATGACCAGGGCCGTCGTCCGAAATTCGGGGATCTCGAGGCTGGTCCGAGCCGGGACCCGGGCTTGGCCCGTGGAGAGCTGGATGAAAGTTTCCTTGACCGCTCGTATCGCCTCGGGCATGGTCAGGGCCCGTCGCACCTCCTCGTCCGTGATGTATCTCATCCGAGTTTGGGAGTCCATGGCCTTCACCTCATCGCCCATTCTACCAGAGCCGACGGATCCTGGTCTATTGACCCGTTCATTCATGCCGGGGAGTCAAGGGGTTGACTTGGGGCGCGCATGTCAATATCCTAAGTCCGCTAAACCAGGCTGTGAGAAAGGACCCAGGGCATGCACGGAAAGCCGATCCTCAACATCAAGTCCCTCAAGGAGCAGGTCTACGAGTACCTGCGCGAGCAGATGCGGCGAGGGGAGATCATGCCGGGGTCGGCCATCGACATGGAGGAGACCTCGAAGAAACTCGGCGTCAGCAAGACGCCCCTTCGCGATGCCCTCCTCCAGCTGGAGATGGAGGAGTTCGTGACCATCCTGCCGCGGCGGATGGTCGTCGTCAATTCTCTCACGAAAGACGACATCCGGAACTATTACGAGATCATCGGCTCGCTCGAAAGCATGGCCATGCTCAAGGCTTTCGAACGCCTCGAGGCCTCCGACATCGAGGCCATGCAGAAGCTGAATGCCGGAATGAAGGACGCGATCGCGGCCAACGATTTCGACCTCTACTACGAACGGAATCTGGCCTTCCATAATACGTTCCTCAACCTCTGCGGCAACGACAGCCTGGTCAAGCTGGTCAATAACCTCAAGAAGCGTCTCTACGACTTCCCCCGGCCGAAAGGGTTCGTCAGGGAGTGGGAGGAGTCCTCCATCCTCGAGCACCAGGCCCTCATCGACCTCCTGGGCAAGGGGCGGGGCCAGGACGCGGCCAACCACGTCCGCGACGTCCATTGGTCCTTCAAGGTCCAGGAGGGTTTCGTCGGCAAGTACTACCCCGGTATCACCGAGCCGGCCGAGCCGTGACATCGCGGCCTTCGCCAGCCGCCGGAAACCGCCGCGCCCAGGAGGTATCACCATGTTGTCCCGAATGAGCCGGGCTCCCCTCGGGCGAGCCCAGGTCATTATTGCCGCCGTCATGGGGACGATCCTCTGCGGCGCCCTTCTCGGCGCTGTCGGCGAGGAGGCCGGAAAAGTCCTGGACCCGACGACGATCGTCTGGTCCGCCCGTCCGGCCGAGAAATGGGAAAACGCCTTTCCCGTCGGCAACGGCCGCCTCGGGGCCATGGTCTTCGGGAAGACCGATGAAGAGCAGGTCCAGATCAATGAGGATACCTATTGGTCCGGCGGCCCCTATTCCACGGTGGTCAAGGGGGGCTCCAAGGCCCTGCCCGAGATCCAAAAACTCGTCTTTGAAGAAAATCTTAAAAAGGCCCATATCCTGTTCGGCCGGAACCTCATGGGCTACCCCGTCGAGCAGATGAAATATCAGGCCCTGGCCAACCTGGTCATGAACTTTCCGGATAAGGGCCCGGTTGCGAACTACCGCCACGTGCTCGACCTGGACTCGGCGGTCGTGACCACGAGCTTTGAACGGAACGGCGTCAGGTTCACCCGCGAGGTTTTTTCGAGCCCCGTCGACCAGGTCATCGTCGTCCGGCTCACGGCCGACAGGCCCGGCTCGATCTCCTTCACGGCCCAGTTGCGCGGGTATCGGAACGAGGCCCATTCCAACTACGCGACCGACTATTTCCGGATGGACGGGGACGGTCCCGCCGGCCTCGTCCTCCGCGG
Source organism: Candidatus Aminicenantes bacterium RBG_13_64_14 (assembly GCA_001773855.1). Taxonomy (GTDB): domain Bacteria; phylum Acidobacteriota; class Aminicenantia; order Aminicenantales; family Saccharicenantaceae; genus RBG-16-66-30. The sequence goes on from MEXZ01000049.1 coordinate 8,525, forward strand.
AAAATCGGCGGATTATATGGGGGTCGAGGGCAAGCTCCGCTATGAGGCGCGGCTCAAGGCCGCGGCCGAAGGCGGCGCCGTGAGCGTCGATTGGGATGAGCTCCGCGTGAATAACGCCGACCGCGTGACTCTCTTCATCGCCGCGGCCACGAATTTCGTCAACTACAAGGATGTCAGCGCCGATCCCGCTGCGCGAGTTGGAACGGTTATGAGATCCGTCACCGGCAAGACATTCGAGGCGATAAAAGCGGCCCACATTAAGGAGCATCAGAGGCTTTTCCGCCGCGTCGAGATGCATTTGCCGGCGACCCCGAATTCGGCCCTTCCGACGGACGAACGTCTCAAGGGTTTCGATGGAACGAACGACCCGTCCCTTGGAGCCCTCGTCTTCCAGTTCGGCCGCTACATTCTCATCTCCTCATCGCGTCCCGGCACGCAGCCGGCCAACCTCCAGGGCATCTGGAACAAAGACCAGAATCCCATGTGGGATTCCAAATATACGACCAACATCAACACGGAGATGAACTATTGGCCGGCCGAGGTCGGGAACCTGAGCGAGTGCGCCGAACCCCTCTTCAGGATGATCGGGGAGCTGACCGACCAGGGCGGCCAAGTGGCCCGCGAGAACTACGGCGCCAAGGGCTGGGTGTTCCACCAGAACACGGACATCTGGCGGGTCGCCGCTCCGATGGACGGCCCGAGCTGGGGCACATTCACCGCAGGCGGCGCCTGGCTGGCGACACACCTGTGGGAGCACTACCTGTTCACGGGCGACAAGGAGTTCCTGAAACAGTATTACCCGGTCCTCAAGGGCAGCGTCGAGTTCTTTCTGGATTTCCTCGTTCCGCATCCAAAGTACGGCTGGCTCGTGACAAACCCCTCGACGTCGCCGGAGAATTTCCCGGCCGTCCCGGGCCAGGCCCCGTTCTTCGATGAGATCACGATGTTCAAGACGACGACGTCGATCTGCGCCGGTTCGACGATCGACATGCAGATCCTCAACGACCTCTTCGCCTCCGCCGCCCAAGCGGCCGATATCCTCGGCGTGGACCGGGATTTCAAAGTCAGAGTCCTGGCGGCCAAGGCCAAGCTGGCACCGATGCAGATCGGGAAGAGGGGGAACCTCCAGGAATGGATCGAGGACTGGGGGGAGACAGAAAAAAGCCACCGTCACATCTCCGGCCTTTGGGGTCTTTTCCCCGGCCACCAGATCTCTGCCCGCCGCACGCCGGTTTTCGCCGAGGGAAGTAAAATTGTCCTGGAACAGCGTGGCCTGCCGGGGAACGGCTGGGCCTCCGCTTGGAAGGCGGCCTGCTGGGCCCGGCTCGCGAACGGGGCCAAGGCCATGGACAACTTCGTTTTTGCGATGCACAACTATACGACGAACTCCCTGTTTTCCATTTGCTCCCGGGCCATGCAGGTGGACGGTTCTTTCGGCATGGCCGCGGCTGTGGCCGAGATGGTCCTCCAGTCGCACGATAACGAACTGGCCTTCCTGCCGGCCCTGCCGGACTCCTGGAGCGAGGGGGAGGTCCGGGGCCTGCGGGCCCGGGGCGGGTTCGAAGTGAGCCTTAACTGGTCGGGCGGCCGGCTGAAACAGGCGACCATCCTCTCGACGCTCGGCGGGACATGCCGGGTCCGGGCGGGCGTTCCCGTCACTGTCGCTTCGGAAGGAAAGAAGGTCCGATCTTCGTCCCCGGAGAACGGGACCATCGAGTTTAAGACAGGTGCCGGGGGGATCTATACGTTAACGGCCCGCTGAAGTCGGTCCCGTACGGAGGGTCGGAAGAATTTATAGAGGAGGCTG
>MEXZ01000050.1 GCA_001773855.1 Candidatus Aminicenantes bacterium RBG_13_64_14
CCCTTTCCTTGAAGACCGTCGCCCTTCTCCTGGCCGATGAAAACGACCCGTCGGGCTTCAAGGTCCTCAAAGCCAAGGGCGAGGAGCCAGCCGTGCCCTACCAGGTCCCGTTCGACGATTGGCTCGTCCGCGAACTCCGGGAAAAAGACACCCTGTCGTTCGTTTCCTCCTCCGAATCGGAAGCGGCCCGGGCAGCGATGGAAAAACTCTCGGCCCTCGGCTTTTACCATGTCCTCCCGCTCAAGGTCGAGGACAAGGTCATCGGCTGCCTGGTCATGGGCAAAAAACAGGACGGGTCCTTTTTCTCCAGGGAGGATTGGGAGCTTCTGACGACGATCTCCGGCCCAGCGGCCCTGGCCCTGGAGAACGCCGACCTCTACAGCCGCGAGACCGTCCGGGCCATGGAGATGCAGCGGCTCAAGGACTACAGCGAGAACATCATCGAGAGCCTGACCGTGGGCGTCTCGGTCATCGACGAGGACGGCATCGTCATCGGCTGGAACAGGGTCCTCGAGGACCAGGTTTCCGTCCGGAAAGAGGCGGCCATCGGGAATCGGCTCCGGGACGTCCTGGGCCCGACCACGTTCAGCGCCCTGTTCCCGCCGGAAACCCAGCAGGACTTCCGGCTCCTGAGCGAGATCACTCTGGAGACGGCCGGGGGCGGGAAGAAGATCTTCGACATCGCCCGGACGCCGCTCCTGGACAACGCCCTGCGGGCCTACGGGACCATCATCGTCTTCGAGGACATCACCGACAAGATCCAACTCCAGCAGCAGCTCCTGACCTCGGAAAAGCTCGCCTCGATCGGACTGCTCTCGGCCGGCGTCGCTCACGAGATCAACACGCCCTTGACGGGGATCTCGAGCTACATCCAGATGCTCCAGAAGACGCTGGCCGGCACTCACTACGCCCAGATCCTGGAGAAGATCGAGGCGCAGACCGACCGGGTCGCCCGCATTATCAAGAACCTCCTGACGTTCGCCCGCAGCCCGTCCGACGCCTCGTTCCAGCGCGTCGACCTCAAGGAAAGCATCGAGGAGATCCTGTCGCTCATCGACCACAAGCTGAAGAACATGAACATCCGTCTCGCGCTCGAGCTCGAATCCGTCCCGCCGCTCTACGCCCAGGGCGAGCGGCTCCAGCAGGTTTTCATCAACATCATCCTCAACGCCCTGGACGCCATGCCCCAGGGCGGCGACCTGCGGATCCGGCTATCCCAGGAGAACGAGGCCGCGGTCGTCCGCGTCTCGGACACCGGGACGGGCATTAAGCCCGAGCACCTCTCCCACATCTTCGACCCTTTCTTCACGACGAAAGGGGTCGGCAAGGGAACGGGGCTCGGCCTGTCCATCAGCTACGCCACCGTCAAGGAGCACGACGGCCACATCCAGGTCCGGAGCGAGGTCGGCCGCGGCTCCACGTTCACCATCCTTCTGCCGGTCGGCCGGGACGGCTCCCGGAACCCGAAATCCCCGGTCGCCAGGACATGACCCATGAGCAGTAAAGGCATCATCCACCTCATCGATGACGAACCCGTCATCCACGACGTCCTAGGCCAGCTCCTGACGTCGGAGGGCTACGAGGTCGAGATCTCCGCCTCCGGCGAGGAGGCCCTGGAGAAGTTTCCGTCCCAATCCTTCGACGTCATCCTCCTCGATCTGCTCATGCCGGGCATGGATGGGATCGAGGTCCTTCGGAGGATCAAGAAGGTCGACCCCCTGGCCGCGGTCATTATCATCACGGCCTACGGCTCGGTCGAATCGGCCATCGCGGCGATGAAGATCGGCGCCCTGGACTACGTCCAGAAGCCCTTCAAACATGACGACCTCCTCCTGGCCATCGAGAAGGCCGTCGAGCGCAAGCGCCTCCAGGACGAGAACATCCGCCTCAAGGGCGAGCTCCGCCAGCGCTACGGCTTCGCCAACATCCTCGGCAAGAGCCAGGCCATGAAAAGCGTCTTCGAGCTGGTCAAGGCCGCCGCGCCGACGCGGAGCACGATCCTCCTCCAGGGGGAGAGCGGCACGGGGAAAGAGCTCGTCGCCCGGGCCCTCCACCTAAACTCGAACCGGGCCGAGGCCCCATTCGTCACGGTCAACAGCGGGTCTCTCCCGCCCGACCTTCTCGAAAGCCACCTTTTCGGGCACGTCAAGGGAGCTTTCACGGGTGCCGTGGCCCTGAAGAAGGGCCTCTTCGAGGCCGCCGACACGGGGACGATCTTCTTCGACGAGGTCTCTTCCATCAGCCTCGAAACGCAGGCCAAGCTGCTCCGGGTCATGCAGGAGAAGGAATTCATGCGGCTCGGCGGGACCCAGACGATCAAAGTCGACGTCCGGATCCTCGCGGCCACGAACACGGACATCGAGGAGCTCATCGCCCAAAAACTCTTCCGCAAAGACCTCTTCTACCGGTTGAACGTGATCAAGATCGAGATCCCGCCCCTGCGCCAGAGGAAGGAGGACATACCCCAGCTCGTCAAGCACTTCGTCGAGATCTACGCCCGCGAGAACCGCAAGGAGATCGAAGGGGTCAGCGAAGACGTCTTCGAGATCCTCGATGCCCACGACTGGCCGGGCAACGTCCGGGAGCTCGAAAACCTCGTCGAACGGGCCATCGTTCTGTCCCGCTCCAAGGTCATCACCCGGGCCTCCCTCCCCCCCTTTCTGCTCCGGGAGGGAGAGGTCGACGACGAGGCGCTCATCGCCTCGGAAGAGTCCCTGGACCTGAGGGACCGGACTCAGGCCTTCCAGAAAAAGATCATCCTCGCCGCCCTGAAGAAAACGAAGGGGGTCCAGAACAAGGCCGCCAAGCTCCTCGGGGTCAAGCCGACGACGCTCCACGAGATGATCAAGCGGCTCCGCATCGACACGGGCGGGTTCCCGACCTGACCGGAGCCGCCGGGAGCCCTCCCGGCCCGCCTAATGGAACTTGCCGGGCACGGCCTTGTCGGGATTGAACCGGACCTTATCGGGCCGCCGCGGCAGGGTCAGGGAGACCTCTTCGGTCGTCCCGTCGACGATGAACATCCTCCGGCCGGACTCGCCGGCGCGGCTCCACTCGACCCAGAGGGGGAAAACGAAGCGGCCCTTGACCTGGCTCACCCGGATGTCGAGACGGATCCCCTCAGGGACGGGAGTCTCGGTCCACGTCGTCCGGACCTCGGGAAGCTCGTAGGAGAAAAACCATCCCTTGAAAAATTCCTTGAGGTCCTGCCCGGAAGCGGCCTCCATGGCGGCGATGAATTCGCCCGTCCGGGCCGCCCGGAACTTGTATTTTTCGAAGAACGCCCGGAGCCCGGCGTCGAACGTCTCTTGGCCGAGGAGGTCCTTGAGCATGAATAGGGCCAGGGCGGCCTTGTTGTAGACGATGGACTGATAGGCCTCGAAATCGTAGTAGCTCAAGCGCGAGCCCATGATGATCGGGCCCCGGAAACTCTTTTTCTCGGTCCAGCGGGCGAACTTCCTCAGGATGGCGGCGAAGCAATTCTCGCCGTACTTGCGCCGCAGGTAGGAGGCGGCCGCGAACTGGGACAGGCCTTCGCTCAGCCACTGGTCCTTATAGGACTCGAACGATACCCCCTGGCCCCACCATTGATGGGCGATCTCGTGGGCCAGGAAATATCCCTCCCACTGCGACAGGTCGACGGGGGTGTCGACCGACGGCGGGAAACCGGCGTCTCCCTGCCAGGGGACCTCGTTGAGGACGATGAAGGAGGCCGGGCTGTGGCCCCCATATGTGGGCCAGCTCCTGAGGACGATCCCGAGCTTCTCGTAGGGGAACGGGCCGAAAGCCTTAGCGTAGAAATCGAGGATGTCGGCCGCCTGGTCGATGAGGCCCGGCTGCCGGTCCAGGATCTCCGTCGCCACATAATGCTCGAGGGGCACCGGGCCCGCCGCCCGCTCTTTTTGCCGGTCGAGCCGGCCGACGATGAACGACATGTACTTCACGGGCGAGCGGGATTCGAACGTGTATATGGCGTTGCCCGTCTTTTCGATCTCGACGACGTCGTCCATTTCGTCCCAGCGCCCCTTGGACACCAGCGCGCCGTTGGCGACGCAATTGTATTCCGGCGGAATGATGAGCGTCAGCCGGGCCTGGAAGTAGTCCTCCTCCGCCGGGCCCGGGTACCAGTTGCCCGCGTGGGAGAAAAAGTAGGTCTCGAAGCGGGGTGTGAAGCGGATTTGCCGGTTGTTCCCGGCTTGGCCGATGACGTCGGTCGTCGGCAACGCCGGGAACATCCGCCCGCGGTAGTAGACCTCGATCGCCGCCGGCGCTTTATCGGCGAGCGGGGAGAGAAAATAGACGTAGAGTAATTTGCGGAGCTTGTCCTGGGTGTAAAAAAGCTCCCGGTTCTCGGCATCCGTGATCTTGAGGATCTCGAGGTCCGGGTTGAAGCGGAACTTGAGGCTGTCGAGGAGGGCCACCTTGGGGAGGACCTCGATCCGGGCCTTGGCGGAGAGGAACGACGTGGCGGGAGTGTAGCTGAGGTCGAGCGCGTAGGAGCGGATATCGAATTTCTCCTCGAACGAGATAAAGAACCTCTTCAGGGGCGGATCGGCCGCCCGCTCCGGGCTGTAAAGGCTGATGATCCTGTCCTTGCTGCGGTCGAAGAGGCTGACTTCATCGTCCGAGAAGGGATAATACACATAGGTCATCTCGCCGGCCTTCCGCGCCTTGAACTCCAGCACCGCTTCGTCGCCGTGCGGGAGGAAGGACAGAAGGCCCCCATCGAACGAGCTCTCGATGGTGAACGAGCGGGGGTAGTTCCGGGAGAAGACCGCGGCGGCCTTGTTCCGTTCCTTGGACGACACGGCCGGCGACGAGTCGTCCGTCTCGACGACGATGTTGGAGGCGAAGAAACTCGAGGAACACCGGACATAGAGGGAGTCGATGTCGTCCCGGAGCGCCTTTTTCTTGTAGAGGAGCTCCAGCTGGTGCTGTTCGTTCGGGTCGGCGGGCGAGAAATCGACCGTGCCCTTTCCGACGATGACCAACCCGGTCTCGAGACCGGGAATGTTGTCGTAGAAAACGGCGGCGTCCTCGAAGGCGATGCGGATATCCTGGTGCGTGACTTCGACGCGGCGGGCGCGCTCGAAGCGTTCGGACGGGATGCGGACCTTGTACAGCGTGGCCATGGTCCCCGTGACGTCTTTGCGGACGACGGCCCAAGCCTCAGCCCGCCTCTCGAGGGTCAGGGTCCAGGATTCGATCAGGGCCGTGTGGACGTTCTGGTAGAACGCCTGCAGGAAGGCCCGGGCGAGGCCGGCTTCGCCACGATTGATGCCGGCGGTCCGCAGCGACACGTCAGTCATTTTGAGATCGCCGAAGAACTTTTCCAGCCGATCCTGTTCGCCGGGGCGGAGTTCGGGCGTGAACATTTCGAGGTACGCGGGAAAATCCCGTCTCTGGAGGAGCTCCTGGATGCGGCCGATGATGGCCTCGGGTGTCCCGTTATCCTGAGGGTTCGCCCCCCGCAGGCCGAAAACCACCCCGGCCGCCAGCAAGAAAAGGATAAGGGTACCGATGGTCGCTTTTTTCACGGACAACCTAATTATAACATCATTTTCCGACCGCTACCCCCAGACAAAGCCGGTTTTATG
>MEXZ01000051.1:0-114 GCA_001773855.1 Candidatus Aminicenantes bacterium RBG_13_64_14
TGAAGATGAAGGTCTGGATGGCCTCGGTGTAGGCGACGGCCTTGAGCCCGCCCAGGACCGTGTACAGCCCGGTGATGAGGATGACCAGGATGGAGCCGATCCAGAAGCTGTCGA
>MEXZ01000051.1:370-557 GCA_001773855.1 Candidatus Aminicenantes bacterium RBG_13_64_14
GGTCGCGCCCGAGCCGGCCAGGCCGACGAGGTGTTCGGCGCCGATGTTCGAGGCGAAGATCGAGGCGCCGATGATGAGCCAGCCCAAGTGCCGGCCGGCCAGGAAGTAGTCGGTCGACGTCCGCTGCTTCTCGCGCATGACCTTCCAGGCGATGCCGAGGATGATCGTGAAATAGACGAGGATGATG
>MEXZ01000051.1:1084-8811 GCA_001773855.1 Candidatus Aminicenantes bacterium RBG_13_64_14
TGACGTGGTCCCAGCCGTTCTGGGGATCGTCCTCGATGCCGAAGATGACGGTCTCTTTCCAGAAGGAGCTGTGACTGAAGGCCTCGACGATGCGGCCGAAGGCCAGGTCGTTGTCGGCGACGCAAGCTTCCGGCGTCGGCGAGCCCTCCGAGGTCCCGCTGGTATGGTCGTCGGGGAGGCAGATGAAGATGAGCTGGGGCATGCGGCCCTCTTTCTCCCACGCGGCGATCTGGTTGGCGATATAGCGGGCTCGCCAGACGTCGGGGACGGCCATGTTCCAGCCGACCGTGTCTGCCGGCGAGAAGGGACCGATCGTTTCGATCCCGGGGACGCTGCCGATCCTCACTTCGCCGCGGCCATTGAGGTACTCGTCCCAGTAATCCTTCCATTCGGGTTCGCCCTTCCGGGCCGGGTTCTTCCAGCCGCAGTCCTGCATCGTGAATTCGCCGAAGTTCCAGAGCGAGACGCCGTGCTTCAGGGCGTTGTCCCAGATGAAGCCGCTCGGTGCGTAGGCCAGGGCGTCGATCTCGTCCGGGCCCATGCCGTCGGGATAGCTGCGCGGCCAGCCGGCGAAGGACTTCTCGAGGTAGTCGGTCCCAAAGGCCGTGGTCGACCACTGGTGTCCGTCGGCGCTGAGGATGCCGCTGCAGTAGGTGTTGTCGAGGAGGGCGAACTCGCGGACCAACTTATGCTGGTTGGGCGTCACCTTTTCGCCGAAGATGCACAGGCTGGGGTCGCTATTGCCCTTGCCGACGTCGCCCAGTATCTGGTCGTAGGTCCGGTTCTCCTTGATGACGTAGACGACGTGCTTGAAGACGCTCGGCTCGCCGATCCTCTCGGGCACGGGGCGCGGCGGCTGGCCGTCGCGCGCCTTTCGGAGGGCCTGGGCGATTCTCTCGCGGCGGTAGTTGTCGTAAACGACGGCCGAGAATTTCTTGAGCTCTTTCTTTCCCGGCAAGGGGACGAGCGAGACCGAGCCGTGATAGTGGTGGGAGTTGAAGCCCGGGGCCCCCGTGGGCTTATAGGTTTTCGGGTCGACGGCGTGCCCCTTGGTGTTGGCCGCGCAGAGCGTCCTTCGGGAGGGGCTGTAGGCCAGGGCCCCCGGAAACCAGCCGACGGGGATGAGCCCCATCAGCCGGGACTTGCGCTTGCGGGGTTCGAACTTGATGACCGCGACGGCGTTCTGGGTGCCGTTCGCGACGTAGAGTGACTTTCCGTCGGGGGAAAAGGCGAGGGCGTTGGGCGACGCGCCGAAGAGGTCGGCCGGGCTCTTCTTGGCCCAGATCGTCTCGGCGACGGTGTCGGTGGCCGTGTCGATGACGCTGAGGTTGTCGGACGCGGCGTTGGCGCAGACGACATACCGTTTGTCCGGCGAGAGCGCCAGCGCCGAAGAATGGAGCTGGACGAGGACCTCGGCCGCCGCCTTTCCCGCCGTGAGGTCGATGATGCTGACGGAACCCTCGCTGGCGATGCGTTTCAACGGGTCGACCCGGACTTCCGTGCCCCGTCCGGCCGGCCCGGTCAGGTCGCCCGGCTTGGGCCGTCGGCCGCCCCAGTTGCTGACGTAGGCCTTCCCGCCGGCGAGGACGACGTCGAAGGGCGCGACGCCCACATCGAACATCCGCAGGACCGCGCCTGTTGCGGTGTCGAGCTCGAGGAGCCGGTTGGACAGGTTGCCGCAGACGTAGAGCTTCCGGCCGTCATCCGTGAGGGCCAGCCCGGCCGGGATCTCCTCCTCGCGCCGCGGCGCGCCGGCCCGAGGCAGGGGGATCGTGTGCGACGGGGCGACCGTGCCGTCCGCGCCGACCGCGAAGACCTTGACGCTGCCGTTGACGTTGCTGAGATAGATGCGGCCGCCGTCGGGCGAGAAGACGAGTCCGGTGTAGCTCAGCTGACCTTCGTCGTCGGGTTCGAGGATGTTGAGCGACGGCGCTTCGGGCCGCGGCGCGCCCTGCTCTTCGGCGGGAAGCGTCACCCTCTGTCCGACCCGGCCTGACGCCGGGTCGATGATGAGGAGCTCGGAAGTCTTGCCGGCGACGGCCAGGAATTTTTCGTCGGGGGAAAGGGCCATCGCCTGGGGCCGTAAGCCGGGGAGCGGGACCTGGATCCCGGCCGGCGTGACGACCTGGTTGACGGGGACGACCGTCCGGTTGGCCGCCGCCTGTCCCACAGCTTCGGTGTCCGGAGGGGCCGGACGGTCCTTGTTGCAGGCGGACGGGCAGGCCAGGAAGACGCATGCCGCCGTGACCGCGGCGGAGCGGAAGATCCGGTTGACCATGAGGCCCTCCTATTTGATCAGGCGCTTTCTCATCATCTTGATGGAGACCGTGAAGACGACCGCCGCCAGGACTGCGAGCCCGGCGAAACTCCAGCCGAGCCCGGCCGCGGGCTCGCCGGTGAACAACGCCCGGGAGATCCTGACCGCGTGGGTCAGGGGCAGGAATTCGGCCAGGGCCTTCATCCAGCCGGGGAACCGCTCGAGGGGAAAAAATACGCCGGAAAAAAACAACATGGGCGTAACGACCAGCTCGGTGTAGTAGCTGAAAAAATCGAAGCTCGGGGCGACCGAGGTGACGATCATGGCCAGGGAGCCGAAGAGGATGCCGATAAAAATCATGAACGCGAGAAGGGGAAGGAAGCGGAACGGGGAGGCGGGGGCGACGCCCATGGCCAAGGCGACGGCCATCATCAGCGAGCCGCTGACCAGACCCCGGAACGACGCCCAGACGATGTCGCCGGCCACGGCCTCGTCGGCGGAGACCGGCGTGGCGACGAGCGAGTCGTAGACTTTTTCGTGGACGATCTTGATGAATGTTCCGTAGAGACACTCGAACGAGGCGGACATCATGACGGCGGAAACGAGTACGCCCGGGACGAGGAAGTGGAGATAGGATTTTCCGCCGAAGGCGCCCATGTAGGCCCCCATCCCGACCCCGAACGTGATGAGGTAGAAGAGGGGCTCGACGAGGCTGACGAGGAAGGTCGGGACGATGAATCTCTTATAGGAATAAAGGTTTCTCAGGAAGACGTAGGCGATCCGGTAGGACAAGCTCATTCGTGGAGGCTCCGGCCGGTGAGCTTGAGGAAGACGTCCTCGAGGGTGGCCGGCCTGTTCAGGTAGTTATGGAGGTCGAGCTCGACGAGCTTCCTCATCAGGGGGTGGCCGTCCTGGCAATAGAAATAGAGGGTGTCGCCGACGCGCTCGTGGGCGCAGGCGAACGATGAGAGCTGGCCGAGGAGTTTTTCGTCGTCCTCCTGCGGGATGCGGACCTCGACGACCTCCCGCCCGATCTCCTCTTCGACGAGCTTCCCCGGCACGCCCTCCTTGAGGATCTTCCCCTGGTACATGACGACGATCCGGTCGCAGAGCTGCTGGGCCTCCTCCATGTACTGCGTCGTCAAAATGAGGGTCGCGCCCTGGGTCTTGAGCTGGCGGAGCCTTTGCCAGATAAGGTGGCGCGCCTGGGGGTCGAGGCCCGTCGTCGGCTCGTCGGCGACGATGAGCCTCGGCCGGTTGATCAGGGCCCGGGCGATGAGCAACCGCCGTTTCATGCCCGTCGAGAGCTCCGAGATCTTGCTTGCGGCCTTGGCCTCGAGCTCGACGAAGCGGAGGAGCTCGGCGATCCGGACCCGGGCTTCCTTGCGGCCGATGTCGAAGAAGCGGGCGAAGACGACGAGGTTCTCCTGGACGGTCAGGTCGTTGTCGAGGTTGATCTCCTGGGGGATGACGCCCGTCATCTTCTTCAGGGCGCGGTTGCCGATCCCCGCGGGCAGGCCGCCAACCGTGAGCGTCCCCGAGGTCACGGGGGAGACGCAGTGGATCATCCGGACGGTCGTCGTCTTCCCCGCGCCGTTCGGGCCGAGGAAGCCGAAGCACTCGCCCTCCCGGATCTCGAAATCGATGCCGGCCACGGCGACGAGGTCGCCGTATTTTTTGGTGAGCCCGGAAGCCGTCACGAGAACGGTCATGCGTCCGTCTATCCCATCTTCTCGAGCAGGGCTTTGAACCGCGGGTGGGTGCGGAGAGGGTCGAGGTCGCCGTCGTGCTCGTACCAGCCCTTTTGGAGGAGCCCTCCGCTTGCGGCCCGCTCCAGGCAGTCGATGGCCTCCTCGACATCCCCGGCTAGGGAGTGGATGCAGCCCAGGTTGTAGAGGAGCATCGGGTCGTCGGGGTCGATCTTGCGGGCCCGCCGCGCCCAGTCGAGGCCCTTGCCCTTCTCGCCCAGGGCGACCAGGCCGTTGGCGCCCATGTACAGGGCCCGGGCGTCGTCGGGGTGGAGGTCGATGCGGCGCTCGACGAGGCCGACCCCCCGCTCCCGGGCGGCCCGGGCGTCCTCGTGGCGTCCGAGCTCGTCGTAGATCTGGGCGACGAGGAGGGGAGCGTAAAAGTCCTCGGGACGGACCCGCATGGCCTCCTCGTAGAGCGAGGCCGCCTTGGGCAGGTCGCCGCCGGCGAAGGCGTGGCGGGCGTAGAAATACCAGGCCTCGAACAGGCCGGGGTCGAGACGGATGGCCTTCTCGAAGGCGGTCCGCGCTTCCTCTTTATGATCCCCGAGGGACATGGCCACGGCGAAAGACGCCTGGGCTTGGGCCGATTCGGGAGCCCGCTCGACGGCCAGCCGGCCGGCGGTTTCGGCCTGCAGGCGGACGGCGTCCTTTCGTTCCGAGTAAAGATAGATATAGGACCAGCAGTCGGCGAGGCCGGCCTGAGCCAGGGCGTATTCCGGGTCGAGCTCCGTCGCCCGGGAGAAAAGCTGGAGGGCGAATTCGATGTCGTGCCGCCCGTAACGGTAATAGAAGCTCCGGCCTTTCAGGTAGTAATCGTAGGCCTGGACGTGGCGCGTGGGGATCTCGGACAGGGCGCCCTTCTCCTGGGGGCTGAGCGTGACCTGGAGCGCGCGGACGACGCTGCGGGCGATCTCCTGCTGGATGGCGAAGATGTCGCGCATCTCCCGGTCGTAGGATTCCGACCAGAGGTGGAAGCCGCGGGCGGCCTCCACGAGCTGGACCGTGATCCGGAGCCTGTTCTCCGATTTCCGCACGCTGCCCTCGAGGATGGTTTCGACACGGAGCTTGTTGCCGACCTCCCGCAGGTCGACCTTCGAGTCCTTGAACTGGAACGACCCTGTGCGCGAAGCGACCCGAAGGCCATGGATGCGGCACAGGGCATTGATGATCTCCTCGGCGATCCCCTCGCAGAAGTAGGCCTGGTCCTTTTCCCGGCTCATGTCGGCGAAGGGGAGGACCGCGATCGACGGGATCTCGTCGCCCGGGGCTCCGGCCCCCTCCGGCAGGAGGAGTTCGAGCTCTTCGCGGAGGTCGCGGGCCGAGGCCATGCGGTAGCGGGGCTCTTTCTCGAGGCAGTGGCGGAGGATCCGGTCCAGGTGACGGGGCAGGCGCGGGTTGAGCTCTGTCGCCGGGCGGGGGTCGTCCTTGAGGACCGCGGCGATCGTCGCGGCGTTGCTCTTGCCGCTGAACGGAAGCCGGCCCGTGGCCCATTCGAAGAGCACGACGCCGAGGGAGAAGATGTCCGTGCGATGGTCGAGGGGCTCGCTCCGGAGCTGCTCGGGGGACATGTAGGCGATCGTCCCGACGAACCCCGAGTCGAGGGTGGCCGTCCTGTCGTCGTCCGCGACGGCCTTCTGGAGGACGGGGGAAAGGATGCGGGCCAGGCCGAAGTCAAGGATCTTGAGCGTTCCCGTCGCGTCGACCATGATGTTTCCGGGTTTGAGATCACGGTGGATGATGCCGCGGGCGTGGGCGGCGGCGACGGCGTCGGACAGGGGCAGGGCGATTTCGAGGAAGCGGTCGAGCGTGACCCCGCCGGGCGAGACGAGTTTCGACAGGGGCTGGCCGTCGACGAGCTCCATCGTAAAAAAGATCGTGCCTTCCGCCTCGGCGACGGCGAAGATGGTGACGATGTTGGGGTGGCTGAGCGCGGCCACGGCCTTGGCTTCGCGTTCGAAAAAAGCGCGACGCTCGGGATCGTCGACGGACCCCTCGGACAGGAACTTGATGGCCACGTCCCTTTCGAGTTTGAGGTCCTGGGCCTTCCAGACGACGCCCATGCCGCCCTCGCCGAGCTTCTCGACGAGGCGGTAATTGCCGAGGACGAGGTCCCTTTTCGGGTTCATTGCGTTTTTTCTCCCTATGACACTACAAGAAGCGCGCAAGGGCTGTCAATACCGTTCCCGGGCCCGGCCCGCCAATCCGCAAGACGCCGCCCGATTTTGTCAGCGATGGGGGCCATGCGTCTCCCCCGGCCCCCGGGAACCAGTCCCGGCGGTTCCCCCGTCGGCTAGCCGACTGGTCCCCCTCCGCTACGGGGGTTACGCATGGCCCCCATCACTGCCCGGGCGGCGTCAAGAACGTCCTTGGCTCGAGATACCAGCTAGGGAACGGCCAGGCTTCTCTAGCCGGCTTGAAGGGCGCAGGGAGTCGGTGCTATGATTGCAGCGGAACAGAATGAAGGACAGGAGGAGAACCCGATGGATATCATGACATATAGCTGCTCGGTGTGCGGCAAGGAAGTCAAGGCGGAGAAAGGGACGCCCGTGCCCCTCTGCTGCAACAAGGAGATGGGGCCGCTGCCGTTCTGCACGACCGCCCCCAGCCCCGAGATGGCCCGCAACTACGATGAAGACCTGCCGTGCGACGACGGGACGCTGGCCAAGAAAAAATAGCTCGCCCGCCTGTCAGCTTTTCTTTTCCTTGACGACCATCCGGTCGTAGATCCACAGCCCGATGATCGAGGCGACGCAGATGCCCACGATGATGAGCCACATGGTCACGGTGTCGACCGGCCGGCCCTCCTTGAGCGGCGTGTTGATGTAGCGTTCGAAGAGCCGGCCGCCGATCGGGCCGCCGACGATGCTGGCCAGGGCGATGGGCAGGCTCTGGTAGCCGAGGTAGAGCCCTTCCTGCCCTTTGGGGGCGATGGCCCCGATGTACTCGTAGACGCGCGGCGAGGCCATCATCTCGCCCACGGCCATCGAGGCGATCGAAACGATCATGAAGATCCCGGCGATGGGCAGGCTCAAGCCGAGCACGCCCGTCGTCTGGGTGGCGTCGGCGAAGAGCAGCGGCGGCAGGACGTTGACCAGCATGCCCAGGGTCACGACGATGGCCCCGAGCATGATCGTCTTGATGGGCAGCCACCGCTTGACGAGGCGCGTGATCAGGAGCTGGAAGCAGACGATCATGATGGGGTTGGCCAGCGTGTAGAGCTCCATGGGCGCGTCGGGGTCGACGTAGCGCATGAACAGGGGCATGAGGTTGTAGAGCTGGATGTAGAGGAACCAGAACATGCTCAGGACGAGGATAAGGAAAAGGAACTTGAGATTCCCGAGGACCACGAAGATGCCTGTCAGGGCCTGACGCAGCGTCCTCTTCGGGACCTTCTGGCCGTCCTTGATGCCGTCGCTGGCGTATTGCGGCTCCTTGTAGACGAAGAGCGTGATGACCAGGCCGACCAGGGCGAAGGCCGTCGCGGCGTAAGTGAAGATGGCCGGGATGCCCAGGCTCGTCCGGATGAAGTAGGACACGCTGCGGCCGGTGATCGACCCGATGTTGATGACCATGTAGAAGATGCCGAAGGCCAGGGTGGCCCGCGTCCCGGCCGTCTTCTGGACGGTGCCGGCGATACAGGGCTTGACGATCGAGCCGCCGAGGCCGATGAGGACGATGCCCAGGACGACGGGCACGGTGAAGTCGACGGTTTCGGCCGC
>MEXZ01000051.1:8822-9145 GCA_001773855.1 Candidatus Aminicenantes bacterium RBG_13_64_14
TGATCCCGGGCCAGAGCCGCTGGAGGTTGCCCATGACGAAATAGCCCATGGAGATCAGGACGAACGAGACCGAGAGCGAACGCTTGAAACCGAACTTGTCGGCCAGCGTCCCGGAGAGGATGGGCATGAAGTAGATAATCCCCCAGAGGAGGGAGCCGTTGAGGAACGTCGCGAAACTGGGGGTCATGCCGAGGGATTCCTTCAGGTAGATGACCATGAAGGAGGCCATGGAATAATAGGCGGCCCGCTCGAAGAGCTCGATCATGTTGGCCGTCCAGAACGTGGCCGGGAACTTCGGCTTGGCGGTCGGTTGTTCGGTCATG
>MEXZ01000051.1:9180-16314 GCA_001773855.1 Candidatus Aminicenantes bacterium RBG_13_64_14
GCGTTCGCGGATTCTTCCCATCGAAACCTTTCGAAAAGAAGTCCTTGCCGAAACTCTGGTAGATGCGCCGGGCGTCTTCCTCCGACGGGTAGGAGATGACGAGCAGAAGCGCTTCCCCCCGGCCGGCCATGTACCGGGCGAAAACGGCTTCCGTCCCTTTGCCGAGCCCCAGGACGGCCTCATCGGCCAGATAGTAATGGGCGTTGAGCGTCGCCTGATCGCGGACGACGACGACGCCCGTCTTGTCCAGACCTTCGGCCGGGAGGACCGTGAGGAGCCTAGGCGGTAGCACTTCGTGTTGGGCGGTGAAATGGCCTGCGGCCGGCAACACGGCTCCGAGGATCGCGAGGACCAGGCTGATGTATTTCATTTGAGCACCACTCTACCTAAACCGCACCGGAAGTGTCAATCAGCGCAGGCCTTGTCCCCGGCTCCCAGTCGGCCGCTGCTGGCGGTCTCAGGGGGTTTCCAGATTGTTGTAGTCGTTCGCATGGAATGATAGAATCCCTCTTCCTCAGGATGCGCCGCGAGGACAGCGGCGCCGCTAAGGAGGTTGAAGTGTTTAAAAAGCTTTTGCTCAAAGATGATTTCTACTTCACCCATCTCGACCTTATCACGGAAAAGATCGTCGAGGGCGTGCGCATCCTCGATGAGATGCTCGAACATACCGACGCCTACGGGGAATACGCCCAGCGTTTAAAAACCGTCGAGCACGAGGGAGACGAGATCGTCCACACTCTCCTGGCCCGCCTCCACAAGACGTTCATCACCCCCCTGGACCGCGACGACATCCACATGCTCGTCTGCGGCCTGGACGACATCCTCGACACGGCCGAGGGGGCAGGCGCCAGGATCAACATGTTCCGGCCCCGGCACGTCCCGGCCGAGGCCAAGGACCTTGTCAAGGTCCTTCTTGAGAGCGCGAGGCTGATCCAAGAGATGATCGGCCTGCTTCGCAACCTTAAGCAGCCCCAGCGCATCCTGAGCCTGACTGTGGAGATCGGGCGTCTCGAGGACCAGGCGGACCACATCCGCCGAAGCACTCTGGCCAGGCTGTTCCGCGAGGAAGAGGACGTCCGGGAGCTGATCAAGTGGAAGGACATCCTCCAATACATCGAACGTTCGACGGATCGCTGCGATGATGTCGGGAACGTCACCGAGGGCATCGTCCTGGAACATACCTGAGGGCCGAGGCTTCGATGCTGCCCTTTGTCATCTTCGTCATAGCCCTGGCTCTTCTTTTCGACTTCTTGAACGGGATGAACGACGCGGCCAACTCGGTGGCCACGATCGTCTCCACCCGGGTCCTGTCTCCTCGTCTGGCCGTGATGTGGGCGGCCTTTTTCAACTTCATCGCGGCGTTCTTTTTCGGGGTTCACGTGGCGATGACGATCGGCAAAGGGGTCGTCGATCCGGCCGTTGTCTCGCCCGTCATGATCCTGGTTTCCCTGCTCAGTGCTGTGGCCTGGACGCATATCTGTACGCAGGCCGGCCTGCCGATCAGCGTTTCCCATGCCCTCATAGGCGGCCTTGTCGGCAGCGGAATAGCCAAAGCAGGATTTAAGGCCCTCATCGCGCCTGGCTTGACTAAAATATTATTATTCATCGTCTTGTCTCCCATCATCGGCTTCCTCCTGGCCATGACCCTCATGAAAGTCCTTTTTTGGCTCTTCCGGAACTCGAATCCCCGGAAGATCGACGTCTGGTTCCGCCGCTTGCAGCTTGTCTCGGCCGGTTTTTACAGCCTCTCCCACGGTACAAACGACGCCCAAAAAACCATGGGCGTCGTGGCCGTCCTGCTGTACAGCACGGGCTACCTGGGCACCGAGTTTTATGTGCCGATCTGGGTCATCCTAAGCTGCCATTTCGCGATTGCCATGGGAACCTTGCTGGGCGGTTGGAAAGTCATCAAGACTCTCGGGATGAAGATGACGAAGCTCAAACCCGTACACGGCTTCGCCGCGGAGACAGCTTCAGCCATTTCCATTATCTTCGCCTCTCTCATGGGAGCGCCCGTCTCGACGACACATACGATCACGGGGGCTGTCATCGGCGTTGGTGCGGCCACTCGGTTTTCGGCCATCCGCTGGGGGATCGCCTACAAGATAGTCTGGACCTGGATTTTGACGATTCCTAGCACGGCACTCGTCAGCTTTCTTCTCTGGGAGGCTGCGGCCCTTCTTCGACTCGCGAAATGAGGAGGGCTTAGAGCTTCAAAGCGAGCTTGGCCCGGCCGGGCGTGTCATGATTTTCCCCTTTGCTTTTCTTGAGCGGCGAGGACGCCCCGGACGTAGCCGACCGATTCGGCCAGCCCCGGCAGGGGGTCCCGGCCGTCCTTCTCAAATTCGAAAGCGGCCGTCCCCCGGAAATCCACCGCGGCGAGCGTCCGCAGGAAGCGGGGCAGGTCGATGACGCCTCGGCCGGCTTCGACGGCGACCAGGTCCCCGGGCTTTACCCGGGGGTCCACTTCCGCCGTACTCGCCCGTGGATATAAGTCACGGGCGAGTGGCGAGCCGAAGGCTCGGCCCTTGACCGGCCCGCCGTCCTTCGTCGGAGCCGTGACGTCCTTGAGATGGACGTCGAGGAGGCGCGCGCCGCAGGCGACCGCCGCCTCCGATGGGTCGATCCCCGAGCGTTGGCAATGGCCGATGTCCAGGCAGACCCCGATGCTCGGGTCCAGGTTCTTGACCCTGTCCAGGATGCTCGCCGGTGTCGGGTAGAGGAGGTCGCCCGGTCCGTGGTTGTGGACGGCGAGCTTGATGCCCGTCTCGAGGACCTTCCGTTCGGCTCGGCCGAGGAGCTTATGGCCGGGAACGCCGATGATGACCTCCATGCCTCCGGCCCGGGCATAGGCGAAGGCCTGATCGACCTCGGCTTCGCTGGTCATATAGACGACCCCGCAACCATAGGGGACGAGGCCGGCCGCCCTGATCTTCGCGGCCGCGGCCCGGATTTCCACTTCGGAGCTCTCGAGCGGGAGGTGGACGCTTTTGACGGCTATCCGGACTAGGCCGATCCGCCCGGCCATGGCCAGGGTTGAGTCGAGGTCGAATTCCCGGAACGTGTAGGAGGCGAGGCCGAGTTCAAGCCGCCCGACGGACGCCGGGGACAAGGAGCCTCCCATGACGCGTTCGTCCAGGATTGTCCGGCCCGCGCCGAATCCAGAGCGTCCCATGATCACCGCGCCCGCCAACGCGCCCATGGAGCCCTGGACAAAGGCCCGCCGCGAGATCTTCTTCATCCGCGCGTTCTCTCCCTTGATGTGCGGGCCTACTATAACGGCATTTTCCGTCCGCGGTCAATCTCCGGAAACGGCCGGCGAGGCCGTCCCCGTTTCGCCGCGAGTTCTTGACATCCGCTCCGGGCCTGAATTAGCATCAGGACGAATGAGGGGCGGCCCGAATCCACGGAGAGGAAGGAGAGCAGTCCATTGAAAAGACAGCAGGAATCGACGGTTTGTGCGGCCTGCCCTCTGAGCCGCCGCCGGTTTTTAGCCGCGGCTTCGGCGGGGGCCTTGGGAGCTCTGGCGCCCCGAGGGCTCTTTCCAGGGGGCGGGCAGGGAGAAAAGACGCGTATCCGGGTCATTTACGCCCTCCACGCCGTCACCCAGCCCGGGCCGGACTGGCCGAACGTCGGCTTCAACTTCCAACCCGTCATGGACGGGATCACGACGACCCTGGCCAGGAACTTCCCCGAGTGCGAGCTCATCAGCACCATGGCCAAGGGCCCTGAAGAGGCCCAGAAGATCCTGGCCGCGGACGCGTCTTCCCCCGTCGATGGCTACGTCGTCTGCCAGCTCAACTGCTGGAACCAGGTCGTCCAAACGATCGCCGCCTCGGGGAAGCCCACGCTCTACGTCGATTTTCAATACGGCGGGAGCGGCGGCTTCCTCGTCTACACGGCCGCTTTCCTGCGCAAGAAAACACCCAACCTCGGTTTCGTCGCTTCCTCCCGGATGGAGGACCTCGTCGCCGCCTGCCGCGCCTTCGGACAGGCGAAGAAGGCCGGGCCGGGGAACGATTTCGGGGCCCTGGTCGCGTCCATTCGACAGTCGGCCACTCCCGGGCCCGGCGACCTCGCCGTCAGAACCGACAACCTTTCGGTCCTCTCCGCCGACGAGTGCCTCCGGAAAATGAAGGAGTCGAAGATACTGGCCGTCGGCGGAGGCTGGCCCGGCATCGCCCCGGCGATCATGGATGGCATGGGGATCGAAGTGATCAACGTGCCCTTCGCCGAGGTCAACGAGGCCTGGGCTGCGGCCGACAAAGAGGACGCCAAGGCTATCGCCGACCGTTGGCACAAGACGGCGGCCAAGGTCGAGGGCGTCAGCATGGAAACGCTCGTCACGTCGGCGGCCATGTACCTCGGCCAGAAGGCCGTGCTCCGTAAGCACGGCGCGAACGCCATCACCATCAACTGCCTCGGCGGGTTCTACGGCGGGCACATCCACGCCTACCCGTGCCTCGGTTTCCATGAGCTCCTGAACGAAGGGCTCATCGGGGCCTGCGAGTGCGATGTCCGGTCGACGGCGACCATGGTCGCCATGACCGCCCTGACCCAGGGCCGGCCGGGGTACATCTCCGACCCCGTCATCGACACCGCCTCGCGCCAGATCATCTATGCCCACTGCGTCGCGTCGAACAGGGCTTTCGGGCCGGGCTGCCCGGCCAACCCCATCGAGATCCTGACCCACTCGGAGGACCGGCAGGGCGCTTCGGTCCGGTCGCTCCTTCCCCTGGGCTACATGACCTCGACGGTTGAATTCTCGCCGGAACGCAAGACTATCCTCTTCCACCAGGGCAAGACCGTCGCTAACTCCCCCGACGACCGCGCCTGCCGGACGAAGTTGGCCGTCGAGCCCATCGGCGATATCGAAAAGCTCTTCGCCGAGTGGGACGAATGGGGCTGGCATCGGGTCACGGTCTACGGCGACCTCAAGGAGCCCGTCAACGCCCTGGCCGACGCCCTCGGCTGGCGCGTCCTCGAGGAGGCCTGAGCCCGGCGGGTCATGAGAAAAACGCTCCGGCACCGAAAACTTCTGACGCTTGGCCTCTTGCTCGTGGTCATCCTCGTCGGAGGGACGGCCGGCTACATGGTCATCAGCCGCGTCTCGTTTCTCGACGCTCTTTACATGACCATCATCTCCATCACCACCGTGGGATACCGCGAAATCATCCCCCTGACGCCTTCCGGAAAGATCTTCACGATCGTGGTCATCGTCGTGGGCCTGGGGATTGTCTTTTACTTTCTTCAGACCATCGTGGAGGATGCGCTCGAGGGGCGCATCCGGAAAATATTCGGGAGACGGAAAATGAAAAAAAACATGGCCAGGATGGATCATCACGTTGTCGTGGCCGGTTTCGGCCGGATGGGGGAAGTCGTTTGCAAGGAGCTCGAAGAGGCCCGCGTGGAGTTCGTCATCATGGAGAACTCGCCCCCGCGGTTCGCCCTGGCCGAGGAGCGCAACTACCACGTGCTCAACGCCAACGCCGCCGACGAGGACGCCCTGAAGGCGGCGGGTCTGGAAAAAGCCCGGGTTTTCATCTCGCTCCTCGCGGACGACGCCGATAACATCCTCTCGGTCATCACGGCCCGAGAGATCAATCCGGGTCTGATCATCATCACCCGGGCCCTGGACAGCGCCAACGAAAAGAAGATGTACAGGGCGGGGGCCAATCGGGTCGTCTCCCCTTACGAGCTATCCTCACACCGGATCGTCCGGATGGTCGAGAAACCCAACGTCGTCGATTTCTTCGACAGCCTCCTCAGCTCCCAGAAATACAAGCTCTCTCTCGAGGAGCTGGTAGTCAACGAGGGGTCCGAGTTCAACGGCCGGACCATCCGTGAAGCGGGTTTCCGGGAACGGTTTAACGCCATCATCGTCGCCGTCCGCCGTGATGGGGAGATGATCTTCAACCCCGGACCCGACCTGAGCATACGAAGCGGCGACATCCTGATCCTGATCGCCGAGCCGGAGACTCTCCGGGAGATGGGATGACCGCGAGACGGGAGGCTGGGGTAGATCAAGGCGGCTTTTGGGGTGCCGGATCGTTCTTTGGGGCGGCCGTCCGGAGGTCATGGTCATCGCCGCCGTCCGGGGCGATGTTGACGGTTGAACATCCTCGAGAGAAAGAGTAGGATGAGGGTGACCGGAGAGCCCGCCGAAGAAAGGACGCTGCCATGGCCGAGCCATTCATCGAACAAAAAACAAGGAAGATCGCCCTGCTCATCGACGGCGACAACGCCCAGCCCTCGCTCATCGGCCAGATCCTGGCCGAGGCGGGCAAGTACGGCCTGGTGACCATACGCCGGATCTATGGCGATTGGACGACCGTCAACATGTCCGGCTGGAAGACCGCCCTCCACGACAGCGCCATCCAGCCCATCCAGCAGTTCCGCTACACGATCGGCAAGAACGCCACCGACAGCGCCATGATCATCGACGCCATGGATATCCTCCACGGCCACCTCGTCGACGGCTTCTGCATCGTCTCGAGCGACAGCGACTACACCCGGCTGGCGACGCGGGTCCGGGAGATGGGCTTCTTCGTCATGGGCATCGGCAAGCGCTCGACCCCCAAGGCCTTCGTCAACGGCTGCAACATCTTCATCTACACGGAAAACCTCGTCCCACGGGAGCGGGAGACGAGGCGGCGCGACCGGGGCGGGGCGAGGAAGGCGGAGGGCAAGCAGCCGCGCGAAGAGCACGACGACCGCGAGGACAAGGGCCGCAAGTTCGATCCCGTCCCCCTGCTCAAGGGCGCCTTCGACATGGCCGTCCGGGAGGACGGCTGGGCCAACCTCGGCGAGATCGGCTTCTACCTGCGCCAGCTTGACCCGGGCTTCGATCCCCGCACCTACGGCTTCAAGCAGCTGTCCCAGCTCATCAAGAGCCAGCAGGCGGTCTTCGAGATCAACTCGAGGGGCGAAGAGGGCGGCGGCGCCGCGATCTACATCCGCACGCGCGAGACCCGCGACTAGCGGCCGGCCTTGCCCCTTTTCAGAAAGGCGGCGAGGAGGAACGCGCCGCCGATCGCCAGCATCAGTACCCCCCAGACCAGGTTGAGGTTGTAGCCGAGGGAGATGGCGTACGTTTCTTTTTTTGTCACCAGACCGTAGATCCCGAGCAGCAGC
>MEXZ01000051.1:16337-30572 GCA_001773855.1 Candidatus Aminicenantes bacterium RBG_13_64_14
CGGGCGGCGGCCTTGTTTTTCGGCGTCAGGCCGAAGACGAGGCCGACGAGCTCCTTCGGATCCCGCTTCGCCGTGAAGAGGCTGACCCCGATCGTGACGACGAAGTCGGCGAGCCAGGCCCACCAGGCCTGGTAGAAATTGGCGGCCATGTCGCTCGCGTAATGGAGGACGCCGAGCCGGTACAACAGGTAATGGACGGCCGCCGTCAGGATGCCGATGAGCAGGCCGAAGAACCCGCCCCAGCCTGTCGCTCCGCGCCAGAACATCCCCAGGAGGAATGTGGCGAAAAGAGGTGCGTTGAAGAAAGAGAAGACGAGCTGCATGTAATCCATCAGGTTCGGGAAGGACTGGACGATATAGGCCGTGCCTACGCTTATGGCCACCCCGAAGACGGTGGCGAACTTGCCCATCCTCAGGTAGTGGGAATCGGACTTCCCCTTCTTGATGTAGGTCCCGTAGATGTCGTAGGTCCAGATCGTATTGAAGGCGGTGACGTTGCCGGCCATACCGGACATGAAGCTCGCGAGGAGCGCCGTAATGGCCAGCCCCAGCAGGCCGTTCGGGAGGTAGTGCTTCATAAGAAGGATCAGCGCGGAATTGTAATCGGCCGTGGGCAGGGTGGCCTGGCTGAACTCCGGCAGGACGAGCAGGGCGACGAGGCCGGGGATGACGACGATGATCGGGACGAGCATCTTGGGAAACGCGGCGATGATGGGCGTCATCCGGGCGGCGTTGATGTTCTTCGAGGCCAGGGCCCGCTGGACGACGAGGAAGTCGGTCGTCCAGTAGCCGAAGGACAAGACGAAGCCGAGGCCCATGACCACGCCGAACCAATCGACGCCGAGCGGGTTCGCGCTCGTGCCCAGGTACTTCACCGAATGGAGGAAGGGCTCCTTGAGCTTGGCCACGAACCCGGCGAAACCGCCCACTTCCTTGAGGCCGAGGAAGACGATGGGCAGGAGGCCAAGCCAGATGAGGAAGAACTGGATGACCTCGTTGTAGATCGAGGACGACAGACCGCCCCAGAAGACGTAGAGGAGGACGACGACCGCGGCGAAGAGGATGCTTCCGGTGAGCGACCAGCCGAGCATGAGCTTGAAGAGGAGGGCCATGGCGTAGAGGCTGATGCCGCTCATCAGGATGGTCATGATGGCGAAGGAGATGGCGTTGAGGCCTCGCGTCGCCTCGTTATAGCGCAGCTTGAGGTACTCGGGCACGGTCCGGACGCGGCTGCCGTAATAGAAGGGCATCATGAAGATGCCCAGGAAAACCATGGCCGGGATGGCCCCGACCCAGTAGAAGTGGATCGTGGCGATGCCGTACTTGGCCGAGTTGGCCACCATGCCGATGACCTCGAGGGCGCCCAGGTTGGCCGAGAGGAAAGCCAGTCCCGTGATCCAACCGGGGAGCGACCGGCCCGAGAGGAAGAAGTCCTCGCTGGTCTTCATGTATTTCTTGAGCGAGTATCCGACGAGGATCATGACCAGGATGTAGCCGCCGATGATGGCGTAATCGACGGCGTTCAGGGTGATGACAGGGTCCATCGCGCTCTCCTTTCTTCGGGGGAAACGGCCGGTTCCCCGGCGCGAGGGGAGCATAAATCACGTCCCGGATGTTGTCAACGGCGAACGCTGCCCCAGTCAGCGTCTGCCGAGAGGAGGGCTTTATAGAGGCTATCATCTCAAAAAAAGTCTAGGTACCGGATTCGGAATTTATGTATATTGAACCGGTGACGCCGCGGCGACTGCGCGGCAGGGGAGAGGCCATGAGACATCTCGTCAAAACGATCGGCGTCTTTTCCCTCGCGGCGCTCGTCGCCAGCGGTTTTTATTCCGCTGGGTGCTCGAGGCCGGTGCCTCATGAAGAAAGGGTGTCTCTCCCGGGAAGCGTGAAAATCCTCCCGACAGACACGGTTTCCGAGCTCATCTCGAAGGCGGCCCGCCTCGTTCCCTCCGAGCGGCAGCTCGCTTGGCAAGCGCTCGAGTTCCAGGCCTTCGTCCATTTCGGCATGAACACGTTCACCGACCGGGAATGGGGGCAAGGGACGGAAGACCCGAAGCTCTTTAATCCCACGGACTTTGATGCCGGCCAGTGGGTCGAAGCCGTCAAGGCCGCAGGGATCAGGGGGCTCATCGTCACGACTAAGCACCACGACGGCTTCTGCCTCTGGCCGAGCCGGTTCACAGAACATTCGGTCAAGAGCTCGCCCTGGCGGGATGGCAAGGGTGATGTCGTCGGCGAGGTCGCCGCGGCCTGCCGGAAGGGCGGCCTGAAGTTCGGCGTTTACCTCTCGCCCTGGGATCGTCACGAGCCGAGCTACGGCGATTCGCCGCGCTATAACGACCACTTCAAGAACCAGCTCCGCGAGCTCCTGACGAACTATGGAGAGATCTCCGAGGTCTGGTTCGACGGCGCCTGCGCCGAAGGATCGAACGGCAAACGCCAGGTCTACGACTGGGGAGGCTATTACGCCCTTATCCGTGAGCTCCAGCCGGGAGCGGTGATCTCCATCATCGGCCCCGATGCCCGCTGGATCGGCAACGAAGCCGGCGTCACTCGAGAGAGCGAATGGAGCGTCATCCCCGTCGTCGAAGCCGAAGCGCTCAAGGATGCACTCAAGCCCTTCGGCTTCGACGGCCTGCCCGACGAGAAAAGCCCCGGCGGCATCGCCGGCCTAGACGCCCAAGCCGCGGACCTGGGCTCGTTCGAGAGGATCGCCGCCGTTGCCAGACAGAGCGGTCGGCTCCTCTGGTATCCGGGCCAGGTCGACGTTTCCATCCGGCCGGGCTGGTTCTACCACGCGGCCGAGGACGACAAGGTCAAAACGCTCGCCCAGCTCCTCGACATCTATTACACCTCGGTCGGCGGCAACGCCCAGCTCCTCCTTAATATCCCGCCCGACAAGCGAGGCCGCATCCACGAAAACGACACCCAAAAGCTCAAGGATTTGGGCGACAGACTGCGGGCGACTTTTGCCGTCAACCTGGCCGAAGGCGCGAAGACGGAGATGGTATTTGACCTAACGGCTGTCGACGGCATCGACAGGCGTGGGCGCGCGACCGGGTATATGAAGCGCGGAGTCGATGTCTTCTCATGCGCCCTCGGCGAGGCGAGATCCTTCAATGTCGCCATGCTCATGGAAGACATCCGCCAGGGGCAGCATGTCGAAGCGTTCGCTTTCGATGTTTGGGACGGCGCCGGTTCGGTGACCGACCACAACCTTCTCGGGCAGACGGGCTGGAGGGAGATCGCCACGGGCACGACCATCGGCTGGAAGAAGCTTCTCCGGTTCCCGACAGTCACCGCGGAATGGGTCCGCGTGCGGATCCTGAAGTCCCGAAACGATTCAACGATCTTCCGGCCGAAGACCTTTGGGCTCTATCTCGATCCGGAGCGCTAGGCCGGGTGGGGACACATACCAGGGGTACATGTCCCCCTTCTCAAGAAGGACAGTCCCCTGCGGGACGGTCCCTTAGAAATCCGTGAACTGGCGGGTCCGTTTGACGTATAATCAAGGAGACCCGCGCGCGGGTCGCCACACGATCCTAGTTTCTCCCGAGGGAGGCCGGCATGCTTCGAGACATTATCAAAAAAGAGATCCTGGACAACATCACTAGCCCGAAATTCGTCTTCACCTTTCTTCTCTGCACCATCCTCATCCTGCTCTCGGTCTACACCGGGGTGACCAACTACAGGGCGGAAAAGAAGGAGTACACGGCGGCGCTGGCCCTAAACAAGAAGAACATGGAGAGCCAGCCGAACTACGCTTCGCTCGCCGGCATCGGCATCAAGGTCAGCAAACCGCCGCAGGTTCTGGGGACCATGGTCACGGGCATCGAGGAGGCCGTCGGCCGCGTCGCCCCGGTCAACATCGCCGCCGACCCCAACCTCATCGACTCCAAGTACAGCAGCAACCCGGTCTTCGCCGTCTTCGGCTCCCTCGACCTCATGTTCATCGTCAAGATCGTCCTCAGCCTCTTCGCCATCCTCTTCACCTACGACGCCATCGTCGGCGAGAAGGAGAAGGGGACGCTCAAGCTGGCCCTGTCGAACGACGTGCCGCGCGACCGGCTTATCATGGGCAAGGCCATCGGCGGCTACATCAGCCTCCTCCTGCCCCTTCTCGTCCCGCTCGTCCTGGGCCTCCTCATCCTCCTCATCACGCCCGACATCTTGCTCAGCGGCCAGGACTGGGGCCGTCTGCTCCTGATCTTCCTCATGTTCTTCCTCTACTTGTCCGTATTTTTCAGCTTGGGCCTCTTCGTTTCGGCCAGGACGTCGCGCTCGTCGACGAGTTTCCTGGTGCTCCTCTTTATCTGGGTCGTCTTCGTCATGGTCATCCCCAAGGTCGCGGTCATCGCCGCCGGGCAGATCCGGCCCATCCCCTCGGTCCACGAGATCACCGCCAAGAAGGACGCCTTCCTCCAGCAGATTCAGAGCGAAGGCCAGAAAGGGGTCATCGAGTGGCGCAATAAGAACGCGGCCGACGCCCAGAAGGACGTCAAGGCCTACCAGGAGAAATTCCGGCAGTTCATCCAGGACTACCAGCAGGAGCTGACCTCGAAGATCGATGAGAGCAACGCCGCGTTCGAACGCGACTACCAGCAGAAGAAGCGGGCCCAGCAAAGCCTGGCCGTCAACCTGTCCCGGATCTCGCCGGCCTCGGCCCTGACCTTCGGCTCGATGACCTTGGCCCGGACGGGTGTCGACGACTTCGATCGGTTCCTGGCGTCGGTCCGGGCCTATAAGCCGATCTACACCAAGTGGATCAACTCCAAGCTCGGCCAGAGCATCAACTTCCAGACGGGCGAGACGGTCCAGCTCAAGATCGACGACATGCCTCAGCACATCTACGAGCCGCAGTGGCTGAGCCGGTCGCTCGCCCGGACCATCCCCGACTTCGCTCTGCTCGCCGTCATGATCATCGTCTTTTTCGTCGGCGCATACGTCTCGTTCCTGCGATACGACGTCCGTTAAGGAGAAACCCCATGCTCGAAACGATCAACCTGACCAAGCGTTACGAGGACGGCGAGCTCGCCCTGGACGGCCTGACTTTCAAGGTCGAACCGGGCGAGATCTTCTGCCTGTTCGGAGCCAACGGAGCGGGCAAGACGACGACCATCAACCTGTTCCTGAACTTCATCCCCCCGACGTCCGGGACGGCCCTCATCGAGGGGATCGACGTCGCCAAGGACCCGCTCAAGGCCAAGCGCCACGTCTCCTTCGTCTCCGAGAATGTCACGCTCTACGGCAATTTTTCGGCCATCCAGAACCTCGACTACTTCAGCAAGCTGGCCGGAAAGCGGAATCTCACGAAGAAGGACTACGCCGCAGTCCTGGAGCGGGTCGGACTCCAGAAGGAGGCCTTTGACAAGCGGGTCAAGAATTTCTCCAAGGGCATGCGCCAGAAGCTCGGCATCGCCATCGCCGTAGTCAAGGACGCGGCCAACGTCCTCCTCGACGAGCCGACCTCGGGCCTCGACCCCCAATCAGGCCGGGAGTTCCTGGAGATCCTCGTCCAGATGCGCGACACGGGGAAATCCGTGTTCATGTCGACCCACGACATCTTCCGGGCCAAGCTCATCGCCGACCGGATCGGGTTCATGAGGAAGGGCCGGCTGGTCATGATGAAGACGGCCAAGGAGCTGGCCCATGAGGACCTGACCGACCTCTACATCCAGTATATGGAGGAGCAGCCCGCCCAGCCGGCCGCGCTTTCCGCCTGAGACCTGGGCCGCGTCAGTTGTCCTGCGGGGCGGGCGCCTTTTCGAGCAGGCCCATCTTCTTCAGGGCCATGTCGCCGCGGTTCATCTCCGGCCCCTCGCCGGGGATGTAGAGCATGACGCCGCCCTTGACCGGCCTGATGACGATTTTCCCAAGCTTGGCCAGCTCGCCCGTCGCATCGATGGGGTTCCCGCCGTCGAAGTAGGTCTTGAAGGCGTCGTTGAACCCGCTGTAGATCGAGTGGATCCCCTTGTAGTTCTCGAGGCGCAGCCTGGCGATGGCCAGCTTGACGAATTCCTCTTGCGTGAGTTTGCTTTTCATCCGGACCTCCCGTTGTTGTCTTCGATGAATAAGACGGCGGACGGCGGCCTTCTTTCTCACCCTCGCTGGCCGCTTTTTTTCGTCGCCCCTGATTTCCGGGCCCCGGGGTGTGCACGCGACCGAGGATTGCGGTATAATCCCGTCGCCGACAGGGGAATAACCGTGAAAAAGCCGGAGCCCTCCCGAAAGAGCCCGAACCTCCGCCGGCGGGATTTCTGCAAAACGCTGAGCGCGGCGGCGCTATTGGGGTGGCCGGGCATTCCCGAGGTAAAGACCGGGCTTCCGCAGCCTCACTCGGCCTGCGCCGGAGAAAGCCCGGGACCAGAGAAGGAGCAAAACATGGCCAAGAAAGTGAAAGAAGTTAGGGCCAAGGTGACCAGTGTCAAAGGGACGTGCGATCTCGGTCACAAGGTGGGTGACGTCGTCCGGTTCACGGACGGCGGGGTCGACGGGCATATCTGCATCCACGCCATGTACAGCATGTTGCCCAAGGTCTTCGCCATGATGTTCAACGCCAGCTTTCCCTGGGCCCAGAACCCCGACGTCCTGAC
This sequence comes from Candidatus Aminicenantes bacterium RBG_13_64_14, assembly GCA_001773855.1. GTDB lineage: Bacteria > Acidobacteriota > Aminicenantia > Aminicenantales > Saccharicenantaceae > RBG-16-66-30. The sequence continues at coordinate 22,934 of MEXZ01000051.1, forward strand.
CCACGCCTGCCCCGACGCGGCCAACCCCCTCGTCTTCGAGCTCACCCGCGTCTACGAGGACTGAGCCGCGTCGCCGGCTGGCCGATCATTATTAGTCCGTCTCCCCGTATCGGGGGAATCCGTCATTCCGGCTTTGCTCAGGATGTCGCCCTTAGCCCCCCGGCCCCCCGGGAACCAGTCCCGGCGGTTCCCCCGCCTTCGGCGGGTCCCCTTCCGCTACGGGGGTCTTCAGGGCGACATCCATCGCTGCCTCACGACGGACTTCCCCTAGACCGGGAGAGGAATGCTATTTTCTTGTCCAGGCCGGGAAGAGCTTGAGCGTCTCGACGGCGTGATGGCCGACCGGCAGGACGAGCCGGCCCTTGAGCGGCTTCAGCAAAACGCCTTCTTCTTCGATGAGGTTCGTCCGCTCCGCTCTTTTCACCGGGGCAAATAACTCGACCACCGCCTCCGTGTCCTTCCCTTCGATGTCATAGACCCGGAGGATGACGGTGTCGTCGTTTTCCGCTTTCTTCATGGTCGAGAGGATGGTGTTCGGCGCGGTAACGGGAAGAAAGCTCTCGACCTCCGGCAGGGATGCCCCCGGCCCAGCGGCCGGGTTGCCGACGACAATGAGGGGGCTGCCGGCGGCGATGCCTGCCCGGTAGCCGTTTCGCCATCCGGCGGCGTGGCTGGTCACGGAGAATCGATAGTGATGGTCGCCTTCCTGAAGGTACCAGTTCCCCTCGCCGTGACAGCTCCGCCGCGAGGCGAGCAGGATGGGCTGGAGAATGGGGTAGGGGACGGGCGCGTCCGTCGGATCTTTGTAGTCGTTGACGGCGACGCTCGTCGTCAGGGTGACGCCGAAATTCTCGTCGCCCGCGCAAAGGAAATTCTGGACCTCCCGCGGCCGGATGTCGGAGAGGAGCTCGTCGTAGACGAGGTTCCCGTAGGCCGGTCCTCCGGTGCCTTTGGCCTCGCCCGAGCCGACTTCGAGTACGCCGAGCGGGACCTCGTAGGCGACCCGGCCGTTCGGCGCGGCAACGGGGAGCGCGAGACGGAATTCCCGGTAGGGCTCCCCGTCCCAGCCGAGCAGCGAAACCTCGCAGTCGATCTTCTTGACACTGTTATAGACGATGAGCCTTTCGCGGACCGTGCAGTTGCGGAGCGGTTGTTCGAGGAGGTATACGGACTTGAGCGGGCCCGACTCCCCATCGACGAGGTGCCAGCGGGGCCGGTGGAGGCTCGTCTTGTCGAAGCCCTCCATCGTCGGCTGCTGGACCCGCCCGAATTCGCCGGCGCCGTTGCCCACGGATCGCATGGTAAAGACCTCGAACCCCAGGAATTTTCCCGTGTCGAGGACGTCGCGTCCGAGCTCCTTGTCGTAGAGACGCTTGACCCCGCCCGGGGCCAGTTCTATCCTGTAAAAGTCGTTTTCCAGGATTTCGTCTCCTGCCGCCGGCGCGGGTTTTTCAGGAGACGGCTTGGCCCCTTCGACGAGGTAGAAGGTCTTGTAGCCCAGGGCGGGGATGTCCCGGGCGATGAACTCGATGAGTACTGTGCCGGGCAAGGATGGGTTCCCCGACGGGAGCCGCTGATAGGGGACATCCGCGCCCGCCGCGTCGACGAGGCGAAATGCGGCGTTCCGCGGCGTGACGACTGTCGTCACCGGGTCCGTCCTCGGCCAGGAGAGCGAGTTGAAAACGATGAGGGGCGCGCCCTTTTCTGGCCGGGTCTTGACCCGCGTCGCGATCCCGGCCAGGGCGCCGTAGAGGACCTCGCGGCCTTCGTCCCGGGCGAACTCGTATTTCTTGCGGAAGAGCCTGTCGGTGATCTGGCCCTCTTTCCCGCCCCAGCCGTGGTCGGGGTAGATCGCGGCCATCCAGGCGGCCTCGAGTCGGCCCGCCGGATAGCCGGCGAAACTGCCGTCGAGGAGGGCCCGAACCGTGCTGAAGGCTTCGGCGGCGGGGAGGAGCCGGCTGGCTTCCCGCTCGGCCGAGATCGCAGAGTGGTGGGTCGGTCCGTGGATGTAAGGCCAGAGGCCCGGCCTCTCGCCCACGATCGTCTCGAGCTTGGCCGTTTTAGCGTCGATCGCTTCGAAAAAGCGCCGGGCCGTGGAGTACTGCATGACAGCCGCTTGCGGCCCCTTCTGGGCCGCGGTACCGTTCCAGTGGCGGATGAGGCCGCCGAAATCGGTCGGCTGGGAGAAATCGACGGAGTTGAGCAGGGGATACTCGGGCGGCAGGCCGCGCGCCGCGTAATAGCCCGACCATTTCGTGAGCTTTTCGAGGATCGCCTTGGCCCCTTCGGCCGGCGGGGCGTTGAGGGTGGCGGCGGCGTTCCCGTAGTGGCCGGGCGAGTAGGCCAGGACGGACGTCCCGTCGGGGCTTGCCCAGCGGTAGAAGCCCTCGTGATAGCGACTCATCACCAGGTAGGGGATGCCGGCCTTGGCCAGGATCTGGGGCATTTGGGCCGCCCGACCAGGGACGTCGGGGTTGAAATAGACGCGGGCGTCGGCGCCGGGAAAATTTCGCTTGATCCAAAGGCGGCCGAAATAGGCCTGGCGGATGAGCTGTTCGCCGGAATAGAGCGATTCGTAGGGCTGGTTGAACGTGGCGCCCCATTCCAACCGGCCCTCCCGGGTCAGGCGGGCGATCTCCTCGGCGCGCTCCGGGTGGCGCTCGATGTATTCCATGAGGTTGAGCATGTTCTCCATGGTGAACGAGTAGGCCGGGTCCTTGGCCATCATGGCCAGCGCCGGGGTGATGCAGTTCGTGTCGCGGAAAACGATACATTTCTCGGGCGAGTCCATCCAGGCGATGTCCTGATGGCTCGACGAGATGATGTGGAGACTTCCCGGCGCCGCGGCCGGGCTCTTCGGGGGGGCGTTGTTCTGGGTTTTCACGGGGTCCTCCACTGCCCCTCCCGGCACGGCCGCCGCGAAGAGCGACGCCGAGAGGGCCAGAAAAGCGATAAGGGCGGTTTTTCCGAGAAGTCGCTTCATCATCATTTCCTCCCGTTTTTCCTGCAAGATGAGCCGGCCGGCCGCGACTTTAGTCCTTGAGAATGGAGAGGTCGGGCCGGAGAAGCCGCCGGACCGTCGGCTCGTTCATGTTATCCGGGGTGGCCAGGACGAGCGCTGTGGCCACCGTTTTCTTGTAGGGCACGCCGCGCAGATGGGCGACGGCAGTTTTCAGGCTTAGGTAGCCCATGGCGAAGGGGTCTTGGAGGACGAGCCCGCGGATCTCCCCCTTTTTCAGCGCTTCGATGAGCTTGGTCGAGGCGTCGAAACCGATGTGGATGACTTTTCCGGCCAGGCCGCGGTCCTGCAGGGCCCGGAGTGCGCCGAACGTCGTCGATTCGTTCGGCGTGAAGACCGCATCGACCCCGGTGAACCGGGAGAGAAGGTTCTCCATGGTCTGGTAGGCCATTTCCGTGGATGTTCCCGCGTACTGGCTGTCGGAGAGGACCGTAATCGCCGGGAACTCCGCCCGCAATGTGAGGAGGAACCCCTCCTCCCGCTTCGTTGTGCCCTCGACGCCCACCTTGAGCCGCATGATGATGAGCCGCCCCCGGCCTTCCATCAGCCGTCCCATGGCCCGGGCGGCCAGGACGCCTCCCTGAAAATTATCGGTCGAGATGAAGGCGACGTGCTCTTCGCCTTGAAGGGCCGAGTTGAAGACGATCGTCGGGATTCCGGCCCTGAGGGCGTCAGTCACGGGGCGGACGAGGGCCCGGTCGTCGAGCGGAGAGAGGACGAGGGCGTCGACGCCGGCGCCGGAGAGGGTTTCGACCACCTGGACCTGCTCGTTGCGGTCGTCCTCTTTGAGCGGGCCCTTCCAGATGATGTCGACGCCGAGCTCGCGAGCCGCCGTCAGCGCTCCGGCGTGGACCGACTTCCAGAATTCGTGGGTCGTACCCATGGGGATGACGGCGATCTTCAACGGGCCCCGTTCTGCCCCCCGGCCCTCACCAGGGGCCCGGCAAGCGACGCATCCGATGAGGGCGAGGATCAACGCGGAGAGGAGAAGGCGGCTTGGCCCGGCCATCGCGGTACTATTTGATCTCGACAAGTTCTTTGTCGAGGTCGAGGGGCGGCTTGGCCCGGAAATATTCGCTCGTCTCCCAGAGCGTCATGGCCCGCGTGCCGATGCGGCCGTACCGGCCCCGGGCGTATTTGTAGCGGAAAACGACCGACATGGCGCCGCCCTGCATCCAATAGGTCTCGAGCTTGGGATAGCCGTCGTCGGATTCCCGGGCGATGAAGACGATGGTGCCGACGACGATCCCTCGGGTAGGGCCTGTCGCTGGGTCGTAGACGAGCCACTGGGGACCGCCGGCGGCCGAGGGAACGCCGCAGAGGACGAATTTCTCCTCTTTTCCGTTGCCGTCGAGGTCGACGGCAACGGACCTCAACGGGCTGCCGTCGTCCTTTTCGAATTCCTTGCGGATCTCCGGAGGCAGCGTGTCGTCCGGTTGGGCGGAGCGGACGGTGAAGAATGTTTTCAGGGACGAAGGGGCGGCGGGCTCGGGAACCTGTCCGGCGGAGGGAAGGTCCGTTGCGAGAAAAGAGAAGAAAGCCAGGATCAGCAGGAGCCGCGTTTTCCTCGTCATCGACAGGAAGTATAATCCCCGGTCCGGAAAAGTCAATTCGTCAATTTCCCGGCCGGCGCCCAGGTTGACTTTCCCCGCCCAATCGATACAATGGATATCCGTTCTCTTGACATTCTAGAAACTCCATGGTTCCCGGGGAGTTTCCCCGGCGAGCCGGAGGAAGAAACATTTCTCAGAAGGAGGAACCATGGCCGGAAATACGAACGAAGTCAAGAGGAGAACATTCCTCAAGAAAGGACTGACGGGATTGGCGGCGGTCGGGGCCATCCCAGGCGCGGTCAAGGCCGCTGCCCTAGCCTCGGCGGACTCCGGCCGGGCCGGTGTGGGCGAGACGCAGGCCCAAACGAAGCCGATCGTCAGGACCCTGGGCAAGACGGGCCTCAAGATCCCCGTCGTCAGCATGGGCGTCATGAACGCCGACAATCCCGCGGTCGTCCAGGCCGCCCTTGACTCCGGCATCTTCATGCTCGACACGGCCCACGGCTACCAGCGCGGCCGGAACGAGCAGATGATCGGTCAGGTCATCAAAGGCAGGCCTCGCGACTCCTACATGATCGCGACCAAGGTCCCCGGACCCGGCCGGGACCGGTCCATGCAGGGGCTGGAGGGCGAGGCCCTTCAGAAGAGCTTTTTGGAAAAGGTCGACCTCAGTCTCGAGCGGCTCGGGCTCGACCATGTCGAGATCCTCTACCTCCATAACAATACGACTAAAGAAGACGTGCAGAACCCGGCCATGATCGAAGCCCTGCAGAAAGCCAAGAAGTCGGGCAAGGCCCGGTTCATCGGCATAACGACCCACTCCAATGAGCCCGCCGTCATCCGGGCCACGATCGAAGCCAAGGCCTACGATGTCGTCCTGACGGCCTACAACTTCCGTCAAGACTACCGTGATGAATTACGCAAGGCCGTCGCCGAGGCGGCCGCGGCCGGGATCGGCATCGTGGCTATGAAAACCCAGGCCGGCGCTTACTGGGACAAGGAGAAGCAGCAACCCATCAACATGCGGGCCGCCCTCAAGTGGGTCCTCAACGACCCGAACGTCACGACGGCCATCCCGGGCTTCACCACTTTCGATCAGATCAAAGAGGACCTGACGGTCATGACCGACCTGAAGCTCACTCCGGCGGATCTGAAGGACCTCCGGCTCGGCGAGCAGGTCGCCGGCCTCTACTGCCAGCAGTGCGGCCAGTGCGTTTCCGGCTGCCCGAAAAGCCTGCCCATCCCGGACCTGATGAGAAGCTACATGTACGCTTACGGATACAGGAACCTCCAGGCCGCCCATGAGCTCGTCGGATCCCTCGAAGTCCCCGAAAACCCTTGCGGCTCCTGCGCCTCTTGCTCGGCCGTCTGCGTCAAGGGCTTTGACATCGCCGACAGGGTCAGGGACATCGCCCGCCTGAGGGCTGTCCCCGGCGATTTCTTCGCCTAAGCCGCGTTTTATCGGAATTCCCCCAACCCCCGCACGCCTCCGGCGGCGGGGGTTTTTATGGCTAAAAAATCACTTGACAACATGATATCATATTAATATTATAATGCTAGCACAGGAGGCTGACATGAAAGACATCCAGGAAAAGAACGTCTTCAACACGAACGGCTGGGTCATGGTCCTCGTCGACCTCGGGGTCATCGTCTTCTGCGGCCAGTACATCATCCGCCACGCCACGCGGGCGGGCGTAACGGCCGGCATGATCCTCTCCGTTCTGGGGTTGATCCTCGCCTTCATGACCTTCGGCGGGTTCTTTCTCATCCACCCCAACGAATCCAAGGTCTTTACCTTCCTCGGAAAATATGTCGGCAGCGCCCTGACGGCCGGCTTCCACTGGACCAACCCCTTCGCCGTCAAGAAGAAGGTGACCCTGCGCATCTTCAACTTCAACAGCGAGACGCTCAAGGTCAACGACGCCCTCGGCAACCCGATCGAGATCGCGGCCGTCGTCGTCTGGCACGTCGTCGACTCGGCCAAGGCCCTGTTCAATGTCGACAGCTACCAACACTTCGTGGCCATCCAGAGCGAGACGGCCATCCGCCAGCTGGCCACCCATTACCCCTACGATGCCCACGACAAGGGCACGGAATCCCTCCGGGCCAATCCCGACGAGATCGCCGGGAAGCTCAAGGACCAGGTCCAGAACCGCCTCGAAGTGGCCGGCCTCTACGTCGTCGAAGCCCGCCTGTCCCACTTGGCCTATGCCCCGGAGATCGCCCAGGCCATGCTCCGCCGCCAGCAGGCCGAAGCCATCATCGCCGCCCGCCGCCAGATCGTCGATGGCGCCATCGGCATGGTCGAGATGGCCCTCACGAGCCTCGAAGCCCAGGGCGTCGTCCATCTCGACGAGGAGAGGAAGGCGGCCATGGTCAACAACCTCCTCGTGGCTCTGGTCTCCGAATCGGAAATGCATCCCATCATCAATACGGGAACACTCCACACCTGATGGAAAGTGAGTCGTGAGTGGAAAGAAAAAGTTCCTTCTGAGGCTCGACGCCGCCCTCTACGACGCCCTGGAAAAATGGGCGGCCGACGAGTTGAGGAGCATCAACGCCCAGATGGAATATGTCCTCAAGGAGGCGGTCCGCAAGGCCGGCCGCCTCCGCCGGGGACAGGAGGACAGAAAATGAAAACGCTCATCCGGATCACCCTGCTGGCCATCGCGGCTCTGATGATCGCCGTCCTGGTCGTTTTCTAGCCGGGAAGCCCCGGCAATCATGCCGGGGAGTCCCGGGATTGACTTCGCTCCCGGGCTGTTCTACCTTGGAACCGATGAGGAAAAGTGTCCGGGCCGGGGGGACGTCATGAAGCGGGCCATCCAGGTCGGGCTGGCCATCGCCTTTTTGGCACTGGCCATATTCGTCGTCCAACCCGCCCGCGAACAGGAGAACAGGGTCGACCTCAACCGGCGGCCTTCTTCCGGCGTTGTGTTCATGGCGGAGGCGACCCTCCGCAACGTCATCAAGCGGGACATCGTCTACACCATCAAGCCCGGACCGGGGGGAGGCGCGCCGCGCGTTCGGACGCTCCGCGTCGGCGCCGTGGACAGGCTCGCCACCG
>MEXZ01000051.1:30578-30741 GCA_001773855.1 Candidatus Aminicenantes bacterium RBG_13_64_14
CGGTCGAGATCTCGTTCGACAACGGCAGGAGGACCGCCGTCTACCTCGTCCATCCCGGGAAACCCTATTCGTTCCGATACGATGAGGACGATATCATCAAGGTCTTTCCCGGCTCGCACGGCCGGCCCGACGCGGCCGACCTCGCTCCCTTCGTCCCCACGCC
>MEXZ01000051.1:30759-32650 GCA_001773855.1 Candidatus Aminicenantes bacterium RBG_13_64_14
CATGGACGCCACCAAGGCCCGGGTGACCGAGGCGACCGTCCTGGCCCTCTATCTCCTGCCGGAATCCTTGGAAACTCTCGAACCCCTCTTTGACAAGGATTTGGCTGCCGGCGTCCGGATCGTCTCCCACAACTATAAGATCCCCGGATGGGACGGCCGGCTCGTCAGCAGCGAGGTCGTGACCGACGAAAAAGACCGGGAACACAAGATCCATCTCTACCGCATCCCCGGGTCCAAGTGAAGAAGCCCGGCCCCGGCCTTGCCGGTCTCCAGCGCCGGCACTGCAAAGCCGGTGCCAGGACCGGGACTGCCGGTTTCCAGCACCGGCACTGCAAAGCCGGTGGGAGGCCCGGGCCGCCCAACGCGATGATCCGTTTCCTGTCCGGCTTCTGCCGCGAGCATCCGCTCGACGAGAAAATCTTCATCGTTCCCTCCTTCATCGCGGGGCGCCAGATTGGAGAAGCCCTGGCCCGCGAGGCCGGGTCATGGGTCAACTTGCGCTTCGTCACCCTGGCTTCTTTAGCCCAGCAAATGGCCGCTCTCGAACTCTCGCGTCGGGAGCTCAGGCTGGTTTCCGGGTCGGAACTCCTCGTCTTCGTGGACACGCTGTTCCGTGAGCTGAAGGAAGACGGCCGGCTCGAGTACTTCGTCCGGCTCGATCCGGCGCCGGGAGTCGCCCGGGCGCTGCTCAGGGCCATCGGGTCTCTGAGAATGGAAGGCCTCGCAAGCACGGATCTCGACCCGGCCGCCTTTTCGGTCGCGTCGAAGGGGCGGGATGTGATCACGCTCCTCGGGCAATATGAGCGCCGCATCGAAGCCGCGGGCGGCGTCGACCTTCCGGGCCTCTATGCCATCGCTTTAAGAGTTGCCGGGCACTGCGGCATGGCCGGGCCTTCAGGGTCGGAGGCCGATTCGCGGGAGGAAGCCTCCCATGGAGGCGGCCCATCCTGGTTTCTATGTCCGGGGGACATGGCGCTCAGCCGGGTCGAGAACGGATTTCTCGAGACCGCGGCGGGCGGTCGGCTCATCGTCGTCCCCCGCGACCCTGTTATCGGCCTCGAGCGTCCCCGCCTTTTCCGGGCTTCGGACGATGCCTCCGATCCCCCGCCTTCGCCCGCCTCGTCGGATACCGGGCGACTGCCGTGGCTGTTCAAGCCCGAGGCTGCTCCGAAACCCTGCGGCGACGGTTCCATCGAACTTTTTCGGGCCGTCGGTCCGATGAACGAGTGCCGCGAGGTCCTTCGCAGGATCCTCGGCGGCGGCTTCCCCCTCGATCACGTCGAGGTCATCTGCCCGTCCCGGCCCGCCTACACGACGGCTCTTCATCATCTTGCGCTCCGGGCCGGAGTCCCGGTGACGTTCTCCGACGGACTGCCCCTGGCGTTCACGGCGCCCGGCCGGGTCTTCGCCGGGCTCGTCGACTGGATCGAGAACGGCTTTCCCGCCGCGGGCCTGTGCCGGCTCGTGGAATCGCAGGACCTGAGGCTTCCCTTCAAGGGGCCGGATGAGGACGTTCCCCCTCAGACCGTCAGTCGGTATTTCCAGAAAGCCATGATCGGCTGGGGGAGAGAGCGCCCCATCGACCGTCTGGAGGGCCTGAGCAAGAGCCTCGAGGCGAGGCTCCAGGACTTCAGGGTCGGCGACGAGGACGGTCAACCCGACGAAGAGAGGAAAGAACTGCAGCGGACGGCCGTTGAGCTGGACAGACTGACCGGGGCCGTCCGGGCGTTCTTGGCGTTCATCCCGGATGTCTCTCCCCATGGGCCGGTCATGTTCAGCGAACTGTGCCAGGGGCTGTCGACGGCCCTTGAAACATGTTCCGTCCTCCGTTCGGACGTCGAGGACCGGGACGGCCAAGCCCTCCGGCTCATCACCGGCGAGCTTCGGGCTC
>MEXZ01000051.1:32679-33242 GCA_001773855.1 Candidatus Aminicenantes bacterium RBG_13_64_14
GCGGACGAGCGTAAGCCCGCGCCGGTCGAGCTCGAGGCGTCCCTCGACCGCCTCAGGACCGCGGTTTCATCTCTTTCGGTCGGCGCATCCGCCCCGCGGCCCGGCCACGTCCACGTCTCGGGTTTTTCCTCCGGCGGTTCCTCGGGAAGGCCCATGACCTTCGTCATCGGGCTCGATGACGCCAACTTTCCGGGCCACGGCCTGCAGGACCCCGTCCTCCTCGACGCCGAGCGGGAAAAGCTTTCCCCGCTCCTGCCGACCACGGCCGATTCACTCAGGGAAAACCTCTATTCCATGGCCGCCCTGCTCGCCTCGCTTCGCGGGCGGGTGACGTTCAGCTTTCCAGCCTACGAAATCCTCGAAGAGCGGGCCGCGTTCCCCTCTTCGCTCGTCCTTCAGGTCCATCGACTCCTCTGCGGGGACGCGCGGCGGGACTACGCCAGCCTCGACGACGCTCTCGCGACGGCCGCGAAAAGCGCCGGCCGGCCCGACCCGGCGGGCTTCCTGCCGGACGCCCCCGAAGGAGCGGTCGACGAAACGGATTGGTGGCTCGCGCGCCTTGC
>MEXZ01000051.1:33271-35392 GCA_001773855.1 Candidatus Aminicenantes bacterium RBG_13_64_14
CCGCCGTCCGCAAGAATTTTCCCGGTCTGGGGGACGGCATGAGAGCGGAGGAGGCCCGGGCCGGGGAAAGACTCTCCGAGTACGAGGGTGTCGTCCGGATCGACGGCGAGCAGTTCGACCCCCTCGTTAACCACGGTCTGGAACTGTCCGCCTCGCGGCTGGAGAGCCTGGTCAAGTGTCCCTTCGGCTACTTCCTCCGATATGTCCTCAGGATCGAACCCCCCGAGGAGCTCAAACTCGACCGTTCCCGGTGGCTGGACCCCAAGGACCGGGGCAGTCTCATCCACGAGATCCTCTGCGAGTTCATGACCGAAGTCGCTGAAAAGGGTGAAAGGCCGGACGCCGTCCGCCATGGTTCTCTCATGGACGATGTCGCCCGCGAGGCCATGGCGTCCTGGAAGCGGGACGTGCCTCCGCCGTCCGAGGGCATCTTCGAGAAGGAACGACAGGATATCCTCGCGGCGCTGGCCATCTTCCTGAAGGTCGAAGGCGGCCGTCCGGCCAACGTGCGCCCGTTCGTCTTCGAGAAACGGTTCGCCGGCATCCCGGTCGAGGTCGAGGGCGGCCGTTCATTCCTTCTCAAGGGCTTCATCGACCGTATCGACCGGACGGGCCCCGGCACTTTCCGTATCCTCGATTATAAAACGGGGAGCCCTAAGCCGTTCGAAGACCTCGTCGCCTTCGGCAAGGGCCGGGTGATCCAGCATGCCCTGTATGCCGTGGCCGCCGAAAAGTTCCTCGTCGCGGAGGGCCTGACCCGGGAGGCCCGGGTGACCGAGAGCGGCTATTCCTTCCCGACCCGTCGGGGCGAAGGAGGGGAGGTCATCGTCCCGGAATTCGACCGCGAGGTGTTCCGGAACCTCCTCGGCGACATCCTGGCCTTGATCTCGAAGGGGTATTTCGTCAGCGCCCTCAAGGACGAGTGCGGCCGTTGCGATTTCTCCCCCGTTTGCGGCGGTCGTCCCGCAGAGACGAAAAGGAAGATCGAGGCCAACCCGGCGATCTTCGAAGCGCTGGAAAGGCTCAAGGCCTATGACTAGGAAGACGGGGACCGCCAAGGGACCGGACGAGGCGACGCGCCGCCGGATCACGGACGACCTGGATACGACCTTCCTCGTCGAGGCCGGGGCCGGTTCGGGCAAGACGAAAAGCCTCGTCGACCGGATGATCTCCCTCCTCGCGACGGGCCGGGCGACGATCCAGACCCTGGCCGCGGTGACCTTCACGCGCAAGGCCACTGCCGAGCTCCGCGGACGTTTCCAGGTCGCCCTCGAGCGCAGCCTCGGCGATGCGCCGCGGGAGGGGGAACGGACGTGGGGGGCGGGAGAGAAAGCCCGGCTCCGGGACGCCCTCCGCGACCTCGAGCAGGGTTTCATCGGTACCATCCATTCCTTCTGCGCCAAGCTCCTCCGGGAGCGGCCCGTCGAGTGCGGCGTCGACCCCGAGTTCGTAGAGATGGAGGAGATCGACGACGCCATATTCCGGGAAGCCTGCTGGCACGATTTTCTCGCCGAGGCCAGATTGAAGTCCGATGACGTCCTCAGGGCCCTCGACGACGTGGGCCTTTTTCCGGAGGACTTAAGGGACGCTTACGACGAGCTCGCGATGTACCCAGAGGTGGAGCTCGAACCGGGGCGCGAGGAGCCGCCGGATTTCGAGGCCGCTAGGACCGCGCTCGAGCGCTTCCTGGACGCGGCGGCGCCCCTTATCCCCGCGGCCCGGCCCGAGCCCGGTTGGGACGGCCTTCAGACCCTGATACGCCGGCTTTCCGGCCGCCGCGTACGGCTGGGATTCACGGATCCCCGGCTCCTCATGGAGACACTCGAGCTCCTCGAAGGGAACCCGTCCGTCGTTCAGAAGCGTTGGCGGTCCAAGGAGGAGGCCGTCCGTTTTTCGGAAGCCTTCGAGGTTTTCAAAGGCGGACCGGTCGCCTCCACCCTTCTGGCCTGGAGGGAACACCGGCACGCCAGAGCCCTGGCCTTCCTGGTACCTGCCTTACGGTTCTATGATAAGCGCCGTTGTGCCAGGTCGAAGCTCAACTTCGGGGACCAACTCCTCCTGACCGCGGCCTTGCTCAGGGACAACCCCGAGGTCCGCCGATATTTCCAGGGCAGGTACAAG
>MEXZ01000051.1:35410-35603 GCA_001773855.1 Candidatus Aminicenantes bacterium RBG_13_64_14
ATCGTCCGGGGCGGCGGCGAGGTCCTCGAGCTCGTGGCCAACTTCCGCTCCCTATCGTGCATCGCGCAATACGTGAACTCCGTCTTCGAGCCGAAGAAGGACAGCGAGGGAGAGGACATCTTTCCTGCGGCGGCGACGGAATACCAGGCCCAATTCGCGCCCCTGATCACCAACCGCGATGGCTGCGAGGGCG
>MEXZ01000051.1:35741-36014 GCA_001773855.1 Candidatus Aminicenantes bacterium RBG_13_64_14
GCCCCTCCGGGATCGAAAGCCGGAGACCGGCCCGGCCCGGGGATTTTCTCATCCTCTTCCGCTACAAGAAGAACATGGATATCTACGCCCGGAGCCTCGAGGAGAAGGGGGTCCCCTACGAGATCTCCGGCAGCGATGCTTTTTCCGAAAGCGAGGAGATCGCGGAGATCGCCGTCCTGTTCCAGGCGCTCAAGGACCCGGCTAACGCCGTTTATACCGTCGCGGCCCTGCGTGGGATCTTTTTCGGTGTGAGCGACCAGTCCCTCCTCGACC
>MEXZ01000051.1:36037-37587 GCA_001773855.1 Candidatus Aminicenantes bacterium RBG_13_64_14
GCCTTCACGGGGGAAGCTGCCGCGGGAGGCGCCTCATCCGACCCGATCCGGAGGGCCCTGGCGAGCCTCAGGGGGTGGTGGGCCTGGACGAAATCGTATCCCCCTTCCGTCGTCCTGGAGAAGATCCTGGAGGCCTCGGGCCTGCTCGGCTACCTCGTCTCGACGGATATGGGGAGTAGCCGGGCGGGCGACGTCCTCAAACTCGTCGAGATCATCCGGAGCCTCGAATCCGAAGGGACGACATCGTTCGCCGCGATCGCTGATTTCATCTGCGACCCGGACCGGCTGGAGACGGTCGAAGAGATGAGCCTAACGCCCGGCCGCCACGATGCCGTGCGCCTCATGAACCTCCACAAGGCCAAGGGGCTGGAGGCGCCTGTCGTCTTCCTGGCCAACCCCGCAGGCATGAGGGACCGGGAGCCGGACAAGCACATCGTCCGGCTCGGCGGGGGCACGGACTCGGGCCCTGTCGAAGGACGCCCGCGCGGCTATTTCCTGTTCAAGAAAAGAGCCGGATACAAGGTCTTCCTCATCTCCCAGCCGGCCGGCTGGGCCGGAGTGGTCGACAGGGCGGCCAAATTCCAGGAGGCCGAGGAACATCGGCTGATGTATGTGGCGGCCACGCGGGCCAGGGATATGCTGGTCGTCAGCGCGTATCAGGGAGATCTGGGGGCGAAAAGAGCCTGGAAGATCCTCGACGAGCGTCTCGGGGAAGTCCCCGAGCTCGAACCGCTTCCCGGCGGGGAGAAGGCCTGCAAGCCGCCGGCCAAGCTCACCCTTTCGTCCGGGGAAGTTGCCGGGGTCCGGCGGCGCATCCAGGGAAGAAGGAACGACGCCGCCCGGGCCCATTACCGCCTCGAGACCGTCACGGCTCTCGCCAAGACCGGCCCGAGACCCGGAGAATGGGAGCCGGGTGGGCTCGGCCGGGAATGGGGGACGGCGATCCACAGTCTCTTGAATGCCCTCGGGCGGGCCTGGGTCCGGAACGTGCCCGAACCCGGCGACCTGCCCGTGAGCGACGGAGAGCTCCTGCGCCTGGCCGGCAACGCTCTCGCTTCTGTGGAGATCGGCAGGGAGGAGGACAAGGAGCTTGTGGCTCTCGTCCGGTCGATCGTGGTCTCGGAATTCTGGGGGCGGGCCATGTCCGCCGGACGAAAATACTTCGAGGTCCCGTTTTCCGTCAGGGTCGGGCCGAAGGACCCCGAATATGACGACCTCATGAGCCGCGGCCCGCTCGTCGCGCTCGCGGGGAAGAAGCCCGTGGCCGTCGTGTCCGGGGCGCCGGTTTTCCTGTCCGGAGCGATCGACCTCGTTTTCCAGGAAAAGGACGGTTGGATCATCGCTGATTACAAGACCGACAGGATACCCGACGCCGTCCTGGACAGGGGAGCGGAGGAAGCGAAGAGGGCCCTTGACGCGCTCAGGGAATATTACCGGCCGCAGGTCCAGCTCTACAGTCGGTTCTGGGAAAAGATCACGGGCGAGAAAGTCAAGGAATCGGGGCTCTACTTCACGGCTCACGAAGCCTGGTTCAAGGTCGAAAAGCCCTG
>MEXZ01000052.1:0-542 GCA_001773855.1 Candidatus Aminicenantes bacterium RBG_13_64_14
CTGCGGATCCCGGATCTGAGGGCCGCGGCGACACCATCGAAAACCGCTTCTACCGCGTCACCGTGGACGCGAAGACGGGAGGCATCTCGAGTCTTTACGACAAGGAGCTCGGCCGCGAGCTCGTCGACAAGACGAGCCCCTGGCCGCTCAACGCGTACATCTATGAGCAGCCCGAGGGCGGCCGCAAGGCCGTGGACGACATGACCAAGCGGGCGACGTTCAACCGCTGGGCGCCCGAGTCGGCCAAGATCGAGGTCGGATGGAAGGGGCCGGTCGCGTCCAGCCTCATCGTCAAGAGCTCGCCTAAGATGTGCGCGGCGCTCGAGCAAAGGATCGTCCTCTACGATGACGTCAAGCGTGTTGACCTCGTCAACGTTCTCGATAAAGAGGAAACGTTCGCCCCCGAGGCCGTCTATTTCGCCTTTCCGTTCGAAGTCGGACCGGGCCTCCCGGCCGCTCTTGGCGCCAAGCCCGTCCGTGTGCCGCCCGGTGTCCGCTTCGAGATCGCCGACGCCGACATGGCCCCGGGCACGGAGCAGCTC
>MEXZ01000052.1:620-7552 GCA_001773855.1 Candidatus Aminicenantes bacterium RBG_13_64_14
CCGGTCGAGGCGCCACTCGTCCAGTTCGGCGACATCAACACGGGCAAATGGCTCAAGACGCTCGAGCTCGCGAACGCCTGGGTTTTTTCCTACGCCATGAACAACTACTGGATGACGAACTTCAAGGCGAGCCAGGAAGGCCGGGTGGAGTTCCGCTACAGCCTGACGAGCGCTCCGCCCGCCGGTCCGGGTGCCGGCGCGGCCCCCGCCTCGGACCGTGTCGCCGCTTCCCGATTCGGCTGGGATGTCCACACGCCGCTCATCGCGACCTGGCTCTCGGCCCGGAACAAGGGCCGATTCAAAACGGCGGGGGGATCGTTCCTATCGGTCGACCAGCCCAACGTCATTGTCCAGGCGCTCTGGCTCGACGCCGACGGGACGCCCGTCGTCCGCCTTCGCGAGATCGCCGGGAAGGATACGGAAGCCCGGCTGGCGAGCGCTGTGTTCTTGGGCTTTTCGACCTCCTCATCGGGTGGCCATGAAACCGTCGAGATCGACTCGATCCCCATCCGGCTCAAGCCCTTCGAGATCCGGACGGTCAGGCTGGTTCCAAGGTAGACGACGATTAAAGGCTATTAAGATATTTCCCAGAAGTGCAGCTCCGAGCCACTCCGCCGCACTTCTGTTGGTCGCTCCTCAGAATCCGCTCCCGGCCGTAGGTTTGACCCCCTCTTGCCTGGGGCGGCCGTTCAGTCTACAATGGACGCACGACAAGTTGAGCCATGGATAAGATGCCCCTGACTGAAGAAGAGATCGCCCGGCTGCGCCGGCGCGAGGCGAAGGTTCTCGCCCGCATCGACCTCCTGAAGAGGACCATGAGCGAAACCAAGGCGCTCGACACTCTGATCTACAAGGCGAAGCTGCTCAAAGAGGCCCAGGACGAACTGCGCCGCGTCCAGGATAAGCTGGCCGGAATTTCTGAGGAATAAAGCCCGGCTTATTGCCATATTGCGGGGGACCGGGTCAACTAGAAAAGCGTCCGGAATAGGACGTTCCATGTCTGAAACCGGACAGTGCCCCTGTGTAAATTCATTTTACGAAATTCTTTAAGCCCGCGGCCGTCGGTCCGATCGGCTTGCCCAAGCCATGCCTGGAATCCAGGCGAATCTCCCCGCGGGATCAGGTCCCGGACTTGGCCCGAAGCTTGCTGTATTCCAGTTCGGAGTGATGATTTGAGGAAAGCCCTCACCGCCGCCCTGATCCTCGTCCTCGCGGCTGCCGCTTCGGCCGGCCTGGGCCAGCAGAAAGCCCCGGATCCGCTTGAGCGACTGGCACGGCTTTACGAGGAAAGTCGCTACTTTGAGCTCCGCGACGCCGTGGCCCGGATGAAGGACCACTCCTCGCTCGAAATGGAATTCTTCCGCGGGGCCGTCGACGAAGTCTTCAATCTTTTGGACTCGGCCGTCTCACGGCTACAGAACTACGTGCATTCCGCCGAGAAGGGACCGGCGCGAATGATGACCAAGGAAGCCTGGGTCCTCCTGGCCGACGCGTTCCGTCGCTCGGGGCGATACCGGGAGGCCGCCGAGGCCCGGCGGGAAATTCTCGACCGCTTCGGCTCTGTCCTCGGCAAGGAGGAGAAAGACAACTGCGAAAACCAGGTCGGGCTCTGGTCCGCCCTGGCCGACATCCCTCCGCAGGAGGTGGAGGTTGGGGAGGACACGACGATACGGATGACGAACAGGCAATTTCCCGTCCGCGTCAAGGGCCGCACCTTCTTCGTCGGCCATGACACCGGGTCCAACCTGTCCATCCTCTATAAGTCCATCGCCGACGAACTGGACGTCGCGATTTACGGCCCGGCCATCAAGATCCAGACGGGGACGGGACAATGGATCGACGGCTGGACCGGCGTCGTACCGGAGATGCGACTGGGCTCCATCATCATCAGGAACGCGGTCTTCCTCGTCCTGCCTGACGAATTCTTCCCTTCCGCGGCGGCCAGGTTCGGCGTCGACCGGCGCGGGCTCCTCGGCGCGCCCGTCCTCGAAGGTTTCAAAGAGATCACCGAGACGAAGGACGGCGACCTGATCATTCCCGCCTCGCCGCGTCCGCGGTCTGAACAGAACATGTGTTTTTCCGGATTCATGCCCGTCGTGCAGGTCCTTTTCCGGGGCGCCCGCCTCTCCCTCTGTCTGGACACCGGGTCCTCGGCGACCTACCTCTATCCGCCGTTCTTCCGGCGCTATCGGGGGGAAATCGTGTCCCGCTCGAAGCCCCGGAAATCCACGATGGGCGGAGTCGGAAGCTCCGTGACGGTCCCGATCCATGTCCTGGACGAATTCGGGTTCCGGGCGGGCGGCAAGGATCTGTCCTTGCGCAAGATCGCGGTCCACACCGAGGTGACCCACACCGATACGCGATATTTCCATGGTACGCTCGGTCTCGACATCCTGGCGCAATGCTCACGGATAACACTCAACTTTGAATCCATGAGTTTCATCCTCGAATGAACGAGAGAAAGGAGCGTCACTTGGCTTGCCGGCGGGTGCGGATGAGGGCGATGTTGCGGAACGTGGCCACCGTGCCGCGGAAGTCGAGCGCTTCCCCGTCGTAGGTGAAGAAAAGACCCGGCAGGTACTCGCGGCAGCGCGTCCCGTTGAATGTCAGGTATCCGTCGGCGACGGCGATATTGACCATGAAACCGAACGTCCTCCCCCACGTCAGCGTCTTGTAGGTCCCGAGGAAGGGCTTCCATTCGGGCCTATTCGGCCCCGGCTTGTCCGCAGCTGGCTCAGGTTTGTGGAAATCGTAATATTCGCAGGTACCCGTAAGCCTGTTCATGATGATGATCGCGCCGGGCTCGCCCTCGCCGAGTGGCGGCTTGGCGCGGAGCTCGGAGTACTTGCCGCCAAGCCCGACGACCTCGCTCCCGTCGGCGTAAAACGCCAGCGGATAGAACTGTTTGGCCAGAGTGATGCCGAAGGCGCCGTCCTTCGTCCCGATGGCCGCGTCCCCCGCGTAGGAACCAGCGAGCCTTCGCACCCGCTCGTCCGCCGCCGAAAGCGGGTTCTTTGTGTCCACCGTGGGTCGTTCGAGCTCCCGGCCCGGCGGGGCGATCCTATCTTGGATGATCTTATTGACGAGGTCGCTGACGGGACCTGTGACCGAGCCCTGATCCCCGTTGGTCAGGACCACGACCCCCAGCTTCAGCCCGGGATACATAGCCATGTAACTGTTGAAGCCGTAGCCGCCACCCCCGTGTGTAAGGTAGGCTTGCGGTCCGATGTGACTCGAGACGAGGCCGAGCCCATAGCCGAACCGCTCGTGCTTCTCGGGGAGCTGGACGGTGTGCATGGCCTCGATGAGGTCTTTCCTTAACAGCTGCGTTTCGCCGACCCGCCCCTTGTCGATGTGGAACATGATGTAGCGGGCCATGTCGAGGATGTTCGTGTAAACGCCCCCGGCCGGGACCATCGGCACTTCGACCGGGATGCCGCCGGCGATCTTGAGAAAAGGCGAGACGTGCCCGACGGCCCGGTCCTCGGTCTTGAGGATGGTCTCGATGTCGAGCGTGCTGTCGTTCATGCCCAAGGACGCGAGGACCTTCTCCCGGACGTATTTAGCGAACGGCACGCCGCTCTTTTTCTCCACGATCCAGCCGGCCAGATCGATGCCAAGGTTGGAGTAGCTGTACCGGTAGCCAACCGGGTAACGGAGCCAGGTGTCGGAAATGCTCAGAATGTGTTCGCTGAAGGTGTGGGGGCGGCTGTCGAAGTTCCCGCCGACGGGCGCTTCGTGGGTGAACCCCGCCCGGTGGGAAAGAAGGTGCCGCAGGGTCATCTTCCTCTCGGGGCTCTCTTCGAACCGGCCGTGGACCGTGAAATCCGGGAGATACTCGGTGATGGGCCGGTCGAGGTCGAGCAGGCCGTCCTGAACGGCCATGAGCACGGCGAGAGCCGTGAAGCTCTTGGACATCGATTGGATACTGAACAGGGTTCGCGGCGTCACCGGTTTGTCCTTGGCCCGGCTCGTGAACCCGTAGACTCCCTGCCACAGGATCTCCTTGTCGTCGACGACGGCGACGGCGACCCCGGGCACGTCCTTTTCCTTGATCCAGGCGGGGAGGCCGGCCTGGAGCTCCTTGACGACCTGAGCGGCGACGGGTTCCCGGGCGGGAGCCGTGGTCTGGCCCCGGAACGACCCCACGTCGGAAGCCGGCGCGGCGGCGGCCGCGGCGAGCAGCAGGGCGGCAAGCAGTATGAGCAGCGATCGTTTCATGATGGAATTCTCCCGTGACCGGCCCTTTATTCCGTCATTTGATGTTCTGGACGAGCGCTTCTTGGGTCGTGCTCATTTTCTTCATGATATTGGACAGCGTTTGGATGAACTTGGAGCGGCGGTCCATGGTCATCTGGAGCCGCAGCGAGGTCATCTCTGACATCTCGTTCATGCCGTCGAGGGTCGACTTGAGGTCGTCTTGGAGGGATTTGAGGCCCGATACCGGCAAGCCGGGGTTTCGTGGCGGGAGCGGCGGAATGACGGGCGTTTTGACATACTCGAGATGTATCGTGGGCGACGCTTTGGTCTCGAGCGTGATCCGGCGAACGGAAGAGGCCGTAGCCTTCGGGGCGGGCCGGGGGGCGCGGGCCTTCGTCCCCGATGCGCCCGGCTTTTCGTTGTCGATGTCCTCGGATCGAGGATGCTTGGCCATCTCCTGGGAGATCCAGCCGTCGAGCTCCTTGGTCATGTCCCGTAACTTCTGCTTGGCGGCGTTCATCGCCTTGATCTCGGCCATGATCATGCGGATGTCGTCGTCCATGTCTTTGGTGGCCATTGACAGAACGATGAAGGTGGTTTCTGAGATATCCATCTGAGACAGCCCCGCGAAGGACGCGGCCACCTCCCGCTCGGCCTGGTCGCGGAGCGAAGGGAATCCGGTTCCGGCGGCGACGGCCGGCGCCAGCGTGCGGCCCATCTTCTCGAGCTTCCGGAGCCCCGAGGGCTTGAGGCGCCTCTGCGCCCAGGTCAGCCGGCCCGAGACCTTCTGCGGCAGGACCAGTTGTTTTTCCCATGTGCCGAGGCGATCGTCGGGGTTGGATCCGCCGGATCGGGATTGGCCCCCCGCCGGAACGGCGAGCGCCACCAAGGCCGATAATGCCGCCAGGGCTGCCGCGTGTTTCGCAGTGATCATGACCTGACCTCTTTCACCATTCTGGATCATAATACCCGCGATGCGCCCTCCGAAACAAGGCGTGGTATAATCTCCCACTGGGCGTGAGAGCAAAATGAGCGGTATGGCCCGGCCCATCAAGCGGAGATCGAAGAAAGGCCCGAGTCCGGCCGCCGGCCTGCCCGCCGCGCCGGAGCCTTCCCCACGCCCCACCGAGCGATCGCTCTGGCGCCTGCGGCGGGCGGCCGACGTCGCTCTCATCGTCCTGGCCCTCGCTGCCATCGGCCTCTTCGTGGCTACGAAGATCATCGGCGGACGAGCCGACGGTCCCGTCGGGGACAATAGAAAGAACGAGAATGGGGCCGGCGTGCCGTCTTCGTCGATCGGGCCGGAAGGCGGTTCGGGCCAGACGGGAATTTTCGCCGACCTCGAGACCGGTCCCGACGAGTACGAGGGCGACGTCGACGACGACCCGATGCTGGGCCCGGCCATCGTTTCCGATCCGGCCGCGGCGCGCCCGTTCTCGCCCGTCGACGACCCGCGCCTCGCCGCCCTCCTCGACCCCGAGATCGAGCACGCGCTCAAGGCCGGCCGCATCCCGTCCATGGCCGTCATCCTTGTCTCCGGCGAACGCATCGTATGGACGCGTTCGGCGGGCCTGGCCAACGTCCGGGTCAAGACCCCGGCCGCCTGCGACACCGTCTACCTCATCGCCTCGACCTTCAAGACGATGTCGGCGACGGCGCTCCTCCAGCAGATGGAGCAGGGCAAGTTCAAGCTTGACGACCGGGTCAACGATTATCTCTCGGACATGAAGATCGATGGCGAGAATAAGCGTTACCCCGTGACGTTCCGCAACCTCCTGACCCACACCTCGGGCCTGCCGACCGATTTCGGCCGGCACGCCGTCTGGGAAGACCGGGCGCCGCCGTCGCTCGTCGATTACCTCCGCGGGCGGCTCCAACTGTCCCGGCGGCCGGGTCAGCGCGTCGTCTATTCCAACATCGCCTTCACCCTCATCGCCCACCTCGTCGAAAAATTATCGGGCGTCCCGTTCAAGGAGTACGTGCGGAAAAACGTCTTTGTCCCCGCCGAGATGCGCGACACGGCCTTCGAGCCCCGGGCCGACATGGCCGAGCGTCTGGCCATCCCCTACATGCCCGTGCGGCGGCGCAGCGGCGTCTTCCGGCCCGTGGACTGGGTCAAGGCCGACGCCTGGCCGGCCGGCGTTGTCTATGGCACGGCCGTCGATCAGGCCCGCTGGTTGATCGCCAACCTCAACGGCGGGGTCTACAAGGGACGCCGGCTTTTAAGCGAGCCGACTTTCCGCGAGATGATGAAGCGGCAGTACGACCGCTTCGCCGGGCCGATCAACGGCGGCTGGCTCAACGAGACGTCCGGCTACGGCCTGGCCTGGTGGATCTCGACACAGAACGGCGAGACGATCATCGCCCACAGCGGCAGCGTCAACGGCTATACGGCCTTCCTGGCGGGAAACCTCGATCGCAAGACCGGCGTCGCCATCCTGACCAACGGCAACAAGGCCCACCGCTGGCTCTACGGCCTGGCCCTCAAGGCCCTGGCCGCGCTCTAAGAGCGG
This sequence comes from Candidatus Aminicenantes bacterium RBG_13_64_14, assembly GCA_001773855.1. Taxonomy (GTDB): domain Bacteria; phylum Acidobacteriota; class Aminicenantia; order Aminicenantales; family Saccharicenantaceae; genus RBG-16-66-30. The sequence goes on from MEXZ01000052.1 coordinate 7,334, forward strand.
GAGCCCGTGTCCGACTCCGAGAAAATCCGTCCCGGCAAACGATGGACTCGCCGGCCCGCTGCTTCCCATCCGGCGTTGACTCGGTCCGGCGGTTCTGTTATCTTCCGGGATAGTAAGACAAGCAGACGAAGGGGAACTTGCCGTGAAGTGCTCCCGGTGCGATTTTGACAATCCCTCGGGCACGCGTTTTTGCGGCCGGTGCGCCGCTCCGCTCCGCGC
>MEXZ01000052.1:7566-8600 GCA_001773855.1 Candidatus Aminicenantes bacterium RBG_13_64_14
CGGCCGCGACGGAAACCATGCGGGTACCCATCCGTGAGCTGACCACCGGTTCGACGTTCGCCCGCCGCTATCAGGTCATCGAGGAGCTGGGCAAGGGCGGCATGGGCCGCGTCTACAAGGTCTTCGATACGGAAGTCCGGGAGAAGTTGGCCCTGAAACTTCTCAATCCGGATATCGCTTCCGATGCCGACACGATCGAGCGTTTCCGCGGCGAACTCCGTCTGGCCCGTACGGTTTCCCACCGGCACATCTGCCGGATGCACGACCTCGGCCGCGAGGAGGAGACGGGAACTTACTTCATCACCATGGAATACGTCCCGGGCGAGGACCTCAAGAGCTTCATCCACAGGATCGGAGCCCTGCCCGTCGGCAAGGCCGTGACGATCGCCCGGCAGGCCGCCGAGGGCCTCGCCGAGGCCCACCGCCTGGGCGTCGTCCACCGCGACCTCAAGCCGCAGAATATCATGATCGACCGCGAGGGCGGCGCCCGGATCATGGACTTCGGCATCGCCCGCTCGGTCAGGGCTAAGGGGATCACCGGTGCCGGCGTAATGATCGGTACGCCCGAATACATGTCGCCCGAGCAGGTGGACGGAAAAGAGGCCGATGCGCGCTCGGACATCTACTCGCTGGGCGTCGTCCTCTTCGAGATGCTGACGGGACGCCTGCCTTTCGAAGGCGATACGCCGCTCAGCATCGCCGTCAAGCAAAAAAGCGAGCTGCCGCCCGACCCGGGCACGATCAACGCCCAAATCCCGGAAGACGTCCGGCGGCTCGTCCTGAAATGCCTGGAGAAAGAGAAGGCGAAACGCTATCAGAGCGCGGACGACCTGCTCGCGGAGCTTGCCCGGATAGAAAAAGCCCTGCCGGCGACGACCCACGCCCTGCCGCTTCGCAAGCCCCAGACCTCCAAGGAGATCACCGTCCGCCTGCCGTCGAAGAAGGTCTGGATGCCGGCAGCCGCTGTGCTCCTCGCCCTTATCGCTCTTCTCGTCTGGCAGTTTCTGCCAGAGGGCGAGGCCGCGAAACGCACG
>MEXZ01000052.1:8702-11140 GCA_001773855.1 Candidatus Aminicenantes bacterium RBG_13_64_14
CACATTAGGGTCACGTCCTGGCAGCGACTAAGAGACCTTTTCCGTCAAGCCGGCCGGGACGAAGCCGCCATTTACAACGATGAGGCTGGCCTGGATGTCTGTCGCGGGCAGGGCATCGAGGCGGTCGTCGTCGGATTTTTCAGCAAAGCGGGGGAGACGTTCGTCTCGGACGTCAAGGTGTTGGACGCCGGCACCCGGGAAGTCCTGAAAAGCGCTTCCGCCCGTGGGGAGGGGATCAACAGCATCCTCAAGTCCCAGATCGACGAGATCAGCCGGGCCGTAGGCCGCGGCATCGGCAAGCCCCTTCTGAAGCTCGAAGCGCCCGCGCGGCCGATCGTGGACCTGACCACGAGCTCCATGGAGGCCTACAATTATTTCCTCCGCGGCCGGAGCGATTTCGAAAAATTCTATTTCGCCGACGCCCGGAAGTTCTTGGAGAGGGCCATCGCCCTCGATCCGGAATTCGCCATCGCGTACATGATCCTCGCCGAGACGGAGAACCAACTCGGCGATTCCGGGGCTCGGAAAGCGGCGATCGAGAGCGCCTATCGCCATTCGGCCGCGGCCAGCGAGAAGGAACGGCCCCTGATCGCAGCCTGGCACGCCCATGTGATCGAGGGCGACACGGACCGGGGGCTGAGACTTCTCCAGGAGTTTGTCCGGAAGTTCCCGGATGAGAAGTATGCCCGCCACCAGCTCGGGTTCCTCTACGAAGGCCGGGGGGAGCACGACGCGGCCATCGCCGCCTACGAAAAAGCCCTCGCCCTCGACCCGAATTTCGGGTGGTCCATGAACCAGCTGGCCTACGTCCACGCCCGGGCGGGAAGATACGCGGAAGCCCTTCGCCTCTTCGAGCGCTACGCGGCGATCAGCCCCGGAGACGCCAATCCCCTCGACTCCATCGCCGAGCTCTATGTCCGGATGGGGAACCTCGAGTTGGCCGAGATGAAATACCGCGAGGCCCTGGAGCTGAAGCCGGACTTCTTCAGCGCCTACGCCAGCCTCTCCTATGTGGCGCTCATTAAGGAGGATTACGCCGGAGCCGATCACTGGCTCGTCGAGTTCGACAGGCGGGCCCCGACGCCGCTGGCCAGGGTGTTGGGTGATTGGATGAGGGCTTTCATGGACTACCTCCTCGGCCGCTGGGAGGCTTCACTGGCGCGCTACGCCGAGATCCGGAAGAAGGCCGAGTCCGCCGGCGGAACCGATTCCGTCGCGTTCGTGGACTGGATCACGGCGTTCATCCGCCGTGACCTCGGCGAGGCCGAGGCCGCGAACGAAGCGTACCGGCGCTATGTCGAACAGCGCTCCCGAAGCGGCTCGGGCCCGGCCCCGTTCGAAGCGGCCGGCCGGACGTTTTTCCAGGGGTGGGTCGATCTCGCCAGGGACAAGCCGGCGGATGCGGCCCGCCGGGCGGCCGAGATCGAGCCCCTGCTGTCCCGGGTCGAGCCGGCCGACGTGGCCCACGCGACGTTTCTGTGCAAACTGCTGCAGGCCGAGGCGGCGCTGGCCGAAAACGACGTCGATCGGGCCGTCTCCCTCGGCCGCGAGATCGTCCCCCTCGACTTCCCGAACATGGGCTACGAGATCGTGCCGGCCTACAACATGCCCTTCCTCAAGGACGTCCTGGCCCGGGCCTACTGGAAAAAGGGCAACTTGGACGCGGCGGCGGCGGAATACCGCAAGCTGACGACGATCGACCCTTCGAACCAGGTCCGATGGATGATCTCCCCGCTCTACCATTACCGGCTCGGCCGCGTCCTTGAAGAGAAGGGAGACAAACCCGGCGCGGCGGTCGAGTACCGGAAATTCCTCGAGTATTGGAAGGACGCCGACAAGACCCATCCGGAATTGGCCGACGCCCGGGCTCGCCTGGCCGCGCTAGAAACGAAGCCCCGCTAGAAGATGTCTTCGGCGCCCAAATCGAGTCATGGGCGGCTGGCCATCGCAGCTGACCGCCCTCCGGCCGTCAGATCCTGAAGCCAAAGTTCAGCCCGAAGACGAAATTGTCGGTCCGATTGAGGAGCAGGAGGGCGGCCGACAGCCTGATGGGGCCCGCGGCGAAACCCGCCTGAAACTTGGGGACGACCGAGCCGTCGGCCCGGTCGGCCCAGTCGGATATCCGCCGGATGACCCCGCCGCCGATGAAAAACTGCCGGAGTCTGAGGTTAACGGTCCCGCCCGGTACGATGTGGACACTTCCGCCCGAGAAACCCCGGAACCAGAACGAGACCTCGGGATTGAGGCTGATGACTTTTCCCAGGCGAAGCTCGAGTTCCGGGCCGATGGTGAACCACTTGGGGTAGCTGTTGAGGTTCATGTAGCCGAGGTCGATGTATAGCTCGACAGGCCGGTACCGTTCCCGGAACTGGGCCTTGGCCGGCCGCACGGCGGCCAACCCGATGAACATCCCCGCCGCGATCATGAAGGCCATTGTT
>MEXZ01000053.1 GCA_001773855.1 Candidatus Aminicenantes bacterium RBG_13_64_14
AACGGCTTTTTCCGCCGTTTCAGGAAGCTTGTCTTTTCCGTCATGGTTTGAAGCCTTTCCCGTCGATTTCAGAGGTAGTCAATCTATTATACTACGGAAGTCCAGCGAATAAGTTCAAGATTTGCCTTGGGCTGGGGGAGTTGATAAGATAAGGCCCGATGGACGTCCGCGAGGAGTTTTCGAGAATCGGCGAGGCCGTTGTCCGCGAGGCCGGCCGGTACCTGCAGGAAAACTTCGGCCGGAGGATCGAAGTGTCCCTCAAGGGGGCCGTCGACCTGGTCACCCCGTTCGACCTGGAGGCCCAGGAGATCCTCGTCGGCCGCCTCTCGGCCGCCTTCCCGACGCATGGCTTCCTGGCCGAGGAGGGCCTCGCCCGGACGGGAAGCTCCGACTGGCGGTGGATCATCGACCCCCTCGACGGAACGACCAACTACGCCCACACCTTCCCCGTTTTCAGCGTCGCCGCGGCCCTCGAGCGAGCCGGCCGGGTCGTCCTGGGGTTCGTCTATGACCCGATGAGGGAAGAGATGTTCATGGCCTCGGCCGGGCGGGGGGCGTTCTTGAACGGCGCCGCGATCCGGGTTTCGGGCGTCTCCGACCTGGGGGCGAGCCTTCTTGCGACAGGCTTCCCCTACGACCTGAGGACGAGCCCCGTCAACAACATGGGCCATTGGAGGCGCTTCATCGTCAGGGCCCAGGCGATCCGCCGCTGCGGGTCGGCGGCCCTGGACCTTTCGTATGTCGCCTGCGGCCGCTTCGACGGCTTCTGGGAGCTCAAGCTCAAGCCTTGGGACGTGGCCGCGGGGGCCTTGATCGTGGCCGAAGCGGGCGGGCGGGTCAGCGATTTCCGAGGGGCGGAATTTGGATTAGAGGCCCCGGGGATCCTGGCCACGAACGGGCGGATCCACCAGGGGATGCTCGATGTTCTTGCGGGGGACGAAACGGCAGGAGGGACCGATGGCCCGGATGACCGCACCTAAGGTCTTTTTAGCGTCGGGGATCGTGGCTTTGGGCTTCGCCGCCCTCGCTCCGGGCGGGCTCGCGCCCCAAGTCCAGACGCCGGCCGCGGACGGTTCGGCCGTCAAGAAAATCACCGTCCCGGCCGATGCCGGCTGGGTGGATACGGGGATCGATGTCGGGCCGGGGGAAGAGCTCGTCTTCCGCGCCGCCGGCGAAGTCAGCCTCCAGCGGGGAAACCCCGACGCCGGCTGCGGCCCCGGAGGGCTCGACGTGATCACCGTCGAGCAGCCGGTCCCGGGCGAGAACCTCGGGGCCCTCATTGGCCGGGTGGCCCAGCTCGTCTCCACCCGGACGGACGAGGATTCGGGGATGGAGATCCGCGACGAGATCTTCGTCCTTTTCTTTATCGGCCCGGAGAGAACCGTGACCGTCCCCATGAAGGGGCGGCTCTACCTCGGCCTCAACGAAAACGTCCTCAAGGATAACGCCGGGGAGTTCACCGTTCTCGTGTCCCGGAGCCCGGCCTGAGATCGGACAGGTCTTAAGGCGTTTCCTCGGCCGCCTTCGCGGCCAGGTGCCCGTCCATGAATTGGGTGTTATACCGCCCGGCGAGGAAATCGGCGTTGGACAGGATGTCCAGGTGGAGGGGGATGTTCGTCTTGATCCCGACGATGGTCGTCATTTCGAGAGCCGCCCGCATCTTACGGATGGCCAAATCCCGGTTCGGCGCGTAAGCGATGATCTTGGCTACCAGCGAATCGTAGTCCGGAGGGACGACCCAGCCCCCGTAGGCGGCGGAATCGACGCGGATGCCTTCGCCCCCCGGCAGGACCAGGAAATCTATTTTTCCAGGCGAGGGAACGAAGGTCGCCGGGTCCTCGGCGTTGATCCGGCACTCGATGGCATGGCCCCGCATCACGAGATCGAAGGGGAAGCCGAACTTCTCGCCCGAGGCGATCCTGATCTGGGCCTTGATGAGGTTGATCCCGTAGACCATCTCCGTGATGGGGTGCTCGACCTGGACGCGGGCGTTGGCCTCCATGAAATAGAACTTGTGGTTCTCGTCGACCAGGAACTCGAAGGTGCCCAGGCTCTGGTAGCCGACTTCGGAGGCCGCGTCCTCGACTTCCTTCATCATCTTCCTGCGGGTCTTTTCGTCGATGAACGGGGAAGGCGTTTCCTCGATGAGCTTCTGGTATTTCCTCTGGACGGAACACTCCCGCTCGCCGAAGGCGGTGACTTTTCCCTTTTTGTCCCCGATGACCTGGATCTCGATGTGCCGGCCCCCGGTGACGTACTTTTCGATATAGAGCGAGGGGTCGTTAAAAGCCGCCTTGGCCTCGCCCTGGGCGATGGGGAACTGGTCCTCGAGCTGGGAGGACGAGCGGCAGATCCGCATCCCCTTGCCGCCGCCGCCGGCCGCGGCCTTGATGATCACGGGAAAGCCGATTTTCGCGGCGATCTTCTTGGCCACGGCTAGGTCGTCGATGACGGTGTCGCTCCCCGGCAGGATGGGCAGCCCGGCCTTTTTCATTGTCTGGCGGGCCTTGTTCTTGTCGCCCATGAGCCTGATGATGGACGGCGGCGGGCCGATGAAGACCAGACCGTGGGTCTCGCAGATCTCGGCGAACTTGGCGTTCTCCGCGAGGAAACCGTAGCCGGGGTGGATGGCGTCGGCGCGGGTGATGTCGACCGCGCTCAGGATGTTGGCGATATTGAGGTAGCTCTCGGAGGCCTTGGCCGGGCCGATGCAGACCTTCTCGTCCGCGAGCAGGACGTGCAGGGATTGGCGGTCGGCTTCCGAATAAACAGCGACCGTCTTTATGCCGAGCTCACGGGCGGAGCGGATGATGCGGAGGGCGATCTCTCCGCGGTTAGCGACCAGGATTTTCGAGATCATCGGGCCTTAACTCAAGGGCAGGATGGCGAAGAGCTTCTGGCCGTATTCCACAGGCTCGGCGTTTTCGCCGTAAATCTCGACGACCGTCCCGTCCACGTCGGCTTCGATCTCGTTCATCAGCTTCATGGCTTCGATGATGCAGAGCGTCTGGCCTTTCTTGACGACGTCGCCGATGTCGACGAAGGGGGGAGACGCCGGGTCGGAGGCTCGGTAGAACATCCCGACCATGGGCGAAGTGATCATGTGGTGGCCCTTGGCCACATCGATGGCCAGGGCCCTGGCCTCGGCGGCCGCCGCGCGCTCGTGCGGAGCGGCAGGGCCGGTGGCCGGGCCGGCGGGCGGGACGATGGCCGAGGGCGCCGGCTGGGGAGCGTTCCGGCCGATCTTGATCTTCAGGCCCTCGACTTCGAGCTCGAAAACCGACAGGCCTTTCTCTTCGAGAAGGCCGATGAGCTTCCGCAGCTCGTCGTAGTCGATCTTCCCGCTCTTGGCGATTTCTTCCGGACCGACCGGCTGCTTGTTCTTGTCGTTCATACCCTTATCCACCTCGTGAAAGTGTATTTACCTTAACGGCATCCCCCCGAAATGTCAAGAAGGGCCTCGGGTGCTTGATTTGACTGGCTTCGGCGGTTCTCCTATTATGACCCGAGGGATAGAACGCGATGTTCGACCAGCTTTCCGAACGCCTCGAGAGGATGATGAAGTTCCTCCGGGGCGAGGTCACGGTCACGGACAAGAACATGGCCGAGGCCTTGAAGATGATGCGCCTGGCCTTCCTCGAGGCGGACGTCAACTACAAGGTCGTCAGGGATTTCGAGGCCCGGATCAAGGAAAAGGCCCTGGGCGAGGAGGTCCTGCGGAGCCTCAGCCCCGCCCAGCAGGTCATCAAGATCGTCCGCGACGAGCTCGCCGGCATCTTGGGGGGCCGGCAGAAACCCCTGCTGTTCTCGAGCCGCCCGCCGTCGGTCATCATGTTGGTCGGCCTCCAGGGAAGCGGCAAGACGACCACCTGCGGCAAGCTCGCCCGCTGGGTTGCCGGCATCGGGAAAAGCCCCCTCCTCGTGTCGTTCGACCTGAAGCGGCCGGCGGCCCAGGAGCAGTTGAAGACGATCGCCGCGTCCCTGGGCTTCCCGTTCTACGAGATGACCTCTGCCCGGATGGCCTCCCCGAAAGAGGCCCTCAAGGAGCTCCTCGTCCACGCGGCGAACAGGGGCTTCGATCCCCTTATCGTCGACACGGCCGGCCGTCTCCACGTCGACGACGAGCTCATGGAGGAACTTCGCCTCGTCCGGGCGATCCTCGATCCGATCGAAGTCGTCTACGTCGGCGACGCGATGACCGGCCAGGACGCCGTGCGCAGCGCCCAGGCCTTCGAGGAGAAGATCGGGCTGACATCGGTCATCCTGACCAAGCTCGACGGCGATGCGAGGGGAGGGGCGGCCCTGTCCATCGTCGCCGTGACCGGCCGGCCCATCAAGTTCATCGGTGTGGGCGAGAAGTCCGACAAGCTCGAGGTCTTCCACCCCGAGCGCATGGCCTCGCGCATCCTGGGCCTGGGCGACGTTCTCTCCCTCGTCGATAAAGCCCAGGGCGAGGCTGATGTCGCCGAGGCCGAGGAGATGGCCCGCAAGCTCCGCAAGCAGGAGTTCACCCTCGAGGATTTCAAGAAACAGATCGTCCAGATGAAGAAAATGGGATCGCTCTCGGACCTCCTCGGCCACCTCCCCCAGGTGGGCCCGTTCAAGAACCTGGCCAAGGCCCAGGTCGACGACCGGAAGATCGCCCACTTCGCGGCCATCATCGATTCGATGACACCCGAGGAGAGGGAGAACCCGAGAGTGCTCAACGGCAGCCGCCGGGCCCGGATCGCCCGCGGCAGCGGCAGGCCGGTCAACGAGATCAACCAGCTGGTCAGGCAGTTCCAGGAAATGCAAAAGATGATGAAGAGGTCGGCCGTCCAGAAACTGCTCGGCGGTCTGAAGTAGGCCCTGCCGCTTTCACCCTTTGAGGACATGGTCGACGCATTCGAGCCAGAACGCGGCGTAGTCTTCCCAAAAGATGAAGTTGCACCCCCAGTGGGGGGCGGGGTCGGACATGTAGGCCAGGACCCGGCCGCGGCCGCAGGCCCTGACGGCCAGGAGCGGGTCGCCCGAATCTTTGACCTCGAGGAGGACCCTCCCCTCGGGGATGGACATCGTCTTGTTGTACCCCAGGATGGGCGGCATGGTCCTCAGGTTGATCGCCTTGAAGAAGCGCTCGCCGGCCACCGTCAGTTCGGCGTCGAACCCTTCCGTGCTCTCGACGAGGTCCTCGTGGTCGAGACAGCGGACGGGGAGGACCTCACGGAGCCGGGTCCTGCCCCAGCCTCCCTTGCCCAGCTCGCCCGTGAAGGAATACCAGCCGCCGAGAAAGAGGGCCGCCGTGCCGTCCTTGATGGCCTCGACCGTCAGGCGGATCCTGTCCGGATAGGTCAGGACGGCCGTCCCGAATTTCCCCCGGTCGAAGAAGTTCGGGGCGAGCTGGAAGAGCTTGGCGTCGACGTCGCTGAAGATGAGCACATCATAGGAGGTCAGGATGGCTTCGTAGTCGCCCGGGCCGAGCTTGTTGTAGAAATCCCAGGCCGGAACGGATTCGACCGTATGTTTCCCGGTGGATTCCAGGGCGTCCTTCAGCCATTTCCCGTAGTTGACGATGTCGAGCCCCTTGGGGGAATGGTAAAAAGGCGTTTCGGCGAAGACCGGCCCCGTCAGGACGGCCCAATCTCCCACGTAATAGATCTTGGCCATGTCGATGACTCCTTCTGACGAGGATAGGATAACAGAGACGGCCTCGGAGAGGCAACGATTTTTCCCGAGCCCGGGGTTGACTTGCCCCTCGAATTCCGGTATCATTTTTCAGCAGTTACCTCTATCTCGAAAGTGAAACCACAATGATAACCATGCGCTTGATGAGATTCGGCACCAAGAAAAAACCGACCTACCGGATCGTCGTTATGGACTCGAAAAGAGCCCGCCAGAGCCAGGCCTTGGACACGCTGGGCACCTATACCCCGCTGGACGATCCGGCCGGCGTCAAGATCGACCTCGAAAAGGCGAACCAGTGGCTTTCGAAAGGCGTTCGGCCGTCGAGAACCGTTCAATCCCTTCTGGATAGAGTTGCCAAGCGCAAAAAACCCGCCCAAGTCGCGAAATCTTAAAGGAGGTCGCTGTGAAAGAACTCGTGGAGTTGATTGCCAAAGCATTGGTGGACCAACCGGACAGAGTGCAGGTCTCCCAGCTCGAGGGAGAGCAGACCACCATCCTGGAGCTCAAGGTGGCCCCTGAGGACCTCGGTAAGGTGATCGGAAAACAGGGACGGACGGCCCGTGCGATCCGCATCCTCCTCGGCGCCGCGGGGATGAAGCTCAAGAGGAGATATAACCTCGAGATCATTGAAAAATAGCGACCTCGTCGCGCTGGGGAAGATCCTCAGGAGCCAGGGGCGCGATGGACATCTCAAGCTCCGGCTCAACGAAAAAGGGCTTCCCGGGCCCGACTGCGCCACGATATATCTCCGGCGGGCGGACGGATTTGAGGCCTTCACGGTCGAATCCCTGACGCTCGACCGGAACGCGTACTTCCTGAAACTCAAGGGAATCGATACGCTGGCCGGGGCGGACGCCCTGGTCGGGCTCGATGTTTTCGTCGCCGAGGCCGACTTCCGGCGCCTCGAACAGGGTCTTTTTTACGACTTCGAAGTCATCGGGTGCCGGGTGGTCACGCGTGAAGGGGCCGAGGTCGGGGAAGTCGCGGGGATCCTCCCCGCAGGTGGTCCGGTCCTCCTCGTCGTGAAGCGGGGGGACGGGGAGATTTACGTCCCCTTCACGGAGACGATCTGCGTAAAGGTGGACCCGGAGGCGAAGGAGATCCTCATCGACCCTCCGGCCGGCCTTTTGGAGTTGAATGAGATTTGATATAATTACGATCTTCCCCGAGATGCTCGCCAGCGTCTTTTCGGGGGGGGTCGTCAAGAGGGCCCTGGAGAGGGAGACGGTCCGGATCGCCGTGCACGACCTGCGGGATTTCACCGAGGACAAGCACAGGCAGGTCGACGACCGGCCCTACGGGGGCCTGGAAGGAATGGTCTTGAAGCCCGAGCCGATCTTTCGCGCCGTCGAGGCCGTCCGCCAGGACGGAGAGAGCCGGGTCTACCTTCTTTCCCCCCAGGGCCGGCCCCTGGACACGGCGCTGGCCCGGGAGCTGGCCTCGTATGCCCAGGTCATCCTCATCTGCGGACGCTACGAAGGCGTGGATGAGCGGGTTGTCGAACATCTGGCCGACGGGGAGATCTCGATCGGCGATTACGTCCTGTCGGGCGGAGAACTGGCCGCGGCCGTCGTCGTCGACGCGGCGGCCCGCTTCGTTCCGGGCGTCGTGGGCAAGGAAGGGTCAGTGGAGAACGATTCCTTCGCCGGGGGGATCCTCGATTTCCCCCAATACACGAGGCCGCGGGAATTCCGGGGACTGAAGGTCCCCCAGGTCCTGTTCTCGGGCGACCACAAGAAGATCGAGCGCTGGCGGCGGAAAAAGGCCCTCGAAAAGACGGTCCGGCAGCGGCCGGACCTTGTCACGCATAATGCACTTGCCCCGGAGGATCGGCGTCTTCTGGAGGAAATTCCGAACGAAAGGAAGGGCGAATGAACCTGGTCGACATGGTTGAGGATAAACAGTTAAGGAAGGACCTCGATCCGTTCAACGTCGGCGACACCGTCAAGGTCCACGTCATCATCCGGGAAGGCGACAAGGAACGCACCCAGATCTTCCGGGGAGACGTCATCGGCAAGCGCGGCACCGGCATGAAGGCCTCCTTCACGGTCCGCAAGGTCTCTTTCGGCATCGGCGTCGAGCGCATCTTCCCCCGGCACTCCAAGATGATCCGGAAGATCGAGGTCGTCCGCAAGGCCAGCGTCCGCAGGGCCAAGCTGTACTATCTCCGCGATCTCAAGGGCAAGGCCGCCCGGCTCAAAGAGGACCAGGGGTAACGTCGGGGGCCGTGGCCACCCTCAGGCTCGAGAAGAAGCTCTTCCGGGGTGGCTTCCGGTTCATCGCCGGGGTCGACGAGGTCGGCCGCGGCTCTCTGTTCGGCCCGGTCGCTGCCGCCGCCGTCATCCTCCCTTCAGACTGGCTTCTGCGGCGCCCCCCGTCATGGGCCGGCGCCATCGACGACTCGAAACTCCTATCCCCGGCCCGGCGCGAGGAACTCGCGGCTGCCATCCTCCGCGAGGCCTCGGGCGTGGGGGTCGGCCTGGCCTCCGCGGCCGAAATCGACTCCCTGAACATCCTCCGGGCGACGCACTTGGCCATGGTCCGGGCGGTCGAGAGCCTGCCCGGCGCTCCGGACATGCTCCTTGTTGACGGGTTCCCGATAAAAGATGTAAAGTATCGTCAGATGGGCATCCCGCACGGAGACCGGAAGAGCCGGTCGATCGCTGCGGCCTCCATCGTGGCCAAGGTCTTCCGAGACCGCCTGATGCGGGTTTTCGCCGGCCTCTACGAAGGCTACGGCCTGGACAGGAACAAGGGCTATGGGACCGTGGAGCACATCCGTTCGTTGAAGGAAAAGGGGCCGACCGGGCTCCACCGGACTTCCTTCAAGCTCGGATAAAGACGGAACTTCATGAGCGCGCGCAGCGACCGGGTCAGGGTCATCGAGCAGGCCGAGAAGCACGTCCGGGCCGGCCGGGTCAAGGACGCCATCGCCGAGTACGAGAAGCTCGCGCTCACCGATCCCCAGGACGTCGGGACCCTCAACATCATCGGCGACCTCTACATCCGGCTCGGCCATAACGACCGGGCCGTCGGGTTCTTCCTGAAGGTCGCCGAGGAATACGAACGGCGGGGCCTCTTCTCCCAGGCCCTGGCCATCTATAAGAAGATCCACAAGCTCAATCCCGAAAACGTGGATTACGCCCTCAAGCTCGGCGACCTCTTCAGCCAGCAGGGTTTCCTGGCCGACGCCAAGAACACCTACCTGGCCGTTGCCGGCCGCCTCGTCGAGGCGAAGAAGGTCCCGGACGCCATGGCCGTCTTCGAGAAGGTCATCAAGATGGACCGGGAGGACCTCGAAGCGCGGAAAGCGCTTTCCGGTCTGTACAGGGACTCCGGCAACCTCGACGCCGCCCTGGAGCAGTTGAACGATATCGCCGAGATCAGCGCGGAACACGACCAGTTCGAGGCCGCGGTGGGGGTCCTCTACGAGGCCTTGGCCATGAGGCCGGGGGACAACAAGAGCGTGGTCAACCTGGTCGAGGTCCACAAGCGCCAGAACCAGACCGGCAAGGCCATCGAGGTTCTCGAAAGGCAGCTCGAATCGGCCCCCGACAACGTCCAGTTCCTCAACCTCCTCGGCAACATTCACTTCGAAGCCGGGGACACCAAGAAAGCGGAGGAGATCTTCTCCCAGATCGTAACCGGCCATCCTCTCAACGTCAACGCCCGGATCAAGCTCGGCCGCAT
>MEXZ01000054.1:0-107 GCA_001773855.1 Candidatus Aminicenantes bacterium RBG_13_64_14
GGCCCCGGAAAGTGGCTGAAGGAGAAAGATCATGTGCGGTATCATCGGCTGTACAGGGCTCAGGGACGTCGTCCCGGACCTGGTCGAGGGCCTCCGGCGGCTCGAAT
>MEXZ01000054.1:206-310 GCA_001773855.1 Candidatus Aminicenantes bacterium RBG_13_64_14
GCCTCCATCCGCTCGCGGGCGGCTGCGGCATCGCCCACACCCGCTGGGCCACGCATGGGCGTCCGAGCGAGGACAACGCTCACCCGCACGTCGACTGCGGCGGG
>MEXZ01000054.1:550-4773 GCA_001773855.1 Candidatus Aminicenantes bacterium RBG_13_64_14
GGAACCGGCCATGATCGAGAAGAGGGGTTTCGAGCACTTCATGGCCAAGGAGATCTTCGAGCAGGCCGACGTCGTCAGGGACACGCTGAAAAGCAGGGTGTCCCTCGAATCGGGGCGGGTCTTCCTCGACGACACCGGCATCGCCCCGGCCGTCTTCCGGGAGGTCGACCGGGTCGTCTTCATCGCCTGCGGGACCTCCTACCACGCCGGCCTCGTCGGGAAATATCTGCTCGAGACACTGGCCCACGTCCCCGTCGACGTCGAATACGCTTCCGAGCTCCGCTCCCGGGATTTCGCCATGGACCGCAGGACGCTCGTCCTCGGCATCTCCCAGTCGGGCGAGACGGCCGACACGCTGGCCGCCCTCCGCGCGGCCGGGGAAAAGGCCCGGGCCGTCCTGGCCGTGACGAACAACCTCAATTCCTCGATGGCCCGCGCGGCCGACGGCATCCTCGACCTCCATGCCGGTCCGGAGATCGGGGTCGCCGCGACCAAGACCTTCGTCGGCCAGATGGCCGCCCTGGCCCTCTTCGCCATGGGTTTCGCCCAGGCCCGGGAGGTCCTCGGCGCCGGGGAGAGTCTGGCCCTCGTCCAGGAGCTCCAGCGCGTGCCGCACAAGATGGACCGGGTCCTCGGCCGGGCCGGCGACATCGAACGGGCCGCCCGCCGCTACCTCGCCTGCGAGGACTATCTCTTCCTCGGCCGCTGGATCAACTTCCCCATCGCCCTCGAAGGGGCCCTGAAGCTCAAGGAGATCTCCTACACCCACGCCGAGGGCTACGCAGGCGGGGAGATGAAGCACGGCCCCATCGCCCTGATCGACGAGAAGATGACGACCCTGGCCATCGTCCCCCGCGACCGTGTCTACGAGAAGATGCTCTCGAACATCGCCGAGGTCCAGGCCAGGAGCGGCCGGATCCTGGCCGTGGCCTTCGAAAACGACGCCAAAACCCGGGCCATGGCCGAAGAGGTTTTCCCCATCCCCGAAGTGCACCAGCTCTTTTCTCCATTCCTGACGGTCCTGCCGCTGCAGCTCTTCGCCTATTATTCCGCCGCCGCCAAGGGCCTGGACGTCGACCAGCCGCGCAACCTGGCCAAGAGCGTCACGGTCGAGTGACCTTGCGGAAAAGTGAGAATATCCTGTATACATAACGTATCCTTCAATGAGGAGACACCGATGAGCAACCGTGCCGCGCGGCGCCTGGGCGCCGTCATCGTTCCGGCCGTGGCCCTTCTCTTCGCCTCCGGCGCCCTGGCCCAGGCGAAGAAGCCCCGGGCCGTCTTCAAGGAAACAGCCCATAATTTCGGCAAGGTCAAGCAGGGAGACGTCGTCAACCACGAATTCGTCTTCAAGAACGAGGGAGACGCCCCCCTCGTCATCGACAGGGTCGAGACGACCTGCGGCTGCACGGCGGCGCTCGTTTCCGACCAGAAGATCCCTCCGGGCAAGGAGGGCAAGATCAAGACGACCTTCGACACCCGGGGGTATTCGGGGAAGATGACCCGCTATATCTATCTCGTCTCCAAAAACGCTGAGAACGAGCGGACCGAGCTCAGCTTGACCGTCGATATCGAGGTCCCGCCCTCGGCCCGGATCGACGTCGACAAGTACAACGTCGACATGGGCCTCTCGCTCGAGGGCGAGACGCCGTCGGCGAAGATCGTCATCAAGAGCATGGGCGAGCGTGAGCTCAAGGTCGAGATGGCCCACGAGAACGTCAAGTTCTTTTCCGGCGGCCGGCCTCTCGCCTCTCCGCTCTTCCTGCCCTCGGGCGAGTCCCGCGAGGTCGAGCTCCGCTTCCCGTCGCAGTCCCGGACGGGCGCCCTGCGCGACTATGTCCTCATCAAGTCGAACGACCCTGTCCGCTCGACGCTGTCCGTCTACGTCAGTCGCTACGTCATCACCCGGAAGGAGCTCCAGGAGCTCTTCGACAAGTACCGCTCGGTCCTCAAGGACCGGAATTAGGGAGGGACTGAGCACCGGACGTAGGAACGTCCGGTGCGTCCGAAACGGACGAGGCATGGCGACGCTCCTCACGGTCAAGGTCCAGCCGCGGGCGAAGGCGCCCGGCGTCGAGAAACTCGGCCCGGGCGTTTTCCGTGTCCGTGTCGTGGCCGCCCCGGAGAAAGGGCGGGCCAACCGTGAAGTCGCCGAGCGGCTGGCCGAATACCTAGACGTCCCGCCGTCGCGCCTGACCCTCGTCCGGGGCGCGGCCTCGTCCCATAAAAAGTTCAGGCTCGAGCCCTAGGCGGGAGGGGGCATGACCGCATCGAACCTCGTCAGCTTCCTGGGCATCTTCGTCCTGGCCGGGGTCGCCTGGCTTTTCTCTTCGAACCGGAAAGTCGTCAACACGCGGGTCCTCTTCTGGGGCATCGGGCTCCAACTCCTCGTCGGGCTGTTCGTTTTCGTCCTTCCGGCCGGGACGGCGGTTTTCCTCTGGGTCAACAAGGCCGTCGTGGCCGTCCTCGAAAGCGCCACGGCCGGCACGAAATTCGTCTTTGGCCGGGTGGCTCTGCCTCCCGGGGCGACGAACGAGGCCGGCGAGACGTCGCTCGGCTACTCCCTGGCTTTCCAGGCCCTGCCGACGATCATCTTCTTCGCCGCGCTTCTCGGCGCCCTCTACCACCTGCGGGTCATGCCCTTTTTCGTCCGCCTCTTCGCCCGGATCTTCTCCAAGTCCATGCGGATCAGCGGCGCGGAGGCGCTTTCGGTTTCATCCAACATCTTCGTCGGGGTCGAGTCGGCCCTCGTCGTCAAGCCGCACCTCGCCGGCATGACCCGTTCGGAGCTGGGAACGATCATCACCGCGGGCATGGGCACCATCGCCTCGACTACCCTCGGCCTGTACACCCTCCTGCTCCAGCGCGATATCCCGATGATCGCCGGGCACCTCGTGTCCGCCTCCTTCATATCGGCGCCCGCCTGTATCGTCATGGCCAAGCTCGTCATGCCCGAAACGGAGAGCCCGCTGACGCTGGGCGTCGACGTCAAGCCCCACTACGAGCGGGACGAGAACCTGATCATGTCCATCATCAGCGGGGCCTCGGACGGCCTCAAGCTGCTTGGCGGGATCGTCGCCCTGCTCATCGCCTTCCTAGGGATCCTGGCCCTGCTCAACCTGGGTCTCGGCTGGGCGGGAGGACTCCTCAACGGGCTTTTCGGCTGGAACGTCTGCTGGTCCCTGGAGGCCTTCCTCGGTTATCTCTTCTATCCCCTGACCCTCGTGCTGGGGGTCCCGCCGTCCGACGCCCTGGCTATCGCCAAGGTCATTGGCGAGAGGACGGTGACGACCGAGGTCGTGTCCTACAACCACCTCGCTGCCCTGATCTCGAGCGGCGCCCTGCGCGACCCCCGTTCGGCCATCATCGCCTCCTACGCCCTCTGCGGCTTCGCCCACGTCGCCTCGCTGGCGATCTTCGTCGGCGGCACGGGCGCCCTGGCCCCGGCCCGGCTCCACGACCTGTCCCGGCTCGGGTTCCGGGCCCTGCTGGCGGCGACCCTGGCCTGCCTCATGACCGGCGCCGTGGCCGGGACTTTTTACACCGGGTCCTCCCTCCTCTTCGGGCGCTGACGAAACAGCCACGCGCCTGGGACAATTCGCCGTCTCCGAGCGTCTTTCTCTCAAGGAGACTGCGCCATGGACGACCGAAACCTCTGCTGGCTGGCCCTCCACCTCGTCTTTCACGGGCCGAGTACCGCGGCCCGGAGGGTCCTCGGGCGCTTCCCGTCGGTCCTCGACGTCTTCCGGGCCAAAGCGGCCGACTTCGAGGGGCTCCGCCTGGAAAACGGGACGATCGAGGCGATCGTTTCCGGCCGGGCCATCGGCCGGGCCGGCGAGGAAGTAGAAAAAATCGGGCGGAAGGCGTATACTCTTTTGACCTTTGAGGGCCCCGGGTATCCGGATTACCTGAGAGAGATCTACGATCCTCCGTTCGTCCTCTATTGCGAGGGCGACGCGGAGACGCTTCGGGAAGCCGCGGTGGCCGTCGTTGGGACGAGAAGACCCACTCCTTACGGGCGGGCCGTGGCCGAGAAACTGGCCGCCGACCTGGCCTGCCGCGGCTTGGTCGTCACGAGTGGCTTGGCGCTCGGCATCGACGCTTGCGCCCACCGGGGGGCCCTCAAACAGGGAAGGACGGTGGCCGTGTTAGGTTCCGGTTTGGATGTCCCGTATCCGCGGGAGAACTGCGCTCTCGCCCGGGAGGTCGCCGGGCGGGGCGCC
>MEXZ01000054.1:4817-5040 GCA_001773855.1 Candidatus Aminicenantes bacterium RBG_13_64_14
CGGGGCCAAGCTCGTCGAGTCTTGGGAGGACGTAGCCGAGGCCCTGCCGTCGCCGTGGCGGGAAAATCTCCTTGCGCAGAAAAGCGAGAAAGAGGAGAATAGTCCGGATTCTCTGAGCCGGGAAGAGCGCCGGCTCGTGAGCGAACTGCCCGTCGACGCGGCGCTTCCGATCGACGAGCTGGCCGAAAAGACGGGCCTTTCCATCTCCGGCCTGCTGGCGCTC
>MEXZ01000054.1:5122-9333 GCA_001773855.1 Candidatus Aminicenantes bacterium RBG_13_64_14
TTGTCATCGTCGAATCGCCGGCCAAGGCGAAGACGGTCAATCATTATCTGGGTGACGATTACGTCGTCAAGGCCTCGATGGGACACGTCCGCGACCTGCCGAAAAAGCAGCTCGGCGTCGACACTCAGGCCGATTTCCAGCCGACCTACCAGATTATCCCCGAGAAAAAGAAGATCGTCGCCGAGCTCAAGAAGGCGGCCCGGGACAGCGAGCGGGTCATTCTGGCGGCCGACCCCGACCGCGAAGGGGAGGCCATCGCTTGGCACCTCAGCCAACTTCTCGAGGAGGACAATCCGCACATCTTGCGGGCCGTCTTCCACGAGATCACCGAGGAGGGCGTCCAGGCCGCATTCCGCAGTCTCGGCCGGATCGACCTGGCCAAGCTCGAGGCCCAGCAGACGCGGCGCGTCCTCGACCGCCTCGTCGGCTACCGTATCAGCCCCCTCCTCTGGAAAAAGATCGCCCGGGGCCTCTCCGCCGGCCGGGTCCAGTCCGTAGCCTTACGGCTCATCTGCGACAGGGAGAAGGAGATCAAGGCCTTCGTCACCGAGGAGTACTGGACGATCGCCGCTCGGCTCGAGGCCCAGACGCCGCCTGCCTTCAAGGCTGCGCTGGCCAAGATAGACGGAAAAAAAGCCAAGGTCAAAAATGCCGAGCAGGCCGGGGCGATCGTCGCCGTGTGCGAGCGGGCGCCGTTCGTCCTCGACAAGGTCGAGGTCAAGGAAAAACACAAGCACCCCGCCCCGCCCTACATCACCAGCACTCTCCAGCAGGACGGTTTCCGGCTTCTCCGCTTTCCGGTGAAGAAGACGATGTTCGTCGCCCAGAAGCTCTACGAAGGCATGGCCATCGGGGATCTCGGCCAGACCGGGCTCATCACCTACATGCGCACGGATTCTTTGCGCATCTCCGAGTCGGCCCAGGCGGCGGCCAAGGCATATATCGAGCAGAAATACTCGCCCGCCTACGTCCCGGCCAAGCCGAACCATTACAAGAGCAAGAAAAAGACCCAGGACGCCCACGAAGCGATCCGTCCCGCCCACCTCGACCTGCCCCCGGAAAAGGTCAAACCCTTCCTCAAGAAAGAGGAGTACGACGTCTACAAGCTCGTCTGGAACAGGTTCCTCGCTTCGCAAATGGCCCCGGCCGTCATCGAAGAGACCGCTTTCGATATCCGAGCCGACCGCTACCTCTTCCAGGTCAAGGGCGAAGTCGTCAAGTTCGACGGCTTCCTGGCCTTGTGGCCGAACGGGAATGGCGACAAGGAGCTCCTGCCCAAGGCCGTGACGGGCGAGACGCTCAAGCTGCTGGAGCTTGAATCCAAGCAGAAATTCACCGAGCCGCCGCCCCGCTATACGGAAGGGACGCTGGTCAAGGAGCTCGAGGCCCGGGGCATCGGCCGGCCGAGCACCTACGCGCCGATCCTGGCCACGATCCAGAGCCGCACCTATGTCGTCAAAGATAAGGGGAAGTTCGTCCCGACCGAGCTGGGGATGTATGTCATCGACTTCCTCGTCAAATACTTCGCCACCCTCATGGAGTATAAGTTCACCGCCCACATGGAGGAGGAGCTCGACCAGATCTCCGAGGGGACGCGGAAGGGCGTCGACAGCCTCCGGGAATACTACACGCTCCTCGAGGAGTACCTCAAGCTGGCCGGGGATAGCCCGGAGGTCTTGAAGGGCATCCCCATCGACGAGAAGTGTCCCCAGTGCGGCGGCCAGGTGGTCATCAAGTACGGCCGCTTCGGCCAGTTCAAGGCCTGCGCTGGCTATCCCGAATGCAAGTTCCGCGAAAGCATGGTCAAGCAGGAATCCAAACCCCTGGACGAGAAGTGTCCCCAGTGCGACGCGCAGCTCGTCCAGAAGTTCGGGAAATACGGCGCGTTCGTCGCCTGCCCCAACTATCCCAAGTGCAAGTACATCAAGAAGGAGAACGCCGAGACGGGGATCGACTGCCCGCTCGCCTGCGGCGGCAAGCTCCTGCGGCGAAAGACGCGCCGGGGGAAGCTCTTCTTCGGCTGCGGCAACTACCCGAAGTGTACCTTCGCCACCTGGGACGAGCCGATAAACCGGCCCTGCCCGCAGTGCGGGGAGAAGATCCTGCTCAAAAAGAACCTCATCCGCGGCGACCCCTACATCTACTGCCGGAACGAGAAGTGCGCGTTCAAGGAAGCGGCGCCCCGGAAAAAAATCTGGGAGAAGCCCGAGACGCTCGAGGAACCCGGGACGCCCGGGGAGCCCGGTGGGCCCGATGAACAAGGAAATATCTGAGTTCCTATCTTTCCTCAGACACGAGAAAAACGCATCCCCCCACACTCTGGCCGCCTACGAACGCGACCTTCGGCAGGTCGCGGCCTACCTCAAAGAACGAGAGGTCCGCTGGGACAAGGCCGGCAATGTCCTGCTGCGCGGCTTCCTGGCCGAACTCCACGAAAAAAAACGGAAGAAGTCGACCATCGGCCGTAAGCTCGCCGCCCTGCGCTCCTTCTATGCTTTCTGCGTCCGGAAGAAATGGACCACGGAGAACCCGGCTAAGGTCCTGGCGACGCCCAAGCAGGAAAAGAAAGTCCCCTCTTTTCTCTCCGAGGACGAGACGACCGCCCTCCTCGACCTGCCGCGGTCGGGCAAGCCCCTGGACCTGCGGGACAAGGCCATCCTCGAGCTCTTCTACGCCACGGGCATCCGGGTCAGCGAGCTCGTCGGTATCGAGTCGGGCGACCTCCATTTCGGGGAACGCCTGGTCCGGGTCCGGGGCAAGGGCAAGAAGGAGCGGATCGTCCCGTTCGGCCGGAAGGCCCGTGAGACTCTCGAAGAATACTCCCGGGCGCGGCGGGGGTTGATCGACAAGAAGGCCGCCGAGCCGGCCTTTTTCCTGAACTACCGCGGCGGGCGGCTGACGACGAGGTCCGTCCAGAGGATGGTCCACAAGTACATCCACAGGACGGCCGTCGTCCGGAAGATCAGCCCCCACTCCCTCCGCCATTCCTTCGCCTCCCACCTCCTCGGCCGGGGCGCGGACCTGCGTGTCATCCAGGAGCTCCTCGGACACGCGAGCCTGGCCACGACGCAGAAGTACACTCACGTCGACCTCAAACAGCTCCTCGCCGTCTACAAAAAAAGCCACCCGCGGTCCTGAACCGTCGATTCCCAAAACGAGCCTCATGATTTAGGTGCGAATAATTATGGCGCGGTTCCTCTCAAGGCGGACCCCCATCCATCCATCCGTGCGGCGAAGCTACTCGGAGCCGCGCTCCTAGGAAATATCCTAAGCATGTCCAGTGAAGGAACTTTCTTTTCAGATATTTACCAGAATTGTAGCTCCGGGTACTCCGCCACAATTCTGCTGGTCGCTACGAAGACTCCGCTCCCCGCCGCTCCGACGATACCCCTCAGCCCTGTCGGCATTGCCGCCGGGAACGCCAAGGGCGAAGCATCTTGGCGCCTTTCTTCAGGGCATATCCAGCTCTTATCCCAGCCATTAGGTCAAGCGGTTTCTGGCGCAAACTCGCGTTTCCCGGTATCGGTCGATTTGTCCACTGCTCTTAACGCGCCTGCTCGGGGTCTCCGCTTAACAGGCACAAAACAAATAGATTAGCCAACTGCCCCGGTTGGCATCGCGGTTGCATTAGAGGCCGGCGAAAGGAGGTCACACCAATGACCGCACAAAAAAACAGGGTTCTGGCGTTCGGGCTGATCGCGGCGATCGTCGTCTTCTCCCTGGCCTCGGCCTACGCCCAGTCGGCCGCGCCGAAAGCGAAGGTCAACATCAACACGGCCTCGGCTTCGGAGCTCGAAATGCTGCCCAGGGTCGGTCCCAAGGTCGCCCAGAGGATCATCGATTTCCGGACCAAGAACGGGAATTTCAAAAAGGTCGAGGAGATCATGAAGGTCCAAGGGATCGGCGAGAAGGTCTTCGAAAATATCAGGGACCTGATCACGGTGGGCGGCGAAAAACCTTAACGCCTGGCCGCGGCCCTGCCCGGAAGCCCTCCGGGCGGGGCCTTCTTTTCAGCTTCGAGGAAGGCGCGAAGCTTGAGGACGGCCCGGCCGCGGTGGCTGACCGCGTTCTTGACCTCGGGCGGAATTTCGGCGAAGGTCCGGCGCAGGGGCGGGTAATAAAAAAGCGGGTCGTATCCGAACCCCGAAGCTCCTTGCGGCGCGAGTCCTATCCTGCCGCGGACCTCGCCGCGGAATTCCCTGCAGACACAC
>MEXZ01000055.1:0-3040 GCA_001773855.1 Candidatus Aminicenantes bacterium RBG_13_64_14
TAGGCGTCGCCAAGGTGGACCAGGAATTCCGTTGCCGGCCAGTCGGTCGCCTGGAGCAGGTCGCCCACGCGGGTGTTGTCCTCGTGGGTGTCGGCGATGGCGCTGAAGGACACGGAGGGTTTCGCCCTGTCGAACGTCGTGAACGACAGTTCCGGGCTCTCGGCCGGCAGTCCCTTCTCGGGCCAGTAGGCCTTCATCTTGACGACCCGCGTGGCCACGACGTTGTACGCGTAGGAGCGACCAGGCTCGAGTCCTGCGAGGTGGACGGTATGGAGCGTCCCGATTGGCAATAGGCCATGAATGGCGTTGTCGGCCTCTCGGTTCAAGGCCTCTCCCTTCAACCCGAATACGACCTTGGCGTGGCAGGGCGTATCGGTAATCCAGACGATCGTCGCCCCCGTCTCGGAAAGCGATGTGATATACGGCCCCTGCATGATGATGGGTTTCGTGTCGTGGACGATGAAGGGCTCGTCCTGGGCGATCGCGGGGCCGCCGAAGGACAACAGCAAGGTCGCGATAAAGGCGGCAACGACCGCGGGTCCAATCCTGCCGGTCGTCGAGCGGCTTGGATCGATGCTCATGGGCTGCTCCTCCCGGCTGCGGCTTGACATATGTGGCCACGGGGCTCTGCCCCGGAATGCGGGGTCACGATCCCGTTAGCTCGTCCGGGCCACGATGACCACGTAGTTCTTGCCGTATTTTTTTCCGCATTTCGGGCACGTCGTATACCACATGTACCATTTGTCGATATTCAGGTTCCTGCTTATTGCGAGGGCTTCGAAATCCTTGCACCATTTCCCCGTGTTCTGGAAAGGGCCCTCATAAACTTTGCTCAGGAAGTTCCCGCTCAATGTGACGTTGTCCCCCCCGGGAATTTCCTTGTCGACGGCCAGATAGACTTCCATGTTCCACTTAGACGTGTGGTCCGACAGGCACATGTAATCGGGGATCGCGGCCGACGATTCCCTGGTTTTCCTGTCCAGGCGTTTCATCACGGCGCCGAAATTCATGGGGATATTGAAGATCGAGAACACCCGGTCTTTGACGAATTTTTTATCCTTCCATTCAAAGGTCTTATCGTCCCACGGGGCCGGATCGAACTTGGGACAACATGTGTCTTGGTCCATTTGTTCCCCTCCTCGAATCAGGTCCTCCGAATAGAGACAGCGATCTTATTCTAAATTTATGCCCGGGTGATTGCAAGACGGAATCCGGCCTCGGGCCTACGTCACAAAAATGGGTTTTAGGATTTGACAAGGGGCCGGGATTCTGATAATGTAGCATTAATGCTACATATGGAGGAACTATGAATCCCATTCAACACATCGAGTCTCGGCGTCTGGCCATCCTCGAAAACATCAAGGCTATTCGCTCCATGCGTCGCGGGGCCATCACCGAACAGTTTTTCCCGGTTCTGCGCAAGGGTCAAGAGCAGGCCGCCCGGCGAGGTCCTTACTATGTCTTCACCCGGCATCAAGGCTCCAAGACCGTCAGCCGGCGCCTCACCACTCCCCAGGCTCTCCAACAAACCCGGGAGGACATCGACGCCTTCAAGCGTTTCCAGGCTCTCTGTCGGGAGTACGAACAAATCACCGAGAAGCTGGGGGCATTAAAGCGGACGACGGAGCAGGAAAAAAAACGCTTGAAATCCGGGTTGAACAAGACCGGGAAGTAAAACGACTCCTGGAGGCGGCGGGGACGGCCGACCTGGAGGCCTGGGAATCGGCCCTGCGGGTAGCGGTCTTAGCCTGCGGGGCCAAGGTTCTGGCCGAGATGTTGGCCGAGCATGGTTCGGGGCGGAGGGAGCAAGAGCTCCTCTGCCGGTGCGGCCAACGCCTGGAAAGCCGCGGCGTCCGGCGCAAGGAACTGATGACCATCCTAGGCCCGGTCGCTTATGACCGGTCACGTTATCAATGTCCCCGCTGTCAGGCGGTCCGCTATCCGGGCGACGAGGCCTTGGATGTCGTCGGGACCACGCGTTCCCCGGGATTGCGGCGGATGATGGCCCGGGCCGGGAGTCAATCGACCTTCAAGGACGGACGCGACGACCTCAAGATTTACGCCGGACTGGAGGTCAGCGCCAAGGATGTCGAGCGGGTGGCCGAGCGAATCGGCCAGGAGATGGACATCTGGAGCCGGGAGGAACGGGAGCAGATGCCGGCGGAGGACGGGCCGGAACCCGACAAGGATATCCCGCTGATGTACATCAGTTACGACGGGACGGGGGTGCCCATGAGGCCGGAGGAGCTCGTCGGCGTCAAGGGCAAGCACGCCGACGGTGTGGCCAAGACCCGCGAGGCCAAGCTGGGCTGCGTCTTTACCCAGACCACCGTCGATGAGGAGGGGCGTCCGATCCGGGATCCGGACTCGACGACGTTCGCCGGCGCGATCGAGAGGGCCGAAGTGTTCGGTTGGCGGATTTACGGGGAAGCGTGGCGGCGGGGGTTGGCCCGGGCCCGCAGGGTGGTTGTCCTGGGAGACGGGGCGGAGTGGGTGAAGAATCTGGCCGAGATGCACTTCCCCCAGGCCCTCTCGATCATCGATCTGTATCACGCCCGCCAACACATCTCGGCGTTATGCCGGACCTTGGTCGGATCGGACGAGAAGAAAATGGAGCGGCGGCGTCAGCGCTGGTGGGCGCTCCTGGACGCGGGACGGGTCGAAACGATCATCTTCCAGGCTCGTCGATTCCTTCCCGAAGATCCCGACCTGAAGAAGGCCGCTGAGATTGAAATCCGGTACTTGGACAAGAATAAAGAGCGGATGCGCTACAACACGTTCCGAGCGCAAGGCTTGTTCGTCGGTTCCGGCGTCGTGGAGGCCGGATGTAAGACCGTCATCGGCCAACGCCTCAAGCAATCCGGTATGGAATGGTCCGTCCGGGGCGCCAATGCCATCATCGCCCTGCGCTGTATTATGAAATCCAACCGCCTCGAAGACTACTGGGAGTCCCGGACCGCATGATTTACCCCACTTTTATGACGCAGGCCCCTTGTAGAACTGGGTCACGGGCAGGTTCTCGAAAAAGCGCCAGGTCCGG
>MEXZ01000055.1:3062-4337 GCA_001773855.1 Candidatus Aminicenantes bacterium RBG_13_64_14
CGCCGCCGTCGCTGCCGTTGAGGATGTAGTCGGGGTCGCCCTTGACGAAGGCCATGGCGTGGTTGTCGCCGTGCTTGCTCTTCTCGCCGACGGGACGCCATGTCTTACCGCCGTCGTTCGTGATCTTCATCGACGGGTCCATCTGGTAAACCCGGTCGAAGACGCTGGGGTCGGCGAAGATCTCCTGGTAATAATGCGGTCCGGTGCCGCCGCTGATGTAGGGGCTGCGCTTCTCCCAGCTTTCGCCCTTGTCCGTCGACCGGTAAAAGCCCTTCTCTTCCGGGCCGGCTTCGACCGTGGCGTAAACGACGCGCGGGTCGATGGGCGAGACGGCCAGGCCGACTTTGCCGACGTCTCCCGAGGGCAGTCCGACCGTGAGCTTGCGCCAGGTCTTGCCGGCGTCCTCGCTCTTGTAAATGCCCGACTCGGGCCCGCCGCCCATGAACGCGGCGACGCTTCGACGCCGTTGGTAGGCCGCGGCGTAGACGATGTCGGGGTTGGCGGGATCGAACTCGGCGCTGGTGACGCCCGTGTCCTTCGAGATCTCGAGGACGAGGGCCCAGGTCTTGCCGCCGTCGGTCGTCTTGTAGAGCCCGCGCTCCCCGCCGGAGGACCACAAGGGCCCTTCGGCCGCGACGTAGACGGCGTTTGAGTCCCGCGGGTCGACCAGGATCCGACCGATGTGCTCGGACGTCTTGAGGCCCATATTCGTCCAGGTCTTCCCCCCGTTCAGGCTCTTGTAGACGCCGTCGCCGAAGCCGACGTGGCGCCCGCTGACGTTCTCGCCCGTGCCGACCCAGACCGTCTCCGAATTCGACGGATCGAGGGCGATACAGCCGATGGAGTACGACGCCTGGGCGTCGAAAACGGGTGTCCAAGTCGTGCCGGCGTTCTCGGTCTTCCAGACGCCGCCCGATCCCACGGCGACGTACCAGGTGTGGCGCTTCAGGGGATGGATGACGATATCGCTTATCCGTCCCGACATGAGGGCCGGGCCGATGTTACGGAAGGCCAGGCCCGAGAGCAGTTCGGGAGTGAGAGCCGGCTTTTTTTCGACTTTGGCGCCGGACTTGGCCTCCGATTTCGAGGCTGAGGGCGCGGTTTGCGCCGCGAGAGGAACCGCTGCGGCGAACGCGGCGAAAACCAGAAGGACCGGAACGACGTATTTCTTCATATTGACCTCCTCGAGCAGGAGGGAAGATTATCAGTATCCGGGGCGGAATGACAATACCCCGGACGAAGCGGGAGCGGGGCCTTGCTTTTTCGGCCCCGGCC
>MEXZ01000056.1:0-263 GCA_001773855.1 Candidatus Aminicenantes bacterium RBG_13_64_14
TGTACAACACGCACATGATCCCCGGCCACACCCTGGCCCGCGTCTGGCTGAATAAGGATTCGCTGCGGATCGTCTTCCTCGATGAGGATTGGCTGACCGAAGCCGTCAAGGACGGCCGGATCGTTCTGCCCTACGTCGAGACCGAGGGCTGGCTGGTTCTGACCGCCCCGACGTCCGGGCTTCAGACGTTCATCCTGAAATACGCCGAGGATAGGAAAGCCTTCCCTCTCCAAAGCGCTAAGGAACTCGTCCGGGTCAAGTAG
>MEXZ01000056.1:436-2698 GCA_001773855.1 Candidatus Aminicenantes bacterium RBG_13_64_14
ACATCGGTTGTCGCCTCGAGGACGACGATGCCCTCGACCCTCGCCTGCCGGGCGATTTCCGGGTAGTCGGGTTCGATCCTCCGGACGAGCTTGGGAGGCTTGACATCGCCCGCGGCGCGCACGACGGGCTCGGACGGATCGCCGACGAGCTGATAGAGAATGCCCCCTTTGAGGTTCGCGGGAAGGCCTCCGCCTGCCCCGTAGTCTACGCCGCCCTCGATCCCGCCCTCGGCGCCGTCGGCTCCCAAGCCCTCCTCGACGATGCCGTCGGGGATGGCGACGGGAGCGACCCTCCAGCTGCCGACGGCGGCGGCCACGGGCTTCTTCACGAGGCGCGAGCCGGGGTTCCCGGCCCGGGCTTTCGGCGGCGGAAGCGGCGGCACAGGCGGCGCGGGGACGATAACGACGTTGGCGAAATCGACCTCCGGCAGGTCGCCCACCCGAAGCAGCGGGACCGTCACCAACAGCGCCAGCGCGATCGCGTGGATGAGGGCTGCGGCCGGAAGGGCCGCGGCTTTCGTCCGAAAATTCCTGTCCGGAACAAACAAGGCGTCTTGGATCATGCTCGCCTCCTTGCGGCGGATTCCCGGAAGCTTTCGCTTCCACCCTTAATACATTCGACCGGACTGGATATTCCCAGGCTGACGCCTTGCTCATGCGCTCCGGTTCCTGCTATAGGGGCCGAGGGGATCATCGGAGTGAGCATAAGCGGTGATTTAGACGGTCAGAAGCCGGACGAGGGCAGTTTCAGGGGAAACCGCCAAAACGTGTTTGAGCTCGGCGTAGCGCACGCCGAGCGAGTTGTTTTGGCACCGAGTCCGGCGTGCTGACCGGCGTAAAAAATCACCGCAGCGAACGAAGATGATTCCCGAGGTCCCCTCTTTCAAATTCCGGGCGAATCGCATACAATACCCCTCTTGTTCGATCCCGCGGTTGGACCTATTCGACCGAAAGCGCCGCGACAACCATGAACATGATCATCAAGAAGCTCGAATTGCAGGGATTCAAGTCCTTCGCCGACAGGACGAAGATCGCCTTCCACCCCGGCATCACGGCCATCGTCGGCCCCAACGGCACGGGCAAGAGCAACCTCGTCGACGCCATGCTCTGGGTCCTCGGCGGGCACCGCCAGAAAGTCGTGCGCGGCGACCGGACCGAGGACGTCATCTTCAACGGCAACGCCAAGAAGCCCGCGCTGAGCATGGTCGACGCTGTCCTGACCCTGGCCAGCGAGGAGGAAGAGCTCGTCGTATCGCACCGGGCCTTCCGCTCCGGGGAGAGCGAATACCGGATGAACGGCAAATCCGTCCGCCTCAAGGACATCCAGGACGAGCTCTGGCGGCACGCCATCGGCGAGACGGAATACTTCGTCATCGAGCAGGGCTCTATCGGCAACTTCGTCACCTCCAAGCCGACCGAGAAGAGAGCGTTCATCGAGGAGGCCGCCGGCACGGCTTACTACAAGGACAAGAGGCGCCAGGCCCAGTCGAAGCTCGACAGCACCGGGCAGAACCTCATCCGCCTCGAAGACATCATCATCGAAGTCGAGAAGGCGAAAAACTCCCTTCAGCGCCAGGCCCAGGCGGCCAACCGCTACCGGCGCCTGCGCGAGCGCATCCGGGAGCTCACCTCCCACCACTACCAGAGAAAACTCGTTCTGCTCGAGAATTCCCAGGGCGAGGCCTCCGCCCTCTACGAGGAAGGTCTCCGCCGCGAACGGGACGTCACGGCCCGCCTAAGGAGCGAGGAGAAGGACGCGGCGGCCCGGCGGAAGGAACTCTGGGACCTGGAGAAGGGCCTCAAGGAGAGCCAGGAAAAGCTCTTCGGGCTGAAGTCCCTCGTCGCCCGGGTCGAGAGCGACATCGAGCGCGAATCGAAAAGGGTCGAGTTTTTCGAGGAGAAGAAAACGCGCGCCGAAAGCGACCGCGACGAATTCCTCGAAGACGTCCTCATGCTGACCCAGGAGTTCGAAGACCTCCGGGCGAGGCTCGGCGGTTTCGAGGAAACGCTCGGGACGAACCGGTCCGACGTCGTCCGCGCCGAGGCGGACCTCGGGGCCGCGCGCGAAGCCCGGCTCGCCGAGGAGAAGGACATCGAGCGCCTGCGCGGCGACTACCTCCAGGCGCTGCAGGGGCTGACGGAGGCCAAAAACGAAAGCGTCCGGACCGACAAGGAGATCGAGCTCCTCAGCCGCCAGGAGGAGAAGCTCGCCGCCCAGCTCAGCGAGCAGGCCGGACTCCTTGTCGAGACCACGGACCGGAT
>MEXZ01000056.1:2853-3834 GCA_001773855.1 Candidatus Aminicenantes bacterium RBG_13_64_14
CCGCCTACCATCTCCAGGCCCTCCGAAAAATCGACGAGAAAGAGCGCGGCGAATCCCCGGCCGACGAGGTCCCCGGCGGGCTGGGCATCCTGGCCGACCTCATCCGGACGAAGCCGGAGAACGCCCTCCTCTTCGACACGTTCTGGCGGGAGGGGGCCAGGTCGCGCGTCGTCCCGGCTGAGGAATTCCTGAGGGGCCTTCCGGAGGGCCTTCGCGGAACCTACCTGCTCATCCCAGCCGCGGCAAGGCCGGCCATCCCCGAGGAGGTCCTTGGCCGCCCCGGGGTCATCGGGCTGCTCAAGAGCCTCATCGAACCCGACGACCGTCTCAAGGACCGACTGCCCGGCCTCGAGGACGCCGTCATCGTCAGGGACGCCGGCGAAGCGGTCCGCGCCTGGGTCGATCATCCCGGGCTGAACTTCCTGACGCCCTCGGGCGACCTGCTCTTGTCCTCCGGGCTCCTCCGGCTCGGCGAGAAAGCCGAAGGCGCGATCGCCCTGACCTCGGAAATGCGCCGGCTCGATGCGGAGATCGCCCATCTCGAGTCCGAATCCGCCCCCGTCGCCGCCGACCTCGAAGAAAAGCAGAAGGGCATCGAGGCCCTCGAGGCGGAGCTTGCGGGCGCCCGCGAAAACCTCGAGCGGGCGGAGCGCGTCCTCCAGGACAGGGAGCGTGAACATCGCTACGGGCTCGGCGAGAGCGAAAGGATCCGGACGACGCAGACGATCCTCGGCCGTGAGCTCGGCCTCCTGCGCGAAGAGAAAGGGCGGCTTGGCGAGATCCTCCGCAGCGCGGGCCAAGGCCTGACGCTCCGCGAGTCCGAAACCCGGGAGCTCAAGGAAAGGATCGAAGCGAAGGAGACGGCCCTGGCCGCCCTCTCGGCCGAAGCCGCCGGCCTCGAACGCCGCTTCTTCGAAACGAAGGCCGGTCTCGACCTCGTCCAGGAAAAGATGAACGGCCTCGGCGAGCAGATGCGGGCGA
>MEXZ01000056.1:3869-5675 GCA_001773855.1 Candidatus Aminicenantes bacterium RBG_13_64_14
CAGCAGCTCGAGACCGACGCCCGGTGCAGCGAGGAGGACAAGGCCCGTCTCCGGGACGAGATCCTGGCCCTCCGGGAAAGCGCCAAGACCCGCGGCGAAGAGCGCCTCCGGGCCGAGGCCGCGCTGGAGGCGACGGAAGACGAACTCGAAAAGGTCCGCAAGGCCCTCGAAGGGTCCGAGACCATCGTCCAGAAAAGCCGGGGGGAGGAAGAGGCGGCCAAGAACGAGCGGGTCAGGCACGAGATCCGCAAAGCCGAGGTCGAGCGCGACCTGGTCAACCTCGACGAAATGTGCTGGCAGGAGCTCAAGAAGACCCTGGCCGAGCTCCGGATGGAAGCTAAGTCCGCCGGCGAGGCCGCTCCCGCGGCCATCCCCGCCGGCGACCAGGAGGCCGTGGAGCTGGCCGAAGAAGACACCGAGGATGCCGACGCCGGGGCTTCCGAGCCGGCCGACAAGGCCGTCCTTCCGGGCGAGGCCGTCAAGCCCAGGCGGACCGCGAAGAAATGGCGGCCCCTGGCCGAGATGACCGACGACGAGGTCGAAAGAGACCTCGAGGATGCTCGCGAAACCCTCTCCCGCTTCAAGGCGGTCAACCTCATGGCCGAGGAGGAATACCTCGAACAGAAGAAACGCTTCGACTTCCTCTTCGAGCAGCGCGGCGACCTCCGGGATTCCATCTCCTCCACCGAGGAGGCCATCCGCAAGATCGACGAAGAGAGCAAGACCCAGTTCCTCAAGGCCCTGGAGGAGGTCAACAAGAACTTCCAGGAGATCTTCCAGGCGCTATTCAAGGGCGGCAACGCCGAGGTCAAGCTCCTCGAGCCGGACAACCCGCTGGAGAGCGGCGTCGAGATCGTCGCCCAGCCGCCGGGAAAGCGCGTCCAGAACCTCAACCTGCTCTCCGGCGGCGAGAAATCCCTGACCAGCCTGTCGTTCCTGTTCGCCCTCTTCCGCTACCGGCCCTCGCCCTTCTGTTTCCTGGACGAAGTGGACGCCGCCCTCGACGATGTCAACCTGGCCCGCTTCCTCGACCTCCTGAAGACGATCAAGCACCAGACGCAGTTCATCCTCATCACCCACAACTACAAGACGATGGAAGTGGCCGACTACATCTACGGCACGACCATGTCCGAACCCAACATGACCAAGCTCCTATCGGTGAAGCTCGAGAAAAAAAGCGGCGAAGAACCGAACAATTTGTTATGATAGCGCCGGTCAAACCGGACGTTTAGGAGGGCGGCATGTCGAGTTATCTCATCATCATCCTCATTTATCTCCTCGCCTTGACGGTTCTGAACTTCGTCCGCTCCAGGAAAATTAAAAGCCAGGAGCAGTTCATGGTCGCCGGCAGGAGCCTGAAATGGCAGGTCATGGTCTTCACCCTGATCTGCACCTGGATCGGTTCGGGAACGTTCATCAGCGGCGCCGAGTTCGCATCCAAGGCCGGCTTCTCGGCCCTCTGGCTGGCCGCCGGGGCCTGGGTGGGGATCATCCTCATCTATTTCCTCGCCGCCAAGATCCACACCTTCGGGCAGTACACGGTCGGCGACGTCCTCGAGGTCCGCTATGGACCGGCCGCCCGTCTCTTCGGGGCCATCGCCCTGATCATATCCTTCGTCTCCATCGTCTCCTACCAGTTCGTCGCCGGCGGCTTCATCCTCAACGTCATCACCGACGGCAAGATCTCCGAGGCGACGGGCACGTTCATCGCCGCCGCGTTCGTCATCCTCTTCACCGCCCTGGGCGGAATGGTGGCCATCGCCTACACGGACCTGCCGAACGGCATCATCATCGTCCTGGCCTGTC
>MEXZ01000056.1:5711-8269 GCA_001773855.1 Candidatus Aminicenantes bacterium RBG_13_64_14
GCCTGCCGGCGGCCAAGGCGGCTCTGGAGCCGGGCTATTTCGCCGTCGTCAACAACCAGTTCGGCGTCCACCCCTGGCTCAAGGCCATCGGCTACTTCCTGTCGACGATGTTCCTCCTCCTGGGCGTGCAGAGCATGTACCAGAAATTCTACAGCGCCAAGTCGGGAAAGGACGCCAAAAAGGCCGTCGCCTGGTGGACGGTCGGAACGATCTTCGTCGAAACGGTCGTCGTCGTCATCGCCGTCTTCGCCTTCAGCAAGCTCAAGGGCCAGATAGACTTGAGTATCCCCAAGGCCGGGGGCAAGGTCGTCCTGATGGCGGCCAAACAGCTCGTGCCCTTCCCTGTCGGCGTTCTGCTCCTCGCCGCGGCCTGCGCCGTCGTCATCTCGACGGGCATGAATTACCTCCTCTCCCCCTCGACGACGGTCATGCGCGACATCTACCAGCGTTTCATCAAGAAAAACGCCGACCCGAAGAAGATGGTCGCCCTGCAGAAGGTCCTCATCGTCGCCATCGGCGTCGTGGCCTTTCTGCTCGCCACGCAGCTCAAGTCAGTCCTCGAAATGAGCTTCTTCGCCTACACGATCTACGGCGTCGCCATCACCCCGGCCCTCATCGCCGCGCTGGCTTGGAAACGGGTGACCAAGGCCGGCGGCCTGGCTTCGATCATCGCCGGGACGGTCGTCTGCCTCGTTTTCTTCGCCCTGTCCAAGATCCCCGGCATCCCGGCCCCCGACGGCGACCCCTGGGGCATCCCCATCATCTACCCGTCGCTCATCGCCTCGCTCGGCGCGCTCGTTGTCGTCAGCCTGCTCACGCCGAAGCCAAAGCCGGAGGAATTGGAGAAGTTTTTCCCCAAACCGCAGTCGAAATAATGACAACCGGGATCGTCAAAGATCGGCGCTTCAGGGATCACGACATGGGCGCATACCATGTCGAATCGCCAGGTCGGATCGAGGTCCTCAACCGGATGATCGCCGAGGACCCGCCCATCCCCTATCTCGCCGTCGAGCCCCGCCCGGCGACCGAGGCTGAGCTGGGCCGGATCCACAAAAAGGGATATATCGACTATGTCCGGTCCACGGCCGGTAAGATCGTTCCCCTGGACATGGATACGACGGCGGGGCCGAAGACCTTCGATACGGCCCTCCTCGCCGCCGGGGGGGTCCTCCGGTCGCTCGACCTGATCATGGACGGGACCTTGCGCAACGCCTTCGCCCTCGTCCGGCCGCCCGGCCACCACGCCGAAGCGTCCCGGGCCCGCGGCTTTTGCGTTTTCAACAACGTCGCCGTCGGCGCGGAGCATCTCATCCGCAGCTACGGCCTCCGGCGCGTTCTCGTCGTCGACTGGGATCTCCATCACGGCAACGGCACCGAGCTCGCTTTTTATTCGCGGCGCGATGTGCTCTATTTTTCGACTCATCAGTCGCCGTTCTACCCGGGTTCCGGGGCCGCCCGGGACTTCGGCGACGGGGAAGGCCTCGGCTACAACCTCAACGTCCCCCTCCGCGCCGGCAAGGGCGACGCCGATTTTCTCCACATTTTTGAGAGGATCCTGGCCCCGGTCGCGGCCCGGTTCGAGCCCGAGTTCATCCTCGTGAGCGCCGGCTTCGACATCGCCGCGGGAGACCCTCTCGGAGGGATGGCGGTGACCACGTCCGGGTTCGGGCGAATGACAGCGGCGCTTATGACCATGGCCGAGCGGACCGCGGCGGGCCGACTGGCCTTGGTCCTCGAGGGCGGCTACGACCTCGGGGCCCTCCGGGACGGCGTCCGTGAGGTCCTGAAGACGCTCGCCAAGAGGGACAGTCCCTCTGCGGGGGGCAGTCCCGGCCCGGCCGGGATTCCCCCTTCCGAGGCACTTCGGGTCGAGCTCGAAGATTCCCTGCGCATATTCCATAGGAAGTGGGACATCCCGGCCTCTTGAGTGTCCTCCCCCTGGAAAACCGTCACCTCCATAGGACAAACCGGGCCCGTTTCCTACCCTTTTTCAGGGGGAGGCTTTGGCATAGTTCTTGCATAAAGAAGATATCGGATAGGAGAATGACCATGAAAAGGATAACGCTTGTCATAATCGCACTCTTCTTGATAGCAGCCGGGGCTTGGGCCCAGGATCCCAAGACAGCCCCTCCCCAAGATACGAAGGATGCGAAATACACGAACGAATCCATTGCCCGCCTGAGCTTCGTCGAAGGGAAGGCGTTCGTCCAGAGGGCATCCGACCTCGGTTACGAGGAAGGGGCCCTCAACATGCCCATCAGCGAGGGCGACCGGATCGGAACGGCGGACGGCCGGGCCGAGATCCACTTCGGCAAGGGGAATTATATCCGGCTCGACAACGACACCAAGCTCGACGTCTTGAACCTGCCCAAGAAGGAAGACGACATCACCCGTCTCCGCGTCTGGTCGGGGAACGTCTACCTCGTCGTGGGCACGCTGAAGAAGGAAAAGGGGATCGAGCTTCACACCGCCGATTCCTCTTTCTTCGTCCTCGACCGCGGCATCTACCGGGTGGACGTCCGGGAGAACCGGGACACGGAGATCCAGGTCTATCAGGG
>MEXZ01000057.1:0-2947 GCA_001773855.1 Candidatus Aminicenantes bacterium RBG_13_64_14
CCCGCCGGGGCGCTCAGGAAGAGATGGGGCCGTTTCCGTTGGCCCCGTTTCGCGATAATGGCGGTGAGGGCCGCGATCTGGAGCGGGGTTACCTGGAGTTGGCCCTGGCCGATGGCGACCGAGATCGTCTCCCCGGGATACCAGGGGGTCTTCAGGGTCTTCGTCTTCCATTCCGAGCTCGGTACAAGCCCCTCTTTCTCACCGGCCAGGTCCACGCCGGTTTTTTTCCCGAGGCCCAGCCGCCCGGCGGCCATGGCGATCATGTCGATACCCATCCGCCGGCCGAGCGTGTAGAAATAGATGTTGCACGAATTCTTGATGGCGTCGGCCAGGTTCATCGAACCGTGCCCCGGTGCGAACCAGCAGTGGCGGACGGCGCCGTAGATCTGGGTCGATCCGCTGCAATAGACGCTCGTATCGGGCGTCACGAAGCCGGAATCGAGCCCGCCGAGGCTCATGACCAACTTGAAGATCGATCCCGGCGCATAAAGGCCGCGGATGGCCCTGTTCTCCAGGGGCGATAGCGGATCGTTCATGAGCTGGCGCCATTCGGTCGGAGTGAACCGGGTGATGAACCTGTTTGGGTCGAAGGTGGGGAAGCTGGCCAGGGCCAGGATCTCGCCCGACTGGGGGTCGAGGGCGACGACCACGCCCTCGCGGCCCTCGAGGGCCTCCTCGGCTCTGGCCTGGAGCCGGTGGTCGAGCGTCAGGACGACGTCGCCGCCCTGGACGGGGTTCTGACGCGCTTTTTCGGCACGGACACGGCCCAGGCTATCGACGACTTCGATGATCTTCCCGTCCTCGCCCGTCAGGATGTCATCGTACTCCCTCTCGACCCCGGTCTTGCCGACCATCTCCCCCGCCCGAGCGGCCCGGTCCGGCTCGGCCCGGATCTCCTCGGGGGTTCGTTCCTGGAGATAGCCGAGGACGTGCGCGGCCAGGGCTCCTTTGGGGTAAAACCTCCGGGGTTCCGCGTCCACCACGAGCTCCGGGAACTCGAGCCGGCGGCTTTCGATCGGGGCGACATCGCGGGAACTCAGTCCGTCCTCGATGACGATCGGCTCGAACGGCTGAAGGTCCCTGTACTGCTCGATACGGCTGCGGAGGGTTTCCACGTCGATCTCGAGGAGTCGGCCGACCGCGGCCAGGGACCCTTCCATGTCCTTGACGTTCTCACGGATGAAGGAAACCTTGAAGGAAGCCCCGTTGTCGGCCAAGATCTCGCCTTTCCTGTCGAGGATGAGCCCCCGCGGAGCTGCGAGCGCCCGCTGCCGGGTCCGGTTGGCCTCGGCCAGGCCGGAGAACTTCTTGTAATCCACGATCTGGACCTTCCAGTAGAAGGACAGGGCCAAGAAGATCAGGGCGGAGATGACCCAAAAAACCGTGTTCGCCCGGCGCCGCACGAGCGACAGGTCTTCATAGATGTTCACTTCGGGCATCAGGCGCCTCGTGAGCCCCGGGCCCGGAGCCGCCGCTCGCCGGCGAAGAGGGAGCTCCCCAGGACGGCCGTGACCAGGGGCTGGAGCAGGATCAGCCCGCCGTGGAAGTTCAGGGATTCCCGGCGGACGACCGCCGTGACGAGGACCCAGAGGATCATCTCCAGAACCGACATGACCAGCATGAAAAGTCCATTGCGGAACAGCGGCGCGACATCGATCCTCCGGGAGATGAAGCCCGCCCAGAAGCCGAGCAGGGTCTTGGTCAGGCCCCCGACGCCGAAGACGCCCAGGGAGAAGGAGTCCTGGACTAGGCCGCACGCCGTCCCCAGGAAAGCCCCGAAGACCTCTCCCCTGCGGACCGAGAAATAGAGGACGACCACGGAAAAGGCGTTGAAAACGACGATGAGCTCCGGCCCGGCGCCGCCGGCCAGCGAATAAACGAAGACGGCGAGGAGCGTCGCCAGGAAGGCGCGGAGGACATCCTTCATGGCGGTTTCCCTCAATCTCCGCCCCCCGTCTTGGTGATGACGGCGACGACGTCGATCGTGTTGAACCGGAAATACGGCTCGACGGTGATCCTGAGGAAGATCGGCGAGGACTCGTCCTTCTCGAGGCTCCGGATACTGCCCACGCGCAGGCCGGCCGGGTAGATCTTGTCGTAGCCGGTCGTTAGGAGCTCCTCGCCCGGCTGCCCGCCGCTGGCGCTGGCTAAAATATGGCGAAGCTCGCAGAGGGCGCCCGACCTGCCGGTCACGGAACCCGTCAGCCGGTCGACAGTGGAGACGACGCTGACGCTGCTGTCCTTATCGGTGATGAGCTGGACCATCGTCTCCTTAAAGCTCACCGGCTCGATCGTCCGCCCGACGAGGTTGCCCAAACGGTCGCACACGGCCATGTCCTTGCCGACCCCGTCGAGGCTCCCCTTGTCGAGGACGATCGTTTGGTAGGGGTTGGCGCTGTCGACCCCGATGACCCGCGCGGGGACGATCTTTCCCTGGAAGGCGGCCAGTCTCTCCCGGACCTGGGCCTCTGACCGGAAGAATTGGAGTCGGTCTTCGAGGAACCGGACGTCCTGGTTGAGGAAGAAGTTCTCCTTCTTGAGCTTCTGGTTCTCGCCCCGGACGCCGCGCAGGTCGAAGTAGTTCGTCCACAGGGACCCGACCCCGCGGACGGCGCCGGTGACGGCTCTCTGAACGGGCGAGAAGAGGAAGAAGAGTGACTTTTCGAACAGCGACTTCTCCGCCCCGCGCGGGATCTGGATGGAGATGAGGAGAATGTGGAAGGCCGCGAGCCCGGCCAAGATGAGGGCGCTTCGTCGCTTTTCCCAGATGGGCATGGAACCTCTCGAGCCGCCGCGGCTCCGACCTCAGATGAGCGAGATCTTCTTCAGCAGGTCCAGGTCGTCGAGCATCTTGCCGGCCCCGAGAACGACCGTCGTCAGGGGGTCTTCGGTGATGAACACGGGCAGCTGGGTCTCTTCGCGGATCCTCTTGTCCACGTTCTTGAGG
>MEXZ01000057.1:3017-7493 GCA_001773855.1 Candidatus Aminicenantes bacterium RBG_13_64_14
TTTTCTTCAAGTAGTGGATGACCGCGTCGTCCATCTCGTTGCCGGCGACGCGGATGCTGTGGTTGAAGACGATCCCGTCGAGGGAGATGACGGCGATATCGGTCGTGCCACCGCCGATGTCGACGATCATGTTCCCAGTCGGCTCGGAGATGGGCAGGCCCGCTCCGATCGCGGCCGACATGGGCTGTTCGATGAGGTAGACCTCCGAGGCCTTGGCCCGCAGGGCCACGTCCTTGACGGCCCGGCGCTCGACCTGGGTGATCCCGGTCGGGATGCCGATGACAATCCTCGGCCGGAGCAGGAAACCGTGGTTGTTCATGGCCTTCTTGAGGAAGTAGTCCAGCATCTTCTCGGCGATCTCGAAGTCGGCGATGACACCGTCACGCATGGGCTTGATGACCATGACGCTCGCCGGCGTCTTGCCGAGCATTTCTTTCGCCCGCGAACCGACGGCTTCGACTTTGCCCGTCAACTTGTTGACGACGACGATCGAGGGCTCCTGGACGATGATGCCCTTTCCCTTGAGGAAGACCAGGGTGTTGGCCGTCCCCAGGTCGATGGCCAGGTCGCAGAAAAACCTATCTTTCAACCAGCTGATAACGCTCATTTTGCCTCTCTCTTCAACGAGGGAATATTTAACACATTTCTCCCTCCGAAGCAACTCCTGTCTCCGGGGCGGCCTCCAGGCGGCGAAACAGGCTTGACTTTGCTTCCAAACTTCTCATATACATTAGGAAACTTCGGAAAGGAGCTCGCGATGAGTCACCAACCCTACGTCCCCGAAAATACGGATCAGAGAGAGTTCACCCTCCGGGCCATCCTCATCGGCCTCGTCATGACGGTCATCCTGGGCGCGGCCAACGCCTACCTCGGCCTGCGGGCCGGCATGACCATCGCGGCCACCTACCCAGCCGCCGTCATCGGCATGGCCGTCCTGCGGATCATGAAGGGCTCGATCCTCGAGGAGAACATCGCCCGGACGGTGGGCTCCATCGGCGAGTCGATCGCCGCCGGGGCCATCTTCACCATCCCCGCCTTCGTCATCTCCGGCGCCTGGACGAACTTCAACACCTTCGATGCCTACATCAAGTCGGTGGCCCTGATGTTCATCGGCGGCCTCCTGGGCATCATGTTCGTCACCTTCCTCCGCCGGGTCATGGTCACCGACCCCGACCTCGGCTTCCCCGAGTCGGTCGCCGCGGCCGAAATCCATAAAGCCGGGCAGAAAGGCAGCCAGGGCTCGAAGTTCCTGTTCCAGGCCATGGGACTGGGGGCGTTACTCTATTCCCTCGGCGTCATCCAGGCCTTCGCCGCCAGCAAGGACTTCATCATCCGCGTCGGCACGCTCGGGACGAGCTTCGTCCGGCTGGGCGCGGCGAAAGACGCGGCCAAGATCGGAGCGGGCGGCGCCGTGGCTGTCTCCGGGCCGGGCATCTTCCCCGCCTACATCGGCGTCGGCTACATCATCGGGCCGCGCCTGGCCTCCCTCAACTTCGCCGGCGGCGTCCTGGCCTGGGGGTTGTTCGCGCCCCTGCTGATGTTTTTCCTCGGACCGCAGCTCATCGGCGCGTTCTACGGACCGGGCGTCGCTGCGGCCGACGTCAACTGGGCCGACATGGTGACCAACGTCTGGAAGTTCATCATCCGGCCGATCGCCGTCGGGGGCATGCTCGTCGGCGCCGGCTACACCCTCTACCGGATGCGGAAGAACTTGGGCGCCGGCCTCAAGCGCTCCATCGGCGACGTCAAGAAGGCGGCCGGGCAGGGCGAGGTCGTTTCGAGGCTCGAAAAGGACCTGAACATGAAGCTCGTCCTCGTCCTCATGGCCCTGACCTTTTTCCTGATGGTCTTCGTTTACAACACGTTCTCGAAGTCCCTCGGTTCGGCCGTCGTCGCCGCGGTGGTCATGGCCATCGCCGGTTTCTTCTTCGCCGCGGTCTCGGGCAACCTCGTCGGGACGATCGGCTCGTCCAATAACCCCATCTCCGGCCTGACCCTGTCGACCCTGATCATCGCCGCCCTGCTCATGGTCCTCGTCGGAGCCACCGGGACGAGCGGCGTCGCCGCGGTCCTCGGGGTCGCCGCCGTCGTCTGCGTCTCCTCGGCCGTCGCCGGCGAGATGCTGCAGGACCTCAAGGTCGGTCACATCCTCGGCGGCACGCCCTGGAAGATGCAGGCCGGCAACATCCTCGGCATCCTCGTCGCTTCTCTCGTCATGTACTTTCCGCTGATGCTCCTCCACGGCGCCTTCACTTTCGGGAGCAAGGAACTGGCCGCGCCCCAGGCCGGCCTGATGGCCGCCCTGTCCCAGGGCATCGTCGGCGGCGATATGGCCTGGCCGCTCGTCATCGTCGGCATGCTCATGGGCTTCGCTTTCATCCTCGTCCAGGTCAAGTCGCCGATGCTCGTCGCCGTCGGAATGTACCTCCCTCTCGAGACGACCTTCGCCATCTTCGTCGGCGGCATGATCAAGGGCATCGTCGACAAGTCCATGGCCAAGAGGAAATTCAACGCCGCCCAGACCGCCCGGGCGACCAACGTCGGCATCCTGCTCGCCGCCGGGCTGATCGCCGGGGAAGGTTTGATGGGTCTCATGAAGGCTGCCTGGAAGTTCTTCTTCCTCAATAACATCATCCATTTCGATATCCCGTCGCTTTTCAAGAGCGGCAAGTACTTCGGCGTGGTCGATCTCTACATCGGCGGCCTGGCCGTCCTCGTCCTCATCGGGCTCTATCTCATCCGGGTGCCGCTCAAGAACGCCGGCGCCGCCGACGAACCGGCGCCGCCTTCGGCCGTGATCTAAGAACAAAACAAAGAGGGACTGCCCCCGAATGGGGACTGTCCCTCTTTGTCATTTTCGGGTAGAATACGGACGGAAAATGACATGGCCATACGCGAAATCCTCATCATCGGGCACCCGATGCTCGTTAAGAAAGCGGAGCCCGTAGAGCGCGTCGACGCGGACATCGTCCGCCTGGCCGGGGACATGGTCGAAACGTTGCACGCCGCGCCGGGCCTCGGCCTGGCCGCGCCCCAGGTCGGCGAGAGCAAGCGGCTCATCGTCGTCGACCTCACGGTCGGCGAGAGCAAGGACGACCTGATCGTCCTCGTCAATCCGGAGCTCATCAGCAAAGAGGGCGAGGTCATCTGCGAGGAAGGCTGCCTGTCTGTTCCGGACATCCGCGAAAAAGTCGCCCGGCCCTACCGGGTGACCGTCAGCGGCCTGGACCTCGAGGGACAGACCGTCGAGGTCGACGCCGAAGACCTGCTGGCCCGCGTCCTGTGCCACGAAATCGATCATCTCGACGGCATCCTCTTTGTCGAGAAGCTCTCTCCCTTGAAGCGGAAACTCATCCGGAAAAAACTGAAAAAAAACGCGGCGGCCAAAAAAAAAGCATGAAGATCGTCTTTTTCGGGAGCCCGGCGGCGGCCCTCCCCTCCCTCCGCGCCCTCCTCGGGGCGGGGCATGAAGTCGAGCTCGTCGTCACTCAGCCCGACAAGCCCGCGGGACGCGGCCGGAAGCTCCTGCCGTCGGCCGTCAAGGCCTTCGCCGTCGAGCAGGGAATCCCCGTGATCGAGCCGGCCAAGATCCGGACGGACGGAGCGGCCCTCGAACGGGTCCGGTCGGCCGCCCCCGACGTCAACATCGTCGTCGCTTACGGGCAGATCATCCCGAACGCCGTCCATGCCCTCCCCCGACACCGCTCTCTCAACGTCCATTTCTCCCTTCTCCCCAAATACCGCGGCGCGGCCCCCGTCCAATGGACGATCCTCGCCGGCGACGCGGAATCCGGGGTAACCATCATCGAGCTCAACGACAGGATGGACGAGGGCGACATCCTGGCCATGAAGCGTGTTCCCGTCGGGCCGCGGGAAACGGCCCGTGAACTCGAAGATCGCCTGGCCGTCCTCGGAGCGGAACTGCTTCTCGGAACGCTCGCCCGCATCGATTCGGTCATCCGCGTCGAGCAGGACGCTGCCGGGGCGACGCTCGCCCCCAAAATTAAGAAAGAGGACGGCCGGATTCGTTGGGATGACTCGGCCCCGGCCGTGGACCGGAGGGTCCGGGCCCTGGCCGGCCGGCCCGGCGTCTACACATTTTTCAAGGGCCGAAGAATAGGCATGTTGAGCGGCAGGAACGTCGAAACGGCGAACGCCGGTCAGGCGCCGGGCACGGTCCTCACCGTCGGGAAAGCCGGCCTGACGGTCGCCTGCGGCTGCGGCACGGCCTTCCTCGTCGAGGTACTCCAGCCGGAGGGCAAAGGCCCGATGGCAGCCCATGTCTTTTCCCTGGGGACAAGGATCGACCCCGGCGATTTCTTGGGTTGAGGGGCAGCCGGCGGCCGGCTATTCTTCCAGGATATAAAAAAACGGATTGAGGCGCTTGCCGTCCCGCCACACTTCATAGTGGACGTGGGGACCAGCGGCCTTGCCCGTCTGGCCGATGTAGCCGATGATGTCCCGCCTTTTCACCCT